>NZ_JANYEK010000193.1 GCF_025363195.1 Sphingomonas sp.
GACGCGCCTTTCGATTACGATGCGGTTTGCGCGCGGGTGGAATGGTACAACGGCCGCGTTCGCAAGCACATCGTCGCGATCCGGCAGTTGCTCGATGCGCCGTGCGGCATCGTGCTGCGGGCCGCCTGATCGCGAACGCTGGCGGAATCGCCGCCGATGCGCTATGTCGCCAGCATGTCAGTCCGCTGCCTCGTTCCGACCACTACCACCACCCCGGTCTTCCGGGGGGAGTTCGGCACGCGCGTCCACTGACGACCCGGCCGAACGCTCCACCCGGAAACGGGTGAGAGACACGGCCGCTCCCTACCCGTTTCCTGACCGCTTCACTCCGGCCGGCTTTTCTCAAGCCCCCATCCGGTGCATAGGCGCCGCATTCGACAGGAACTCGCTCCCATGACCATGTATTCGATCACGCTTCCCGATGGCTCCGTGCGCGACGTCGCGCCCGGCACCACGCCAGCGGACATTGCGGCGGCGATCGGGCCGGGCCTGGCCAAGGCGGCGATCGCCGCGCGGGTGGACGGCGAATTGCGCGACATCATGCGCCCGTTCGAGGGCAATGCCCGATTGGCGCTGGTGACGGCGCGGGACGAAGCCGACGCGCTGGAACTCGCGCGGCACGATTTCGCGCATGTCATGGCCGAGGCGGTGCAGCACCTGTTTCCCGGCACGCAGATCACCTTCGGTCCGTCGACGGACGACGGCTTCTATTACGATTTCGCGCCAAAAGAGCGCCCGTTCACCGAGGACGACCTGCCCGCGATCGAAGCGGAAATGCGCAAGATCATCGCGAAGAACGAGCCGTTCGTGCGCGAGGTGTGGAGTCGCCAGCAACTGATCGACCAGTGGACGCAGCAGGGCGAGACGTTCAAGGCCGAGTGGGCCGCCGAACTCCCTGAGGGCGAGGAACTGACGATCTACCGTCAGGGTCAGTGGCTCGACATGTGTCGCGGCCCGCACATGGTTTCGACCGGCAAGCTCGATCCTGCGGCATTCAAGTTGACGCGGGTGTCCGGCGCTTATTGGCGCGGCGATCAGGCCAATGCGATGCTCAGCCGCATCTACGGCACGGCGTGGCTGAACAAGAAGCAGCTCGACGCGCATCTGACGATGCTGGAGGAAGCGGGCAAGCGCGACCATCGCAAGATCGGGCAGGAAATGGACCTGTTCCACCTCCAGTCCGAGGCGCAGGGCAGCGTGTTCTGGCACCCCAAGGGCTTCCTGCTGTGGCGCCAGCTGGAGGCGTATATGCGTCGCCGGCTGGATGCGGCGGGCTATGTCGAGGTCAAGACGCCACAGCTGATGGACGCGCGCCAATGGGAGCAATCCGGCCATTGGGGCAAATATCGCGAGAACATGTTCGTCGTGCCCGACGAGATTCCCGGCACGGAGGACGATGCCGCGATCTTCTCGGGCACCGCCGACCTGATGGCGCTGAAGCCGATGAACTGCCCGGCACACGTGTTGATCTTCCGCCAGGGAATCAAATCGTATCGCGACCTGCCGATGCGCATGGCCGAATTCGGCTGCTGCCACCGCAACGAGCCGCACGGCGCGCTGCACGGCATCATGCGCGTGCGCCAGTTCACGCAGGATGATGCGCATATCTTCGTGCGCGAGGACCAGTTGATCGAGGAGGTGCAGAAATTCTGCGAACTGCTCGACTCGGTCTATAAGGATCTGGGCTTCGACAAGTATGCCGTGAAGCTGGCGCTACGCCCGGACAAGCGCTTCGGCTCCGACGCGATGTGGGACACGGCCGAGAAGGAATTGCGCGACGCCGTGCTCGGCGCGAATCTGGACCCTGCGATCAAGGCTGCGTTCGAGGAATTGCCCGGCGAAGGCGCGTTCTACGCCCCCAAGCTGGAATTCCACCTGACCGACGCGATCGGGCGGACGTGGCAGGTCGGCACGATCCAGTCGGACCGCGTGCTGCCCGACCGGCTCGACGCGAGCTATGTCGGCGCGGATGGCGAACGGCATCGCCCGGTGATGCTGCACCGCGCGATCCTCGGCACGTTCGAACGTTTCATCGGCATCTTGATCGAACATCATGCCGGACGCTTCCCGTTATGGCTGTCACCAGTGCAGGCGGTGGTGGCGACGATCGTCTCCGATGCCGACGATTATGCCAACGAGGTGACCGCGCGGCTGCGCGCAGCGGGGGTTCGCGTCGAGACGGACGTGCGTAACGAGAAGATCAACTACAAGGTGCGCGAACATTCGCTCGCCAAGGTTCCCAATCTGCTCGTCGTCGGCAAGCGCGAGGCGGAGGAAGGCACCGTGGCGCTGCGCCAATTGGGCAGCGATCGTCAGCAATTCCTGAAGCTGGACGAGGTCATCGCGGTGCTGGTGGCAAGCGCGAAGGCCCCCGACCAGGTATAATCAACCCGCCGGTCGCAGCAGGCACAGTACCGGCTGGACCGGCGGACCGAGGAACAGGTGCGCCCGGCGCAATGCCGCAACCGGTGCGGGATCGGGCGCGGCGATCGAGGCAGCCTGCAGGGTTCGCCAACCGAAAACCCCGGTCTCGCGCATCGCCTTGCCGCAATTTCCCTGCCCGAGCAGCAGCAGACGTCGTGCCGGGCCGCCGGCATAACGCGGCAGCGCCTCGATCGCAGGAAGCAGCGCCAGGAAGCGGCCCGTGCGCGGTTCCACCACGACGTCTTGTTGCCCTGCCACCCACAACGGCGCGGTGATCGCGGCCGGGGTCAGGTCGGTACGGTCATAGGCTCCGATCAGGCCCTTGCCGACGAGCAGGACCAGCGCCACGCCCACCAGCAGCCGACCGCCCGGCAAACTGCGCGCGGCCAGCACACCGAAACAGGCGCAGGCGACAGCGAGGGCAGGCAGGAACATCCGCGCCTCCGGATTGATCGCGAAGCCGTAGGTCAACCCGCCGAACAGCGAAGCCGCGCCACCGATCCCAGCCAGTAATACCGGCTCGCGTCGGAGCCTGCGCCAATCGCGCGCGATGAAGATCGCGGCGCAGAGCAAGGTAAGCGCGATCGCGGGATCGACCAGCACGTTGAGCAGCCCATCCACCAGCCAATGCACGTGTACATTCTGCGCGCGATTCCAACCGGCGATATAGGCTGGATTGAACAGTGGGCTGCGATGCGTGTCCACGCCTGGCAGCAATGCGGAGGACGGCACAGCGTTATGTGCCAGCGACAGGCGCCACGGTAACAACGCGTCGCCAGCCTGCACCCAATAGACCGCTGCCTCGATCAGATTGGGGAACGCGACGCCCGCCATCAACGGCATCGTCCAGCGCGCGCGCTTCAGCAGGAGCAAGGACCCGACTAAGATCGGTAGCAAAACCAGCGACGTGGGCCGCGCCTGCACCGCGAGCCCGAGCATGACGCCGCAACCGATTACCCAGCCGATCCGCCCCCGCCGCACCGCGATCTGCAAACACAATAGCGCCGCCAGCACGAACGCGAGTTCGGGAATGTCGATATTGAGTTCCGGCACGCGCGCCGCAAAGGCCGGTGTCACAGCCAGCGCGATTCCGGCGAACAACGCCTCGGCGCGACCGAATTGGCGTTGCACCAGAACGGTGAATAAACCGGCCGCTGCCAGCGCGTACGCCAACGGCGCGAGCATCAGGCTGCCCTGCCCTTCACCGAACATATGCAGCGCCGCCGCCACCGGCAGGACGATCGGGTAGCGCCGCCCCCAATGATCGAGCGGCAGACACGCGCCATGTTCGGCGGCACAGCGCGCCGCGATTAAATAATGGTATTCGTCACCGTCACCGCCGACATACGGGGCGCGCACGAGGAGCGCGAGCAACAGCGTCAGGCCCAGCACCACAGCCACCGGATACCGCGCAGGCAGCGCCATCCAGAGGCCGCTACGGCGATCTGTCGGGTGCCCGAACGAGGGGAAAGTCGCGGTCGTCATGCCTGCCCACGCCTAGCGTGAACGAGGCTAACATCGCTTTAATCGCGCGTCGTTTATGGCCATCTTTCGCAAGCCCATAAAAATCACTATATCGCCATGCTGAAACCACAGGAGCTACACCTATCCGACCCCCAATGAACCGGCAGGCGCCGCCGATGAACGGCCCTCGCTTCAATGAATTCATCCAGAGCCAGAAGGTCCGTGTGATCGACCAGGATGGCGAGAATCTTGGCGTGATGTTCACCCGCGAAGCGATGGAGCAGGCGCGCGAGGTCGGTCTCGACCTGGTCGAAGTGTCGCCCAACGCCGATCCCCCGGTCGCCAAGTTCCTCGACGTCGGCAAGTTCAAGTACGAGGCGCAGAAGAAGGCGAACCTCGCCCGCAAGAGCCAGAAGACGCAGGAGATCAAAGAGATC
Source organism: Sphingomonas sp. (assembly GCF_025363195.1). Classification (GTDB taxonomy): domain Bacteria; phylum Pseudomonadota; class Alphaproteobacteria; order Sphingomonadales; family Sphingomonadaceae; genus Sphingomonas. Next base: position 4,326 of record NZ_JANYEK010000193.1, read on the forward strand.
AAGATGCGTCCGAATATCGACGACCATGATTACGACACCAAGATGAAGAAGGTCGCCGAGTTCATCGGCGAGGGCGACAAGGTAAAGATCACCCTGCGCTTCCGCGGCCGCGAGCTTTCGCATGGCCAGCTCGGCATGGTTCTCCTTCAGCGTGTCCAAGCCGATGTCGCCGAGACCGCCAAGGTCGAGGCTTATCCGCGCATGGAAGGCCGGCAGATGCTGATGGTGCTCGCGCCCAAATAAGCCGGACACAAAAAATTACAGTCCGCGCTGGCTGCAAATCCGACATTCGCGATTTGCAGCCAGCCGCGTCACAGCCCCCCATTCCCTAGCGTCACGCAGGCCCACGGTTGGGTACGGCGCAATCGTGTCCGCAAAACTGGATCCGATCCGGCCAAGAGTTACGGTTTTCCGCCGTTTCCGGGGCTGGACGCGCGCGAGGATGGCCCTATGAGCCGCGACCCTACCGATAAAAGAATTCAGGAGAGCTTCCCCGATGCGCAAGACCGCGTTGCTATTGTCCGTCGCCACATTGGCGATCGCCGCCCCCGCTCTCGCGCAGGAAGTGCCCGCCGTTCAGACCAATCCGAACGGGACCGTGCCCGCTGCAGAAGTCGCCCCGCAAGCGACCGACGCCGGCGACATCATCGTAACCGCGACGCGGCGCAGCGAGCGCCTGTCGGACGTGCCGATCGCCGTTTCCGCCGTGAGCCAGGCAGCACTGCAGAATTCCGGCGCGACCGATATCCGCCAGCTGGCACAGCTCGCGCCGTCGCTGCAGGTATCCTCGACCGGCAGCGAGGCGAATGCCTCTGCGCGAATCCGCGGCATCGGCACGGTCGGCGACAATCCCGGCCTTGAAAGCTCTGTCGCGACCTTCATCGACGGCGTCTATCGCAGCCGCACCGGATCGGGCCTGAACGACATCGGCGAAGTCGACCGGATCGAAGTCCTGCGCGGGCCGCAGGGCACGCTGTCGGGGCGCAACGCCTCGGCAGGCACGATCAGCGTCATCACCAAGCTGCCGGAGTTCAACTTCGGCGGCTATGGCGAGGCGACGTACGGCAATTACAACAACATCCGCATCGCCGGTGCCCTGACCGGCCCGATCATCGCCGACAAACTCGCCTTCCGCATCGACGGCGTCTACGGCAAGCGCGACGGCTTCTATTACGACACGGTCAACAACACCGATTATAACGACCGCAAGCGCTATTTCGTGCGCGGCCAATTGCTGTTCGAGCCATCGTCCGACCTGAAGGTGCGGATCATCGGTGATTATACGCATCGTGACGAGAAGTGCTGCGGCGCGGTGTATATCGACACGCGCGAGAAGACCGCGGTTGCCGGCAACGGATATGCCATCGCCAACAGCAACCGCATCGTCGACGTAATGACCAGCCTGGGCGCGGTGTTCCCGAGCGCGGGCGACCCGTACAATCGCCGCATCGCCAACACGCGTGGCCAGGCGTTCGGCAACGTGACCAAGGATTATGGCGCATCGGCACAGATCGACTGGAATCTGGGCGGCGCGGCGTTGACCTCCATCACCGCTTACCGCGAATACAAATCGGGCGGCGCATCGGACATCGATTACGGCAATCTCGACATCGGCGTGCGTCCTGCCGACGGCAACAATTACCGCCAGTTCCACACCTTCAGCCAGGAAGTGCGGCTGAACGGCGAAGCGTTCGGCGGCAAGCTCAACTGGCTGATCGGCGGCTATTATTCCAAGGAAGACGTAACCGTCGTCGATAATTTGAAGTTCGGCAGCCAATATGGCGCGTTCGCCGCCTGCCGCATCGTCGCGACGATCAACCCGTCGGCGGCATTGCGCAGCCCGAATGCGCCAGGCTGCCTCAGCCCGACCGGTCGCGCCGTCCTGTCGGGGTTGGTGCCCGGCACGAATCCGGCATTCGGCGCAGCGACGCCTGCGGTGCTGGCCGGCATCGACCGGCTGTCGACGCTCAACAACCTCGGCGACACGCGCTCGGCTTATTATCAGAACAGCCAGAACTTCGCCTTTTTCACGCACAACGTGTTCAAGCTGACCAACCGTCTGAGCCTGACCGGTGGCCTGCGCTACACGCATGAGAAGAAGGACTTCCACGCCGACATCAACAACAACAACACCATCTGCCCAGCGCAGCAGGCCGCCCTGGGTCCGCTGCTCGCCAGCCCGGCGCTGCAGCAGATCGTCGGCGGCATCATCACGCTGACCTGCACCGGCAACTCGACCTCGCAGCTGACCGGCGTGCCGTTGAAGGACAGCCTCAAGGAAGGCGAGTTCACCGGCACCGCGGTGCTGTCGTGGAAGCCGATCGACGAACTGCTGACCTATGCGAGCTATTCGCGTGGCTACAAGGCCGGCGGTTACAATCTCGACCGGTCGGACCTGAGTGCGAACGTGTTCTCGACGCCCACGTCGGCAAGCGCCTCGCGACTCCGCTTCGACCCGGAAACGGTCAACGCCTATGAGATCGGCTTCAAGTACAAGACCCGTCAGTTCTCGCTGAACGTTGCCGGCTTCCGCCAGGAATTCGCCAATTTCCAGCTGAACACCTTCAACGGCACCAATTATGTCGTGCAGAATATCGGGTCATGCGCGAACAGCCTGAACGGGGCCGATCGTGACAACAGCTCGACCACCGGCGTCTGCACCGCCAAGGTGAAATATGGCGTGCTGTCGCAGGGCGTCGAGATCGAGGCGGGCATCTATCCGGCGCGCAACTTCGCGGTGAACCTCGGCTACACGCTGGCCGACACGCACTATAAGAACAACCTCGTCGGCAGCCAGTCGGGCGAGGCGCTCGATGCGGCGCTGTTCCTGCTGCCCGGCCGGCAATTGTCGAACGCCCCGCGCAACGTGGTGACAGTGTCGACCAGTTGGAGCCCGGAGATCGGCTCGTCGGGCCTGTCCGCTCTGTTCTATGTCGATGGCCGGTTGACCAGCGACTATAACACCGGCTCCGATCTGTTCGTGGAGAAGGCGCAGGATGGCTTCTTCCTGATGAACGCGCGGGTCGGCCTGCATAAGGACGACCAGAAGTGGAGCATCGAACTGTGGTCGCAGAATTTGCTCAATACGAAGTACGAGCAGGTCGCGTTCAACGCGCCGTTCCAGGGCGCGGGCTCGATCGACAGCGTCAAGGAATTCGGTGGCACCGGCAATCAGGTGTTCGCGGCGTTCCTGGGCGAACCCCGCACCTACGGCATCACGCTGCGCTCGCGCTTCTGATCCGGCTGATGTGAATCAGGCGACGGCCCGCCCCGCGCTGCGCGGGGTGGGCCGTTGTCGTTTTGGGCACAAAATATTCTCGAACCGCAATGTTGTCGAGTTAAGCCGCGACCGGCGGTTCCCACAATTCGATCGCATTGCCCTCGGGATCGTGGATGCGCGCGAAGTACCCGGTCTGGGGGTCGTTCCATTCCGGCTTGGTGATGATCGCGATCCCCGCCGCGTTCAATTGTTCGAGCAAGGAATCCAGATCGCGCACGCGCAGGTTGAGCATGTACTGCTTGTCCGCTGGAAAATAATCCGTGTCGGCCTTGAACGGCGCGAACACCACCGGCCCGCCTTCCGCCGCCCAGGACCATTCATCCGGCGTGGTACCCTCGACAGAAACACAGCCCGCCCCGACCCCGAGATGCTCGCGATACCAGGAGGACAATGCGTCCGGATCGTGCGCGCGAAAGAACAGGCCACCAATTCCGAGTACCGGCATCGTCATTCTCCCAAGACAGGCAGAGATTAGGCGGGCTCCATCATATCGACCCCGGCGGCGGCGTCGAGCAGGCGGCGTTCCAGCGTCTTCAGCCGGGCGCTGCCGGACACCTTGTCACCGGTCAGGTCGGTTAGATAAAATGTGTCGACTGCGCGCTCGCCATAGGTCGCGACGTGCGAGGAATGGATCGTCACCTTCGACTGAAACAACGTGTGCGCCAGTTGGTGGAGCAGCGCCGGGCGGTCGCGGGCATTCACCTCGACCACGGTGAAGCGGTTCGAAGCCTTGTTGTCGATCAGCACGTTGGGCGCGATCGTGAACGCCTCCGCGCGGACGCGGGGCAGCGGCTTGGCCTTGAGCCGGTCGGTCAGGCGCCCGCGATTGGCCAGCGCATCCTCGATCCCCGTTTTCAGGCGTGCGAGTTGCCCGGCATCGTCGAACGGCCGGCCGAACGGATCCTGAACCAGGAAATTGTCCAGCGCCAGGCCGTCTCGCGTGGTGTGGATGCGCGCATCGATGATGTTCCCGCCCGCAACATGGATCGCCCCGGCAATGCGGTAGAACAGCCCTGGATGATCGGCGGCATAGACCGTGACCAACGTCGCGCCGCGTTCGGGATACACCTGCGCCGAGATCGACAATTGCGCATCTCCCGCCGCCGCTACGAAGCGCGCGTTGCGCACCAGCACATCCTCCGGCTCGGCGACCCAATAGGGCTCGGGCAGGCGGCGAACGAAGGCAGCGAACGTCGCATCGTCCCACCCCAGCGCGAGTTGCAGCGCCGCCTGCTTGGCGACGATGCGCTCGCTGCGCCCCTTCTGTTTGTGCCCCAGCCGCAGCACCTCCTCGGCCGACTCGTAGAGGTCGGACAGCAATTGCCGCTTCCACCCGTTCCACACACCGGGTCCGACGGCGCGGATATCGACCACCGTCAAGGCGAGCAGCAGGCGCAGGCGTTCCGGACTCTGCACCGTTTCGCAGAAATCCAGGATCGTCTTGAAATCCGACAGATCGCGCTTGAATGCCGTCGCCGACATCAACAGGTGATACCTGACCAGCCACGCCACCGTCTCGGTTTCCGCCGGGGTGAGGCCGAAGCGCGGGCACAGCCGCCCGGCGACCTCCGCCCCCAAGATGGAATGATCGCCGCCGCGCCCCTTGGCGATATCGTGCAGTAGCACCGCCACATACAAAGCGCGGCGCGAGACGATTTGCGGGAACATCGCGGTGACCAGCGGATGATCGTCGGGCAGCGTGCCGTGTTCGATCTTGCTGAGCAATCCGATCGCGCGGATCGTGTGTTCGTCGACCGTATAATGGTGGTACATGTCGAACTGCATCTGCGCGACGACACGGCCGAAATCGGGAATGAAGCGCCCGAACACCCCCGCCTCGTTCATCCAGCGCAAGACGGTTTCGGGGTCTCGCGGCGACGTCAGAACGTCTAGGAACAGCGCATTGGCCTCGGGATCCTTGCGCAGATCGTCGGCCAGCTTGGCGTCGCGTGCGGCGGCACGCATCGCCAGCGGGTGGATTTCCAGACCGTGCTTGTCGGCCAGCGCGAACATCTCGATCAGGCGCACCGGCTTCTGGATCAGGAAATCGTCCGACGGCAGCGCGAGCCGCCCGCGCACCCGCTTGAACCCGTGGAGCTTGCGCGGGGAACGCGTCAGCGTCGGCAGGCCGAAGCGGCTGCCGCGCGCGGCGAACTTCTCATCCAGATGCGCGAGAAACACGCCGGTCAGGTTGCCGACGGTCTTCGCCTGCAAAAAGTAATATTGCATGAAGCGTTCGACGCTCGATTTGCCGGGCCGATCGGCGAAGCGCATCCGCTCGGCAATGTCGCGCTGCATGTCGAAGGTCAGGCGATCCTCGGCGCGGCCGGCGATACTGTGCAGGTGGCAGCGCACCGCCCAGAGGAACGTATCCGCCCGGTGGAATTGGCGATATTCATCTGCCGTCAGCAGCCGGGCGGAGACCAGTTCGGCGGCGCGCTGCACGTTATGGGCGTATTTTCCGATCCAAAACAACGTGTGGAGATCGCGCAGGCCGCCTTTGCCCTCCTTCACGTTCGGTTCGACGACATAGCGCGAATCGCCCATCTTGTGGTGGCGCACGTCACGTTCGACCAACTTGTCCGCGACGAAGCCGCGCGTGTCGGTCTGAACCTCCGCCTTGAAGCGGCGTGCGGCCTCCTCGTACAGCGCATCGTCACCCCAGACGTAGCGCGCCTCGAGCAAAGCGGTGCGGATCGTGATGTCGGATTTCGCCTGCCGCACCATCTCGTCGAGCGAGCGGCTGGAATGGCCGACCTTCAACCCCAGATCCCACAGGGTGTAGAGCATCGTCTCGATCACCTGCTCGGTCCAGCCGGTCTGTTTCCAGGGGGTGAGGAAGCCGATATCGAGATCGGAATAAGGCGCCATCTCGCCGCGCCCATATCCGCCGACCGCGATCAACGTCAGCCGCTCGCCCGCCGTGGCGTTGCCGACCGGATAGAGCCGGGCGACCGTAAAATCATAGATCAACCGCAACAGCTGATCGGTCAGAAAGGCCTGCGCCGCAGCGGATTCGAGCCCGCGCGAGGGATGTTCGATCAGCCGGCGCTCGATCTCGACCCGCCCGGTATGCAGCGCCGCCTTGAGCACCGGCACGGTCGCCCGGCGCAGCGCCACCTTGTCGCTACCCTCCAAAGCCGCAAGCGCATCGGCGACGGCGCGACGATCGATGATCGCGCGGCGATGGGGCAAGGTATCGAAACGGCCGGACATGAGCGCCTAGATACGCGCCGGAAAACGCCCCGTCACCTATGGTGTCGCCTGACGTCTCATCGGCAGCAAACGTTCATCCGGCATGGTGCAGGAACGAACCACGCACTGTCTTCGTTTTGACGGCGCAACGAACTGGGAGAGAATTCATGAACCGACTGATCATCACCGCCGCCGCATTTGGCGCGAGCCTGCTCGCCATCGCGCCTGCCACGGCACAGACCGCGCAGGAAACCGCGCGTTTCACCGCCGCGCAGGATCGACTCAACAACGAGATGCAGCTGTTCCGCGCCGAATCGGATCGCTATCGCGCCGCCATCGCTCGCCGCCCGGGCGGGTATCAGCAGCAATATAACGACCCGCGCTACAACGATCCGCGCTACGACAATCAGAGCTATAACGACGCGAATGGTGGGTATGCCCGCGCCGACGACAATTATTACGACCCCTCACGCGATTATCGTACGGGCAATTATCAGGAGCGCACGCTCAGCACCGACGAGCGCGTCTATCGCGGCACCGACGGCAAATATTATTGCAAGCGCAACGATGGTACGACCGGGCTGATCATCGGCGCGGCGGGCGGCGCATTGCTCGGCAACGTGATCGACGGCGGGCGTTCGCGTATCGTGGGCACGCTGCTCGGTGGTGCGGCCGGGGCGCTGGCCGGCAAGGCGATCGATCAGGGCAGCACCGGCAATCAGGTCCGCTGCCGCTGAGTTGACGGAAGGCGCTCACCCCTCGCGGGCGAGCGCCTTCAACTTGTACAGCACCTCCAGCGCCTCGCGCGGCGTAAGCGCATCGACGTCGATCGCATCGACCTCGGCACGGACCTTGTCGGTTTCCTCCTCCGCCACCTCCTGCAGGGCGGCGAACAGCGGCAGATCGTCCAGACCCGCCGCCAACCCACCGGTCTTGGCGCGTCCCGCCTCCAGCTTGGCCAGCACCGCCTTGGCCCGCGCGATCGTCACCGGCGGCAACCCCGCGAGCCGCGCGACGGCAAGGCCGTAGCTGCGATCCGCCGGGCCTTGCGACACTTCGTGCAGCAGGACGAGATCGCCCTTCCATTCCCGCGCGCGGACGTGATGCAACGTCAGCGCGTCGCAGCGTTCGGCGAGGCGCGTCAGTTCGTGATAATGCGTCGCGAACAGGCAGCGGCAGCGATTGTCCTCATGGATCGCCTCTACGACCGCCCACGCGATCGCCAGCCCGTCATAGGTCGAGGTGCCGCGCCCGACTTCGTCGAGGATCACGAACGATTTCGGCGTCGCCTGCGCCAGGATCGCCGCTGTCTCGACCATCTCGACCATGAAGGTAGACCGTCCGCGCGCGAGATTGTCCGACGCGCCGACGCGGCTGAACAGACGATCGACCAGCCCGAGTGTCGCCGAGGTCGCCGGCACGTAGCTTCCCGTCTGCGCGAGAACCGCGATCAGGGCATTCTGGCGCAGGAAGGTGGATTTGCCGCCCATGTTGGGGCCCGTCACCAGCCACAGGCGCGAGTCCTCGGACAGCGTGCAATCGTTGGCGACGAAGCGTTCGCCGCGCTTGCCCAGCGCATCCTCGACCACCGGATGCCGCCCGCCGACGATCTCGAAACAGGCATGATCGACCAGCGCGGGCCGCGCCCAGCCACCCTCGATCGCGCGTTCCGCCAACGCGGCGGCGACATCCAGACGGGCCAGCGCATCGGCGGTCGCGGCGATCGCCTCGCGCCCGTCCAGCGCAGCGGCAGTCAGATCTTCGAGGTGCGCGGCTTCCGCCGCCAGCGCATGCGCGCCCGCCTGCGTCACCTTGGCCGCGACCTCGTGCAGATCGGGCGCGTTGAAGCGCACCGCCCCGGCCATCGTCTGGCGGTGGATAAAGCCGCTTTCGGGTTTCATCAAAGCATCGGCATTCTTCGCTGCGACCTCGATATGATAGCCGAGCACACCGTTATGCTTGATCTTCAGCGCGGCGATACCGGTACGCGCGCGATAGTCCGCCTCCAGCGCGGCGATGGCACGCCTGCCCCCTGCCCCCGCATCGCGCAGATCGTCCAGCGCGGCGTCATAGCCTTGCGCGATATAGCCGCCCTGCGCCGCATCGATCGGCGGCGATGGCACCAAAGCGCGGGTCAACAGGTCGATCAATGCCCCGTGACCGCGCAATTGCGGGGCGAGTGCGGCGAGCAACGCCGGTGGCGGTGCCACGCTATCCAGCCGCTCGCCCAGCCGCTCACCCAGCCGCCACGCGCCGTCGAGACCATCGCGCAACTGCCCGAGATCGCGCGGGCTCCCCCGCCCCGCCGCGAGCCGCCCGAGCGCCCGTCCGATATCGGCGAGCCCCCGCAGCGTGGTGCGCAGGGCATCGCGCAGATGCGCATCCTCGGCGAGCAATTGCACCAGATCGAGCCGCGCCTCGATTCCGTCTCGGGCCATCAATGGCGCCCCGACATCCGCCGCCAGCAACCGCGCCCCGCCGCCGGTGACGGTGCGATCGATCGCGTCGAGCAGACTGCCCTTGCGCGTGCCCTTCGCGGTCTGGGTCAGCTCCAAGCTCTCGCGCGTGGCGGCGTCGATCGCCATCGCCTGGGTTGCGTGCGCGATGCGCGGCGGGCGCAGAAACGGCAGCGATCCCTTGGCGGTGTGATCCAGATACGCGATCAGCCCGCCCGCCGCCGCGAGGCCCGCCCGGCTGAACTGGCCGAAGCCATCGAGCGTAGCCACGCCGTACAGATCTTTGATCCGCCGTTCCGCTGCCCCGCTGTCGAAGTCACCCTTGGGCCGCAGCATCGTCGCGGCCTCGGCAAACGCACTCGCCTCGGACGCGATCGTCTCCGCTGGCGACAGGCGCGCGAGTTCCGCGCCCAAGCCCGCCGCGCTGCATTCGATCAGTTCGAACCGCCCGGTCGATACGTCAGCGGCGGCAATCGCCACACCGCCCGCTGCTTCACCCACCGCGACGCACCAGTTCGCCGTTCGCGCATCGAGCAACGCCTCCTCGGTCAGCGTCCCCGCCGTTACCACCCGAATGATCGCGCGGCCGACCAGCGTCTTGCCGCCGTGATTTTTGGCGCGCTGCTTGGCTTCCGCCGGACTTTCGATCTGTTCGGCGATGGCGACGCGGTGCCCGGCCTTGATCAGCCGGGCCAGATACCCCTCTGCCGCATGCACCGGCACGCCGCACATCGGGATCGGCACGCCATCATGCTCGCCCCGCGCGGTGAGCGCGATATCGAGGCACGCCGCGGCGATCTTCGCATCCTCGAAGAACATCTCGAAGAAATCGCCCATCCGGTAGAACAGCAGACAATCCTGTGCTTCGGCCTTCAGCGCGAGATATTGCGCCATCATCGGGGTGGGAACCGAAGGAGTCGGATTCGAGGACATCTTTTGCGGTTACGGCGAGCACCCCGATCTCGCAATGGTCGTTACGGCATTAGGCAAAGCGGTTCCATTATCGCGCACTCAAACCTAAAGGAGAGGCGAGCCCCGAAAGGAAGCGCTCGAGAGGAAGCGAATGTCCGACGATACCAACCTGCAATTCTCCGAGCGCGAGGCGCTGCTGTTCCATTCGGAGGGGCGTCCCGGCAAGATCGAGATCATCGCCTCCAAGCCGATGGCGACGCAGCGCGACCTGGCGCTGGCTTATTCGCCCGGCGTCGCGGTGCCGGTGCAGGCGATCGCCGACGATCCCGCTTGTGCCTATGATTACACCGCAAAGGGCAATCTGGTCGCCGTCATCTCCAACGGCACGGCGATCCTCGGCATGGGCAATCTCGGCGCGCTCGCCTCCAAGCCGGTGATGGAGGGCAAGGCGGTGCTGTTCAAGCGCTTCGCCGATGTGGATTCGATCGACATCGAATTGAAGAGCGAGGACGTCAATCGCCTGATCGATGCGATCGAATTGATGGAACCGACCTTCGGCGGCATCAACCTGGAAGACATCAAGGCGCCGGAATGCTTCATCATCGAGCAGACCCTGCGCGAGCGGATGAACATCCCGGTATTCCATGACGACCAGCACGGCACCGCGATCATCACCGCCGCCGGGCTGATCAACGCCTGCCTGCTCACCGGGCGCGAGTTCAAGGACATCAAGGTGGCGGTGAACGGCGCGGGCGCGGCGGCGATCGCCTGCACCGAACTGATGAAGGCGATGGGCGTCAGCCATGACAACGTCATCATGTGCGATCGCAAGGGCGTGATCTATCAAGGCCGCGAAGATGTGAACCAGTGGCAGTCGGCGCATGCGGCGAAGACCGATCGCCGGACGTTGACCGAGGCGCTGGACGGTGCCGACGTGTTTCTGGGCCTGTCGGCCGCCGGTGCGTTGAAACCGGAAATGGTCAAGAACATGGCCCCCGCCCCGATCATCTTCGCAATGGCCAATCCCGAGCCGGAGATCCGCCCGGAACTGGCCAAGGCGGCGCGGCCCGATGCGATCGTCGCGACCGGGCGGTCGGATTATCCGAACCAGGTCAACAACGTATTGTGCTTCCCGTTCATGTTCCGCGGCGCACTCGACGTGCGTGCGACGCAGATCAACGATGCGATGAAGATCGCCGCCGCCAACGCCATCGCCGCGCTGGCCCGGCAACAGGTGCCGGAGGAAGTCGCCATCGCTTATGGCGTGCGGCACCATTTCGGCCCGGAATATATCATCCCCGCGCCGTTCGATCCGCGCCTGATGGAGATCGTGCCGAGCGCGGTCGCGCAGGCGGCGATGGATTCGGGCATGGCGACCAAACCGATCCTCGACATGGACGCATACCGCACATCGCTGCGCGCGCGGATGAACCCGACCACGTCGGTGCTGAGCCTCGCTTATGAGGGCGCGAAGGCGCACCCCAAGCGCGTGCTGTTCGCGGAAGGTGAAGAGGAAGTGGTGCTGCGCGCGGCCATCGCGTTCAAGGACGGCGGCTATGGAACCCCGGTGCTGGTCGGTCGCGACGATGTGCCGGATCGGTTGAAGGCTCTCGGCGTGTCGGATCCCGAAAGCTACGAACTGCACAACAGCCGAAATTCGCCGTTGGTGCCCGAAATGGTCGATTTCCTCTACGGGCGGTTGCAACGGCGCGGCTATCTGCGCCGCGATTGCGAACGGATGATCAACCAGGATCGCAACATCTTCGGCGCGGTGCTGCTGCAACTGGGCCATGCCGATGCGATGATCACCGGCATCACCCGCACCTACGCACACACCATGCGCGAGGTGCGCCGCGTCATCGACCCCGAGGCGGGACGCATCCCGTTCGGCATCCACCTGATGGTCGGACAGACGCACACCGTGTTCATGGCCGACACCACGATCAACGAACGGCCGAGTGCGGAAGAGCTCGCCGATATCGCGGAACAAACCGCAGCGGTGGCGCGGCGGATGGGCCACGAACCGCGCGTCGCGTTCCTGAGTTATTCGACCTTCGGCAATCCCGAGGGTCATTGGCTGGAAAATATCCGCGCGGCGGTCGCGGTGCTCGATGCCCGGCAGGTGGGCTTCGAATATGAAGGCGAGATGGCGCCGGACGTTGCGCTCAATCCCAAACAATTGGCGAATTATCCCTTCGCGCGCTTGTCCGGCCCGGCCAATGTACTGATCATGCCGGGGCTGCAGAGCGCCAACATTTCCGCCAAACTGCTGCGCGAACTGGGCGGCGACGCGGTGATCGGGCCGATGCTGGTCGGCATGGAGAAGCCCGTGCAAATCGCGCCGATGACTTCGACCGCGAGCGAGTTGGTGACGCTGGCGGTGCTGGCGGCGGGCGGAATCGCCCGCTAGCAGCATTCAGGAGCAAGGAGGCGAATTCGTCGGTCCCGCCTCTCCGTCGGGCTCGCTTCTTTCGCATGCCCCTCTTTCAAGCCCGGACGACGCGCAATATATCGTCGGCGTGAACGATTTTCTCGCCAACCTGATGCGCGGCAATGTGCCGTTTTACGTGGTGATCGCGGCGGGCGTGATGCTGCTGGTCGCGGCGCGGCGCTTCCGCCTCGTCGGTAACGTCCTGACGCTGATGCTGGCAGCGGTCGCGCTGGCGATCCTGATCCCGGTGGTGCGCGAGCGTGCGCGTTTCGATCCGCGGCTTGCCCGGCTTGGCGATCTGTTCGGTCGCGACACGCGGTCGCAGCAGGCGGTCGGCGGTGAGTTGCGCGTTCCGATGGATCCGGATGGGCATTTCTGGGTCAAGGTGCGTATCGGCGATAGCACGCAGCGGATGCTGATCGACAGCGGCGCGACGATCACCGCCTTATCGGAACAGAGCGCCGCCGCCGCCGGACTGCTGGTCGAGACTCCGCCCGTTCCGGTGGTTCTGCAAACCGCCAATGGATCGATCAGCGCCGGCACCGCGACGATCCCCGAACTGCGCATCGGCAATGTCGTCGCGCGCGATGTGCCGGTCGTCGTGTCCCCCGCATTCGGCGACATGAGCGTGATCGGGATGAACTTCCTGTCCCGCCTCAAATCCTGGCGGGTCGAGGGCAACACCCTGATCCTTACACCGCATCATCCGCAGGAAAGCCCTTAGCCCCTCCCCGCAGGAACGGATCGAGCCGCTCGCCGCGAAAAGAGGAGGGTGGCGCACCACCCTCCCGAGTTTTACGCGTCGATCGATGTCCCCAAAGCGGCATGGACCAGCCCGCCATCGACGGTGATCGTATCGCCGACCACATAGTCGCCCGCCCGCGATGCGAGGTAGATCGCGGTGCCGGCCATATCCTCGTCCACGCCGATGCGTTTGGCTGGAATGCCCTTGGCGATTTCGGACCCGTGGTCGCGCGCCGCCTTGTTCATCTCGCTGGCAAACGCTCCCGGAGCGATCGACGTGACGTTGATCGAATCCTGCACCAGCCGCGCGGCCATGCGCTTGGTGAGGTAGATCAACGCCGATTTTGATGCGTGATAGCTATATGTCTCCCAGGGGTTGAGCCGCTGGCCGTCGATCGACGTGATGTTGATCACCTTGGACGGACGATCCGGCCGCGCCGCTTTCTTCAGCGCTTCGTGCAGCGCCTGCGTCAGGAAGAAGGGTGATTTGACGTTGAGGTCCATCACCTTGTCCCAGCCTTTTTCCGGGAAATCCTCGAACGGTTCTGCCCAGGCCGCGCCGGCATTGTTGACCAGGATATCGAGGCGGTCGGTGTGTTCGGCGAGCTGCGCGGCCAGCGCCTTGCACCCCGCGACTGTCGACACGTCCTGCGGCAAGGCGATGCACTTCTCGCCCAGTTCTTTCGCCGTCTCGAAACACGCATCGGCCTTGCGCGCGGAGATGTAGACGGTGGCGCCCTGCGCGATAAAGCCCGCCGCGATCATCTTGCCGATACCGCGCGAACCGCCAGTGACCAAAGCGATGCGTCCGTCGAGGCGGAAGAGGTTGGTGGTGTCCATGTGCATTCTCCTGTTCTTCCCCCCTCCCGCCCGCGGGAGGGGTCGGGGGAGGGCCTGTGATTATCGAGGACGCCGCCTGCGGACAGGCCCTCCCCTAGCCCCTCCCGGAAGCGGGAGGGGGAATGAACGTCACCCGCCGCGCCGGATCGTCTCGCGCGCGATGATGATCTGCTGGATCTGGCTGGTGCCCTCGTAGATGCGGAACAGGCGCACGTCGCGGTACAGCCGCTCGATACCGTAATCCGCGATGTAGCCCGCCCCGCCGAAGATCTGAACGGCGCGATCCGCAACCCTGCCGACCATTTCGGACGCAAAGTATTTCGCCGCCGCACTTTCCATCACCACGTCCTTGCCGGCATCTTTCGCCGCCGCCGTTTCCAGGACCATCGCGCGCGCGACCAACGCCTCGGTTTTCGAATCCGCGATCATTCCCTGGATCAGCTGATGCTCGGCGATCGGCTTGCCGAACTGCTTGCGCTCCGTCGCATAGGCGACGCAGTCGGCGATCAGCCGTTCCGCCACGCCGACGCACACCGCGCTGATGTGCAAGCGGCCGCGATCCAGCACGCGCATCGCGATCTTGAACCCCTCGCCTTCCGCCCCCAGCCGGTTTTCGGCCGGGACGATCACGTCGTCGAAGATCACATCGGCGACCTTGGCGCCTTTCTGCCCCATCTTCTTTTCCGGCTCGCCGATCGACACGCCCGCAAGCTCGCGCGGGACCAGGAACGCAGAAACGCCACGCGCGCCGGGGTCGTCGCCGGTGCGCGCCATCACGGTGAACAGGTCGGCCTTGTCGGCATTGGTGATGTAGCGTTTGGTGCCGGACAGGCGATAGCTTTGCCCATCGAACACCGCGCGCGTTTTCACCGCGCCGGAATCGCTGCCGACATCCGGCTCGGTCAACGCGAAGCTGGTGATGATTTCTCCACTGGCGATCTTCGGCAGCCACGCCGCTTTCTGTTCGGCGTTGCCCGCCATCACCAGGCCCTGCGATCCGATGCCGACATTGGTGCCGAAGGTCGAACGGAACGCCGGGGTGGTGCGCCCGAGCTCGATCGCGACCCGCGCTTCCTCACCCATGGTCAAGCCCAGCCCGCCAAACTCCTCGGCGATCGACAGGCCGAACAGGCCCATCTCGCGCATCTCCTGCACCACTTCCGGCGGAATCGCATCCGCCTCCTCCACCGCGCCCTCCAGCGGCCGCAGCCGTTCGGCAACGAAGCGCCGCACCATATCGATCAGCGCGTCGAAGGTTTCGGGGTCGAGGGCCATTTCACTCTCCAGATCCGGTAGGGCGCTGGTAGTCGCGGACGCGAGCGCCTGCAAACCCGAAATTCCAAAACCTAACCGTTGACCAAGTAAAACCCCATACTATGCTATCCAAAACTATATCCATGATATTCCCAGGAGACTGAAATGCGCTTCACCGGCAAACGCGCGGTCGTCACCGGCGGTGCCTCCGGCATCGGCAAGGCCACCGCCCTCCGACTGGTCGATGAAGGCGCCGAAGTGTGGATCGGCGATATCGACGAAGCGGGCGGACGCGACGTCGCGGAGACCAGCAACGGGCGCATCCATTTCCTGCGCACCGATGTGTGCGAAGCATCCGACATCGAAGCGATCCTGCATGCGGCGGATGCGGCGGGCGGGCTCGACGTGGTGTTCAACAATGCAGGGGCGGGCGGATCGCGCGACCCGATCGACCAGATCAGCCCCGAGGATTGGGACCGGACGCAGGCGCTGCTGCTGCGCTCGGTCGCGTTGGGCATCCGCTATGCCGCGCCGCTGATGATCGCGCGTGGCCATGGCGGCGCGATCGTCAACACCGCCTCGATCGCCGCGCTCCAGACCGGTGCCGCGCCGACCGCATATTCGGTCGCCAAGGCCGGCGTGCTGCACCTGACGACGATGGCGGCGGCCGACCTGTCGCGCTACGGCATCCGGGTCAATGCGATCTGCCCAGGCTTCATCACCACCAACATCTTCACCTCCGCACTGGGCATCACCGGCGAAAACCGCGAGCAGGCCAATGGCGCGATCCACCACATTGCTGCCCAGGCGCAACCATTGCAACGCGCCGGACGGCCGGAGGACATCGCCGCCGCCGTCGCCTATCTGGCGAGCGACGATGCCAGCTTCGTCACCGGCACGCACATCACCGTCGATGGCGGCATGACGATCGGCCCGCGCCACAGTTGGGACGCCAACGCGCCGTCGCTGTTTTCATCACTGGAAGCGTTCGCCGGATAGGTGACGAACCCGGCCCGGGCAGGTCGTTCAGTCGGCAACCGCCCGGACGAAGGCACTGGCGACCCAGCCGCTGATACACGGCCCGGCATAGGCACGCGGTGACGCGACCGGCGTGCCGACGCCGCAATCGGTTTCCGGCGCGTTCGCCGGAGGCACGACGACACCCTGCCAACGTTGGTCGATCGAGCGCGTGCAAACCAGCAGGCGCGCGTCGTTGGGCAGGCGCGACACCTCGCCCGCCTCCAGAAACGGCGCCGCGCGCAGCGGCAGATACGTTTCGCCCGTCGCCGAGATGTTCACCACCCGCGCGACCGTGGCGCAGGCGGCGAACCCCGGCCCGCCCTCGCCGATCTGCACCGCGCGCGTTCCCGCCACCATCGGCTCTCCATTCGTGTTGAGCAGCGCCTCGTCGTCATTGCCCATGCCCACGCTTTGCGAACAGGCGGCCAGCAGCAGGCAGGCCAGCGGTATCAGGATTTTCATGCCCGCCACATTACGCGCCGTTGCTCGCGTTGGCGAGGACATTGGCGATCGATATATGTTGTCTACTGTCAACCAGACGCTCCTTTATGAAAAGCGTCCTTGACATCAATCGCCGTTGAAATGTAAAGCTTCCATTACTAACTCGAAAGGGAGCTTTACCCGTGCGCCAGCAACTTACCCCCGCACTGCGCCGCTACAACAAGACCGTGATCCTGCTGAGCCTGGCGTATGCCGGGTTGCTGCTCGGTGCGGTCTATGCCTTCAGGCATCACCTGATCAGCGGCCCGATCAGCTATGTCGCGGCAATCCTGCCGGCTTTGCCGATCGTCGGCATCTTCGTGGCGATCGGGCGGTATTTCATCGATGAACAGGACGAATATATCCGGATGATGATGGCCCGCCAATCGTTGATCGCCAGCGGCATCGCGCTCAGCCTGGCGACGATCTGGGGCTTTCTCGAAAGCTTCGATCTCGCGCCGCATATCGATGCGTATTACATCGCGGTCGTCTGGTTCGGCGGGCTCGGCATCGGTGGCTGCTTCAACAAATTGACCGAGCGGGAAGAGCAGGCGTGAAGAACCGCCTCAAGGTCCTGCGCGCCGAACGCGACTGGAGCCAAGGCGATCTGGCCGATCGACTGGAGGTATCGCGTCAAAGCGTCAACGCGATCGAGACCGGGCGCTATGATCCCTCGCTGCCGCTCGCCTTCCGCATCGCCGAACTGTTCGCATTGTCCATCGAAGAGATTTTCACCAGCCCGTCGAAGGAGACATCGTCATGATCACGCATCTCAAGACCAGCATCGCTGCCAGCCTGTTCACCCTTGGCATCGGGCTGCATCCCGTTGCCGGCCATGCGCAGGCCGCAGCCCCCACCCCCACCATCCGCATTGATCCGACGATCACCCAGATGGACCACATCTCCATCGCCAGCACCGGCAAAGGTCCGGTCATCGTGCTGATCCCCGGCCTGTCCAGCCCCCGCGCGGTGTGGGACGGAATCGTGCCGGAACTCGCCAAAACGCACCGCGTCTATCTGGTCCAGGTCAATGGATTCGCTGGAGGTGCGCCGGGCAAGAACCTCGCCCCCGGCATGCTCGACGGCATCGTCGCCGATCTCGACACCTTCGTCGTCAAGGCGAAAGCCACCGACGCCAAACTGGTCGGGCATTCGCTCGGCGGGCTCATCATGCTGAAATTCGCGAAGGCGCACCCCGATCATCTGCGCGCCGCGATGATCGTGGACAGCCTGCCGTTCATCGGCGAGATCTACGTGCCCGGCGCCACAGTGGCGATGGTCGAACCGCGCGCGAAGATGATCCGCGATACGATGCTGGCAAGCTACGGCGCGCCCGCCAATGTGGCGGCGGCGGAAGGGACTGCCAACGCGCTGGCGCTCAAGCCGGAGTCGCAAGCCAAGGTGAAGGCGTGGTTTCTCGCTGCCGATCCGCGCGTCAGCGGCGAGGCACTGTACGAAGATTTCACCACGGACTTGCGCGGCGACATGGCCGGGATCACGACGCCGCTGACCATCGTCTACCCCTGGTCGGATGCAAAGCTGCCCAAGAGCAAGGCCGATGCGTTCTACCGCGCGGCCTATGCCAAGGCCCCGAACGTCAGCTTCGTCGATATCGGCGATGCCGCACATTTCGTGATGCTCGACCAGCCAACCGCCTTTGCGACCGCGCTAAAGACTTTTGCCGAAGCGCGCTGAACCGACGCAAACACATGCCGGGGAAATACCTGCCGGGGCTGTACATGCGGCCCCGGCCTATTAGATTCCCGGCATGACCGAGCCATCTCCCGCCTCCCCCTCACCCCGACCAGCGCTGGCATTCCACCTGACCGAAGGCACCGGACCGACGATCGTTTTCCTGCCGGGCTATGCCAGCGACATGACCGGAACCAAGGCGCTCGCATTGGAGGCATGGGCCAAGGCCCAAGGCCGCGCTTTCCTGCGGTTCGATTATGGCGGCTGCGGACAGAGCGAGGGCAAGTTCGAGGACCAGACGCTCGCCGGCTGGCGCGACGATGTCGTGACGATGATCGAACGGGTCGCCAAGGGGCCGGCGGTGCTGGTCGGATCGTCGATGGGCGGATGGCTGATGCTGCTCGTTGCGCGGGACCGGCCCGATCTGGTCGCCGGGCTGGTCGGCATCGCGCCCGCGCCCGATTTCACCGACTGGGGCTTTACCACCGACGAGAAATTGGCGATCCTGGGCCGGGGTCGCGTGACGCGTGCGTCATCTTACGGGCCGGAACCGACGCTCTACACCAACGCCTTCTGGACGTCAGGCGAGGCGAACCGGCTGATGTTCGGGCAGATCGCAATCGATGTGCCGGTGCGGTTGGTGCAAGGGCAGTTGGACCGCGACGTACCGTGGATCCGCACCGCGCGCCTTGCCGAGCTGCTGCGTTCAGCCGATGTGCAGACAGTGCTGGTCAAGGACGGCGACCACCGCCTGTCGCGCGATACGGATATCGCGACGATCCTCCGCGCGGTCGAGGATGTGATAGCCCGTTTATGATCCTGCCCCTTCTCCTGCTTGCCGCCGCCCCGCAAACCGCCCCCCAAACGGCCGCGCCAGCCGCCACGGCAGCCGCCACGCCGAGGGAGGCCGGGCCGAGGGAAGCCGGGCCGCCCGCGCCGACCGATCGCTATGCGCATTGCATGGATCTGGCGGCGAACACTCCGGCGGCGGGAATCGAGGAGGCATCGCACTGGCGGCTGGCCGGGGGCGGGGTGTCGGCGCGGCAATGCGCGGGCGTGGCCTATGCCAATGCCGGGCAGTTGACCGCGGCGGCGACCGAATTCGAGGCGGCGGCGCGGGCGGCGGAAATCACCAAGGACAAGCGCTCGGCGGGCTATTGGGCGCAGGCCGGCAATGCGTGGTTGGCGGCGAAGGATGCACCGAAGGCGCGCGCCGCACTGGATGCCGCGCTCGCCGCCGGGACGCTGACCGGGCTCGACCTGGGCGAAACCTATCTCGATCATGCCCGCGCGCAGGTGGCCAGTGGCGAGTTGGAAGGCGCACGCGGCGACCTCGACCAGGCGATGGCGACGGCGTCGACCGATCCGCTCGCCTGGCTGTTGTCGGCGACGCTGGCACGGCGGATGGACGATCTGCCGCGCGCAAAAAAGGATATCGACGAGGCGATGCGGCGGTCGGGCGACGATGCCTCGGTGCAATTGGAGGCGGGCAATATCGCCGCCTTGAGCGGTGACGAAGCCGGCGCGAAGACGGCGTGGAAGCGCGCCGCGGCGATCGCCCCCGATGCACCTGCGGGCCGGAGCGCACGCGCGGCGCTGGCGCAATTCATCCCCAAACCTGCGCGTTAAGCTGGTGGGGAAGCTGGCGGGCCGGGGCCGCAGCCCCTATCTGATGCGCAACGCCCGCCAATTGGAGCCTGCCCGCGATGAATTACCTCCACACCATGATCCGCGTGACCGATCCGGACGCGACGATCCGCTTCTTCGAATTGCTCGGCCTGAAGGAAGTGCGGCGGATGGAGAGCGAAAAGGGTCGCTTCACCTTGATCTTCCTCGCCACGCCCGACGACATGAACGCGCCAGGTGAACGCGCGCAGGCCGAGGTCGAACTGACCTACAATTGGCCGCCCGAAAATGGCGAGCCGGAGGTCTATACCGGCGGCCGTAATTTCGGCCACCTCGCCTACCGGGTCGAGAATATCTACGAGACGTGCCAGCGGCTGATGGACGGGGGCGTGACGATCAACCGTCCGCCGCGCGACGGCCACATGGCGTTCGTGCGCAGCCCGGACAATATTTCGATCGAAATCCTGCAGAACGGCCTGCTGGAGCCGGCCGAGCCGTGGAAGTCGATGCCCAATACCGGCGAATGGTGAGCAACACGCGGTGCCTTTAGGACGGTCGTGTGCCCCGACGAAGGCCGGGGTCCGGCATCGACGCAGACGCAGCAGCGACCTGTCCCCGCCAGCTGGAACCTTGGCGACTGGACCCCGGCCCGCGTCGGGGAACGGCATCCAATACCGATGACTGTCGCAGCGTTTCTCGATCTGACGGGTGCGCGGCTGCCGATCGTGCAAGCGCCGATGGCGGGCTTCGGCGGCCCCGAGCTCGCCATCGCCGCGATCCGTGCCGGCGGCGTCGGCTCGCTCGCCTGCGCGACGCTGGAACCGGCACAGATGATCGCGCAAGCCGGAACGATCCGGGCGGCAGTGCGCGGGCCGCTCAACCTTAACTTCTTCTGTCATACGCTTGCCCCCGCGCCGGACGAAACGGCGTGGCGTAGCGCGCTTGCGCCGTTCTACGCGGCGGAAGGTATCGACGCACCGACCGAAATCCCACCGCTGCGCCGCCCGTTCGATGCGGCCATTGCCGATACGGTCGAGCGCATTCGACCCGAGATCGTCAGCTTCCATTTCGGCCTGCCCGACAAGGCCTTGCTCGATCGCGTGAAGGCGACCGGTGCGCGCGTGTTCGGCAACGCCACCAATGTCGATGAGGCGCAGGCGCTGGCCGCGCGCGGGTGCGACGCGTTGATCGCGCAGGGGTTCGAGGCGGGCGGCCATGCCGGGCATTTCCTGTTTGGCCATCATCCGGTCGGACTCGCCGCTCTCGTCCCCGCAATCGTCGATGCGGTGAATCTGCCGGTGATCGCCGCCGGCGGAATCGGCGACGAACGCGGCGTGATCGCGGCAATGGCCTTGGGCGCGTCCGCCGTGCAACTCGGCACCGCCTATCTCCTCTCGCCCGAAACCACGACCAGCGCCCCACATCGCGCACGGTTGGCGGACGCGAGCGCAGACGACAGCGTTTTTACCACCCTGTTCTCCGGCGGCCTCGCGCGGGGCCTGCGCAACCGGTTGATCGAGGCGCTCGGCCCGGTCAGCGATATCGCGCCGCCCTTCCCTTATGCCAGCGCCGCGCTTGCCGCCTTGCGCGCGAAAGCGGAGGGTGAAGGGCGCGGCGATTATTCCCCGCTCTGGGCCGGGCAGGGGGTTCACCTGGTTCGCGCCGAACCCGCCGAAACGATTGCCCGCCGCCTCGGTGAGGCCGCACTTAAGGGAGTTCGATGATGACCGACCTAGAGATCGTCCGCATTCCGGCGTTGAGCGACAATTACATCTGGCTGGTGCACGATGCCGCGTCCGGCGAGACGATGGTGGTCGATCCGTCCGAAGCCGCGCCGGTGCTGGCCATGGCGGAGAAGCGCGGCTGGATGATCGGGCAGATCTGGAACACGCACTGGCACCCCGACCATACGGGCGGCAATGCCGAGATCAAGGCAGAGCACGGGGCAATCGTCACCGGCCCGGCGGCGGAAGCCGGGCGCATCCCGACGCTGGATGTCGCCGTGGCCGAGGGCGATACGGTGAAGCTTGGCCAGCATGTCGCGACCGTATTGGAGACACCCGGCCACACCGCCGGGCATATCGTGTTTCATTTGGGCGACGATGCGCTGGTCTTCACCGGCGACACGCTGTTCGCCATGGGCTGCGGTCGGCTGTTCGAGGGTGACGCGGCGCAGATGTTCGCCAACATGCAGCGACTCGCCGGGCTTCCGCCGGAGACGATCGTGTATTGCGCACACGAATATACCGCCGCCAATGCCCGCTACGCCGTCACCGCCGAACCGGACAACACCGCCACCGCTACCCGGCTGGTCGAGGTGACGCGCCAGCGCACGGCGGGCGAGCCGACCGTGCCGACGACGATCGCCGCCGAACTGGCGACCAACCCGTTCCTGCGCGCATCGTCCGCCGGGCAACTGGCCGAACGGCGCCAGGCGAAGGATAATTTCGCGGGCTGAATGCGTTATCTTGATTTCGATAGCGGATTGGACCAGCCCATGCGTTTCTTGCTCCTTATCCCCCTGCTCATGGCAACCGGTGCGGCCACCGCCGATAGCCGCAGCGACCGCGACGCACTGTCGCGCGCATTGGCCGGGCGCACCGCCGGTGCTCCGGTCGAGTGTATCGATCAACACTTGGCCGATGGGCCACAGGTCATCGATCCCCAGACCCTGATCTATCGTCAGGGGCGCGGGCGGTTGTGGGTCAACACCTTACCCGAAGCCTGTACCGGCCTGCGCTTCAATGCCGTGCCCATCGTGCAGATCTTCGGCGGGCGGATGTGCCGCAACGACCAGTTCACGCCGGTTGCGCCCGGAGCGATTCCAGGCGGCACCTGCCGGCTGGGCAAATTCACGCCGTGGGACAGGCCGAAGCGCTAGTTACTATTCCACGCCCAGTTGCGTCAGCATGAAGGCGGTATATTCCGCTCCGTCCTTGTAACGCTGGAACCGGCCGGACTTGCCGCCATGCCCGGCCTCCATGTTGATGCGGAACACCAGCGGATTGCTGTCCGTCTTGGTCGCGCGCAGCTTCGCTACCCATTTGGTCGGCTCGTAATATTGCACCTGACTGTCCCACAGCCCGGTGCTGACGAACAAAGCCGGATAGGCTTGCGCCCGGACGTTATCATAAGGCGAATAGCTCAGCATATAATCGTAGGATGCCCTGTTCGCGGGATTACCCCATTCGTCATATTCGTTGGTGGTCAGCGGGATGCTGGCATCGAGCATCGTCGTCACCACGTCGACAAACGGCACCTGCGCGATGATCGCCTTGTAATCCTGCGGTGCCATATTGGCGACCGCGCCCATCAACAGCCCACCCGCACTGCCGCCCAGCGCCGCGACCCGACCCCTGGCGGCATATTTGTTGGCGACCAGCCAGCGCGTG
>NZ_JANYEK010000212.1 GCF_025363195.1 Sphingomonas sp.
AGGGCATTCGTGCGACCCTGGCGGCGATGGCGGACGAGGAACGTCGGCTGCTCAAGATCCGCGATCGCGATCTGCAGGCGAGCGTGCGGGTGTTCTACGCAATTCTCGGCGTCGCCGGTTTGCTTTTGCTGTTCGTGGCGCTGGCCACCTTGGCGACGGTGCTGCGCTACACCCGCGACCTCGCGGCATCGCGCGATGATTTGCGCGATTTCGCCGACACGCTGGAGGATCTGGTCGAGGAGCGCTCCGCCGATTTATCCCGCGCGAACGAGGAAATTCAACGCTTCGCCTATATCGTCAGCCACGATCTGCGCTCTCCGCTCGTCAACGTGATGGGCTTCACCGCTGAACTCGATACCGCCACCGTCGCGATTACGGAATTAATCGACCGCGCCGAGCGGGAAGCGCCCGAATTGGTCAGCGACGATGCCCGCCTGGCGGCGCGCGAAGACTTGCCCGAGGCGATCCGCTTCATCCGCACCTCGACGCAAAAGATGGACCGGCTGATCAATGCGATCCTGAAATTGTCGCGCGAGGGGCGACGCGTGATCGCGCCGGAAGCGATCGACATGGACGCATTGATCCAGACGATCGACGCTTCACTGAAACATCTGACCGAGGATCGCGACGCGACGATCGCCGTCGAAGGTGATCTGCCCGGCATCGTCACCGATCGGCTGGCGATCGAGCAGATTTTCTCCAACCTCATCGAGAATGCGGTGAAATATTTGCAATCCGGGCGGCCCGGACGGATCATCGTACGTGGGCAGCGGACCGGATCACGCATCGCCTATGAGATCGAGGACAATGGTCGGGGCATCGCCGCGGCCGATCACCAGCGCGTATTCGACCTGTTCCGCAGATCGGGCCATCAAGACCAGCCGGGCGAGGGCATCGGCCTCGCACATGTCCGCGCACTCGCATACCGTCTCGGCGGCGTGATCGACGTCCGTTCGGAATTGGGCAAGGGTGCCACCTTCCGGCTAACCGTGCCCGCGACCTTGACCGAAGCCGAATTCATTAAATCGGGGGATTTGAAATGAACGACCACCGCTCTGTTAGCATCGTCATGATCGAGGACGATGAGGGCCATGCCCGCCTGATCGAAAAGAATATCCGTCGTGCCGGCATCATGAACGAGATCACGCATTTCACCGACGGGACGACCGCGCTCAACTATTTGTTCAACGACAAGAACGGCCCGGCGCTCAATGGACCGGCCTTGGTGCTGCTCGATCTCAACCTGCCGGACATGAGCGGCACGGACATTCTTGCCAAGATCAAGAGCGAACCGGCGCTGAAGCGGACGCCGGTGGTCGTGCTGACCACGACCGACGACAAGGTCGAGATTCAGCGCTGCTACGATCTCGGCTGTAATGTCTACATCACCAAGCCGGTCAATTATGAAAGCTTCGCCCAGGCGATCCGCCAACTCGGGCTGTTCCTGTCGGTGATTCAGGTGCCGGATCTGGAAGGCCAATGAACCAGCCCGCCGCTTTGTATATCGACGACGATGAAGGCCTGCGTCGGCTGGCGGCGAAGGCGCTCAAGCGGCGTGGCTATACCGTGACGGTGGCTGGCAGCGGGGCGGAAGGTGTCGCCCTGGCGCGCGCGACAGCATTCGATGTGATCGCGGTCGACCATTACATGCCCGAGTTAAACGGGCTGGAGACTTTAGCCCTGTTACGCGCGCTGCCGGTTACGCCGCCGGTCGTCTATGTCACCGGGTCGGAAGAGGGCAGCATCGCCGTCGCTGCCCTCAAGGCGGGCGCATCTGACTACGTCATCAAAACGATCGGTGACGATTTCTTCGATCTCCTGGGCAGCGCGTTTCAACAGGTGCTCGCGCGTGCCATGCTCGAACAGGCCAAAATGGCAGCAGAGAGCGCATTGCGCGCGACCAATGCCCGGCTCGAAGCCCTGCTCTCCGAGGTCAATCACCGCGTCGCCAATTCGCTTCAGATGGTCTCGGCGATGGTCGGTATGCAGGCCGGCGTGAGCAATGGCGAAACACGCGAGGCGTTGGCCGATACACAGCGCCGTATCGCGGCGATCGCGCAGGTCCATCGCAGACTCTATACATCGAACGATGTCGAGAGCGTGGATATGCGGGAATATCTCGCTGCCCTGGTCGCCGAGCTGAGCGAAACGTGGTCGACGCCGGACGCGCCGCGCACCCTGTCGCTCGACGCCGAGCCGATCCGTCTGCCCACCGATCGGGCGGTTTCACTGGGCGTGATCGTCACCGAACTGGTCAGCAACGCTTGCAAATATGCCTATCCGGCGCGCGCCGGCGAAGTTCGCGTGGCGCTGACCAGCGAAGGTGAGGGCCACTTCCTGCTCGCGGTGGAGGATGACGGCATCGGCATGGAGATCGGCGCCAAACCGCGTGGCACCGGCCTCGGCACCAAATTGATCCGTGCGATGGCGCAGAGCCTGCATTCGATCGTCGAATATGACACGGACCGCGCCGGAGTGCGCGCGGTGCTGCGCGCGGCAGTCTAGAACAGCAGGAAGCCGATCCGACGCGCCGCCTCCAGGCTCACCCCGAATATGATATGCGCGCTGAGCGCGTACAGATGCGTGCCGATCGGCGTCTTCCACGGCGGAGCGCCCAACCCCAAGACAGGCACTGCGACATAATCCAGCGCGATCGACACCGCGATGCCGTAACCGACGCCGAACAGAATCGTTACGTCCGGCTTCAGCGCCGCGACCACGACATAGACCATGCCCAACACCAGCCCGGTGGCATAATGCACCAGTCGCCCGGCGGCAGCGCGACGACGTTTCGGCACACGGTGGCCGGTCAGCGCGGCCTCGACTCCGTCGGCGGCTTTTTCCGTCGAGGCCTCACCGCCGCCGGTCTGACCGAACGGCTTGGCGGCGAGCAGTTGATAGCCCTCCATGATCGCGGACGCGATCAGCCCGCAGGCGGCACCGAGCAGCAACAATACGGGGAGATCAGGCATCGAAAGCTCCCAAAATCATTCGTTACGCCAACATACTGCAATCGGGAGTCGTTCAACCCGGCTTGCGGAACTTGTAGACGAACTGGTCGGTATGGCCACGGATCGCCGGGTCGAACACGTTCAGCTTATGGTCGTCGGCCGGATTGCGCAGCACATTGCTTTCACCAGCGAACTTGAAACCGGCCTTCAGGACCTGCGCTTTCACTACGGCCGCATCGATGCGGTGTTTGGTCGCCGTGCCGCTCAACCCCGATGCGGCAGCGTCGACATGGTCGATAACGACATAGGTACCGCCGGGCTTGAGCATCTTGAAAATGGCGGCATCGACAGATGCGATCGCCGCTTCACCGCCCACATTGTTGATGTCGTGATAATTCTGCACGGTCCATACCAGATCGACCGGCTTCGAAACCCCCAGCGGGCCCTCCTGAACATCGACTGTTACGTTGGCGAGGCCACGGGCGGTCATCGCCGGAGCGGCCTTTTCGGCGTATTTCTTCGTGCCCGATGGCCACAGTGAAATCACCTGCCCCTTCGGCCCGACGACGCCGGAAAATATCCGCGTCCAATATCCCGCACCGGGGAAGAAATCGACGACGGTATCGCCTGGCCCGACACCCGAAAACGCCAGCACCGCTGCGGTCTTGCGGCGATCATCGTCAGTCGCCTGATCGGCCCGCGCCGGATTGGCGAGTGCGGCGGCGATCGCCTTCTGGCTTTCCGCTGCCGGATGCGTCTTCGCGCTCGCTACCGCCGCGATGGCCGCGAGAGAAACGATCGTTACCTTGGCCCAAGCTTGCATCGTCTCTCTCCTGTGTGTTTTTCTTTGGTTCTGGACTAAACCGATTGCGTGGATAGGAATCCACTAGAATCGTGAGTTTCGCGTCGTTTCCCAACACCGATTGCGTGTCTAAGAACACCGATTGCGTGGATAATCCCGAGATCCGAAACCGATTGCATGGATATTCGCGCCACCCCTCATCAACGGACGCAGCTTAGCGGCCATCTGCGACCTAGGCCAGAACGCAGTCATACCCTTGCCCCCGACGGGGGGCGCACCGCAGAACTCGCGCAGCAGGGCGTGCATCGGGCCCGTCCCGCGTGGCGGATTCTCCAGCCAGCCACGCGCCTCGTCCGCCGTGGCGTAGCGCGAGCGGAAGGAGGCAAGCGCGTCCATCCTCACCGCGTCCAAGCCCGCGACCTCCAGCAGCTGCCGGCGCTGAAGCTCCGAAATTGTGCTCGGCATCCAGCCCAGGGCCTCCACTAGGCGACGGCGGGGCATCTCGCCACGCAGCACAGGCCACAGGTCGGTCGCCGATGCCGGATCGAACAGC
>NZ_JANYEK010000180.1 GCF_025363195.1 Sphingomonas sp.
GTATGTTGATCACGTCGTTCGCGACTGCCATTCCGTCACGAATGCTAAGATGCACGCCACCCTTTGGAGGGACGTATGGAACGCAGATCGGTCTTGGCACTTCCTCTCGCCGCACTGGTAGGGAGCACGGCATTACGCGCCTCTCCGGGCGTCACCGTCTTGTCGGGAGGCCCCGCTCCGTCAGGTACAACACTCGACGCGAGCAGGCCTGATGCATTACCCATTGCAGCCGTCCAGGCGGGCGGTGATCGGGATGGACGAAAGCGACAAATCGGCGTCAGCGCGACGACCTACAAGGTTGTGACGAGCGACACGAGGGGGAATCTGTTCGTCATTGAACAAGCGAATCAGCGTCGTGGTGGCCCCCCGCTTCATGTTCATCACGGCGAAGACGAACTCTTTTATGTCTTAGACGGTGAATACCTAGTCCAAGTGGGAGAGAAGCGGTTTCCGCTCAAAACAGGAGACTGCATTCTGGGGCCCCGTGGCGTTCCACATGCATGGGCGTTTGTTGGATCTACGGTCGGGCGCTTGCTTTTGAGTTACGCGCCGGCCGGAAAGATGGAGGCCTTTTTCAACGCATGGGAGCAGCTCGGATTTAGTCCGGGTGGATACTCCAAAGAAAAGGACGCGGGGTTGCTGAAATCCTATGGCATGGAACGCGTGGGGCCGCCAATTCAGCTTTGATACGGGCCAAACCCGCTTTCACTAAACCTTTGAAGCCTGCGCGCTTGCCGCCCCGCATCGTGATCGCGCCGCGTTTGTCGCGGTCGGGGGTGGGGGCGAAGTCGCCGGGTTTGCCGAGGCGTCGATACGGCGTGATTATGTCAACGGGTGCGGCACGTCGCCGGTTGCGTTCCTTGAGGGTATCCACGTCCGAGCCGATCACCGCCACGCGGGCGTTGCTCGGATGCTTTGCCGCGCTGTTGAGGAGTGGGGCCGAGCGGCCGGTTGCACCGAGATGGGGTCGGATGCCGACATCGAGAACGAAGAAAGCCACGCCTTTCATGCCGCGATCGGGTTCGAGAAGACGGAGCGCGTAGTGTTCTTCCGGAAGCCGATCTATTCACTCTGTCGTGCTTGAGGTGCACCACTTGCGGCATACATCATCAACCGAGCAGCGAAAATGAGTTGCCGAAGTTGTGAAGCAGGACCGGCAGGAGCACGCTTCCGGTCCTTAACCGCAACCAAACGGCGATGAACGACGGGAGCGCCGTCAGGGCCATTGTCACCGCGTCGAACGAGTA
Source organism: Sphingomonas sp. (assembly GCF_025363195.1). GTDB lineage: Bacteria > Pseudomonadota > Alphaproteobacteria > Sphingomonadales > Sphingomonadaceae > Sphingomonas. Next base: position 1,248 of record NZ_JANYEK010000180.1, read on the forward strand.
ATGGCCGTCCGAGAAGCCGAAAGCGTGGGCCAGGCCGAATAGGAAGCACGACAGGACCGCGCCCCACCCCCAATCGACGCCTAGGAACCGCTTGCGGCCGGTAAAGGCCTGATCAAGCGCGAACAGCAGGACACCCCGGTAGAACGGCTCTTCTTCCAATCCCGGCATGGTGAGCTGAAAGGCGATCGTTTCCGTGTCGGCCTTGCCGCCAGGGAAAGCGATCGCGATGATCACGAAGAAGGCGCAATACAGCAGTGCGACGGGTAGGGCGGCTCTACGCTCGGCTTTGTACGATTACGTGGCGAAGCACAGCGCGTTCGCCATGCGGACAAGGCGAGACGGAGGTATTATCTGCTGATCCCGGTGCGGCGGGGAGCTTGAACTAATGTCGCCGACCCAGAGCTGAAGTCGGACGGCGCCGATGGCGTCGCTGAATGTCAGGGTGATCTTTCGATACCACGCAGCCGCATATGGCATGCTCGCGCTGGTGAGGAGATCACAGGCCCACGCCGAGGCGGTATGGTGACGCTGCCATCGCCGGATCATAGCGGAGTACCTGCTCTTCCGATCCGAGCCTGTCTTCCACATTCTCGGTGCAAAGCACATCGATCCGGCGGTTCTCACCTCTGGGGCTCGCCCAGGCCCAGATGGCGCAATGCTCTACCCAATCGCTCCCTGACTGCATCGGCCGATTCGTCATAAGTGCCCATCGCGGAGCCCGCGATGGGCTGGTCTCTCAACTTCGGAGACGGCATGCTCCCTGCCAAGCAGACGCGCCAGCGGCCGATAAAGCGGGCTTAGCTTGAGAACAAAATCGGCTGCCATCAGCACGACCGCCGTTGCGAAAGCTATGTCGCCGGGCATCCGCATCCACTGCCAGAACCGCGTCGTGTCGTAGAAGGCGCTGCTGCGGGCATAGGCATAGCCATGCTCATACACCGCCATCAGTTGCGGCCAGCCGATCGGAAAGAAATTGAGTGTGACCCAGAGCACCAGCCCGAGATTGTAGAGCCAGAACGCCGTCAGTCCGAGGCGATGGCTAAACCGTCCTTGCCCGGCAGAGATGTAGCGCAGGCAGAAATAGATGAGCCCGATCGCCAATTCGCCAAAGGCCCCGAACAGGGCGGTGTGGGCGTGATTGAGCGTCAGGAAGGTGCCGTGCTCATAATAATTGACGAGCGGAGCGTTCAGCGTGCCGCCGCCGAAGACGCCGGCTCCGACGAAGTTCCAGAACGCCGCCCCGATCACGTAGGTGTAGGCGAGTCCATATTTGAACTCCTTGTGGGCGCTGATCAGCCGGTAATGCTGGATTGCGTCGAGCACGAGCAGGACCAGCGGCAGCACCTCGATGAACGAGAACATGCTGCCAAGTGGAATCCAAAGGCTGGTCGCGCCCACCCAGTAGAGGTGATGCCCGGTGCCGAGCACCCCGCCCAGGAAGATCAGGATCAGCTCGAAATAGACGGTCCGTTCCGCCAGCTTGCGCGACACGAGCCCAGTCGCCATCAGCAGGTAGGCGGTCATCGCGGCGGCGAAGAACTCGAACGATTGTTCGACCCAAAGGTGGACCACCCACCAGCGCCAATAGTCCGTGATGGCGAATGATTTCTCGATGCCAGTGAGCGGGATCATGCCGAAAACGTAGAGGACCGCGATGTTGGCGGTTGATGCCCACAGCAGATTTTCCAGCCGAATGTGCCCCGACCAAAACTCGCGCGTCGCCGTCCATAGCGTGCTTCGGCTCGGCCAGAGTGCCCGTCCGACGATCAGGCACCAGAAAAAGAGACCGATCGAGAACAGGATTTGCCAGAAGCGGCCGAGTTCGAGGTAGGGCAGCCCCTGATTTCCGAACCAGAACCAGGCACGGTCGATGTGCCCCATGATGCCGAGATAGTTGCCGACCAGCGCACCGACGACGATCAGCGTCGTGACCCAGAACAGCAGATCGACGAGCACGCCCTGGCCCCTCGCCTCCTTGCCGCCGGCGATCGCGGGAGCAAGGAACAGCGCCGCGCCGATCCACGCCAAGCAAATCCAAATGATCGGGGCTTGGGTGTGTACCGCGCGGAGGAAGCTGAACGGGAGGACGGCGTTCACGTCGAAACTGTAGAAGCTCGTTCTATCATAGTAGGAGTGCGCCATGATCGTGCCAGCGCCGATTTGGACTAGCAGCAACACGGCGACGAGCAGGAAATACTTGCCAGCCTTTTGCTGGCTTGGCGTCAACGGCAGAAAGTCGCCCAGCACGGGGTCCATCGGCGCATCGTCGGGGTGGTTCAGAAACAGCTCGTAGATGAACAGCACCAGCCCGAAGCAGAAGAACGTGAAGGCGAAGCTGGCCCACGTCCAGATGAAAGTGGAAGCAGTCGGCGCGTTGCCGACGATCGGTTCGTAGGGCCAATTCTGCGTCCACGACACGTCGGACCCCGGCCGCCGAGCGACCGTCGTCAGAGCCGAAAAGATAATGAAGTCGGCCGTCTGGAACGCCAAATGC
>NZ_JANYEK010000080.1 GCF_025363195.1 Sphingomonas sp.
CATAACTTTGGGCGCATTCATAGCCGCCAAAGCGCAGCCAATCGCGAAACTGCGCACTGTCACGGTCGAGAACGCGCAAAAACATTTCTTCGTGATTGCCCATCAAGAAAATCGGATTCGGCAGAACCTTTCGCATCTGCAGCAGATATTCTATCACGCCGGCCGAGTCGGGGCCGCGATCCATCAGGTCTCCCAACAGAACGGTGAAGACCCGGTCGCAAGGGCGTTCGCGTCGATCCTCGGCAATCCGGTCGATTAGCGTCTTCAGAAGATCCAAGCGGCCGTGGACGTCACCGATGGCATACGCCCGCGTATTGGGCGGCCCGCTTGGCGGCTGGGTCGCCAATTTAACCTTGTTACGTTTCCACTTTAACATTCGCGTTCACTCTTTGGTTCTTGGACCGACATTTATGCACCGATGCTTATCCGCCGCATCAGATACGCCGGGCGGCTGGCGCGGCATTCATCGCTTTTGCGCTGCGCTTTCGGCAGCGATTCCGTCAAGCAAAGCAGTCCAGCGTTCGAACGCGCGGGCCTTCGTATAATCGCGATCGAGCGCGGTGCGCGCCGCCGCGCCCATTGCCTCGCCCCGCGGGCGATCATCCGCAAGCGATAGGATCGCGGCGGCCAGCCCTTCACTGTCGCCTGGCCGGATCGAAAAACAGGAAATGCCCGGCGTGAGCAGGCGCGGCAATTCTCCATCAGCAGCGCACACCGCGATCACGGGACGAGCAGCCGCGCAAATGCCAAACACCTTGCTCGGCACGATGAGGCCCTCGAATTCCGGACGGAGCGAAATCCAATGGGCATCGCCTGCACCAAGCGATTCGGATAGATGTGCCCTGGGCTGGTAGGGGGCGAAGCGGAAACTCGTCAGCCCCGCTGCGGTGACATCCGATGCGAGTTGATCGGACATATGTCCGCCGCCAATGAACAGGAAGACGATGTCTGGGCGCGCCGACAGGGTCTGTGCGGCCCCAAGCAAGGTGTCATATTCGTGCGCCCGTCCGAGATTACCGGAATATTCTAGCACGAAGTCGCGTTCCCCGATTCCCCAGTCGCGACGCAGCCCCGGCGAGCGCAGGGGGGAGGGGGTGATTTCGAGATCGTTTGACCAATTGGGAATCACGGCGATCTTGGCATTCGCGATGCCCATAGCGGCAACCCGCTGCGCCATGAGACCGCCGATCGCCACAACGCGGGCAGCGCGGCGGAACGACCAGCCCCGCAACAGACGTAGCAGTCCACCTATGGGTCCTCCCGCCGCCTTGATACCGTAGGCAATGGCAATTTCAGGATAGAGATCCTGCACCCAATGGATCAAACGGGTGCCACGCACGGCGGCAGCGATGGCGATCGGCAGCGACAGTAGCGGCGGATCGGTCTTCACGACGAATATGCTGTGCTGCCCGCCAAGCCGAAGCGCCTGCCAGAAAGCGCCGATATAATATGCCATATACGCAGCGATCCGCCCTGCCATCCCGCTGCGGCGGGCGGGCGTCCAGGTTCGCACGACTACCACGCCGTCTCGTCGTTCCTGCCGCGCGAGCAATCCCTCATCCTGCCCATAGATCGCGCGGCTCGTCACCACCGTCACGTCGCGACCGGCGGCGAGATGTTCGGCCAGATCGGTCAGGATCTGAGCGGTCGCGGAATGATCCGGTGCGTAGAAGCGGTTGAAGAAGACGAGGGGCATCGGCTGGTGTAATTCCACTTTGGACAGTCCGCCGTGCTGAAGCACGAGTCCGGCGACCCTATCAATGCCGGCCTATCAATGCCGGAAACTTTGCGCGCCGTGGGCAGCAGGCAGGCTGAAATGCGATCGCCGCCGCTCGGAGTTCTTTGTTTTCGCGCGCAAGTCGTCTGCACGGCCCGCTGCACTGCGGCGTTAAACTGGACCGGTCGATCGATGCGTTCTACAGACCCATAGCTATTACCGATACGATTTTCCGGAGAGCTCCGCGTGCTGCAATCGCGATTTCAGGTGCATACCGGCGCGGTCAGGGCCACGGCGGAGCGTTTGCGGGTGCAAATATCGGTCGGGCTTATATCGGCGGTGCTACTGCCGACCTCGATTGGTGCGCGCTTCGACTTGCAGCCGTTACACTATCAGAACAGCTGGAATTCGATCGTGGCGGCGACCATCGCTGTCGTGGCGGGCATCATGCTGTTTCGCCGCTTCCGCAGCTTTCCGGGGGTGCGATCCTACGAATATGTGCTGCCGTCGTTCTTCACCTCTTACGGGGTGGTCATCGGTGTGATGTTGACGCTCAGGCTCGATTACGTTGTGTCGATTCTGCTCGGCAGCCTGGGCATGGCGATCATCAGCTTCTTCGTTCTGTGTTATGTCGGGCTGCGATCGACCGTCTATGTCTTCCATGTCGTACCCTGCGGCGATGTCGGCCGGCTCGACACGATGGCCAACATCACCTGGATCATGATGACGGAACCGACCCTGCCCGCGTCGGCGGCCTCGGGCATCGTCGTTGATCTGCGCGCCGACCTCGACGACGATTGGGAGCGCATGCTCGCGGAAGCTGCTCTCGAAGGCGTCCCGGTTTATCATCTCAAGCAGTTGCAGGAATCGGTTACCGGGCAATTGGAGATCGAGCATATCAGCGAGAACAGTCTGGGATCGCTCGCGCCGAACGAAGGGTATGGCAAAGTAAAAACGATTGCGGATCTCCTGGCGACGCTTTTACTGCTGCCGCTACTGGTGCCGCTGTTGTTGGTCGTTGCGCTAGCGGTAAAGCTGGATTCTAAGGGTCCGATCCTATTCCGTCAGCAGCGGATGGGCTTTCGTGGGCGACCCTTCAGTGTGTTCAAGTTCCGGACGATGACGCCGGCAATTCTTGGCACGGGCGAAGAGGATGCGCGTCGCCGCGCAATGACGCAAAGCGACGATCAGCGTATCACGCGGGTCGGACGCTTTCTGCG
>NZ_JANYEK010000109.1 GCF_025363195.1 Sphingomonas sp.
GGCGCGCGATTTCGTCGAGAAGGTGACGGAGGCCGCCGTCGGCCAGAACGTGTTGCGCTCGGTGACGCCGGGGCAGCAGGTCGTCAAGATCGTCAATGATGCCCTGGTCGAGATGTTGGGGTCGGATGCGTCCGAACTCGAACTCGGCGTCACGCCGCCGGCCATCATCATGATGGTCGGCCTGCAGGGCTCGGGCAAGACGACCACCACCGCGAAGATCGCGCTGCGCCTGTCGAGCGGCAAGGGCGGTCGTGAGCGCAAGAAGGTGTTGATGGCGTCGCTCGACGTCAATCGCCCGAATGCGCAGGAACAACTGGCTGTGCTCGGCACGCAGGCGGATGTGCAGACGCTGCCGATCGTTGTCGGGCAACAGCCGGATGATATCGCCCGCCGCGCGATGCAGGCGGCGAAGTTGCAGGGCTTCGACGTCCTGATGCTCGACACCGCCGGTCGATTGCATGTCGATCAGGCGCTGATGGACGAGATGCGCGCTGTCGCCGATGTCGCGCAGCCGACCGAAATCCTACTGGTGGTCGATTCGCTGACCGGTCAGGACGCGGTCAACGTCGCGAAGAATTTCTCTGAACAGGTGCCGCTGACCGGCGTGGTGCTGACACGCATGGACGGCGATGCGCGCGGTGGGGCGGCGCTGTCGATGCGCGCCGTGACCGGCAAGCCGATCAAGTTCGCCGGCATGGGCGAGAAGCTCGATGCGCTGGAGGCGTTTCATCCGGCGCGGGTCGCGGGTCGCATTCTCGGCATGGGCGACGTGGTCGGTCTGGTCGAGCGCGCGGCGGAAGCCGTCCAGCAGGACGAGGCCGAGGCGATGGCGGCCAAGCTGGCCAAGGGCCAGTTCGACCTCAACGATCTGCGCGCCCAACTGGCACAGATGCGCCGCATGGGCGGGCTCGGCGCGCTTGCGGGGATGATCCCCGGCATGGCGAAGGCCAAGGCGGCGATGGCGTCCGGCGGGATGGACGAGAAGATTCTGGTGCGGATGGACGCGGTGATTACCTCGATGACGCACAAGGAGCGGACCAAGCCCGATCTGATCAACGCCAAGCGTAAGATCCGCATCGCCAAGGGGTCCGGGACCACGGTGCAGGAGGTCAACAAATTGCTGAAGATGCACCTCGAAATGTCCACCGCGATGAAGAAGATCCGCAAGATGGGCGGATTGAAGGGCATGGCGGCGATGTTCGGTAAGGGCGGCCTCGGCGGCGCGCTTGGTGGTCTGGGTGGCGGTCCCGGAGGTGGGGCCCTGCCCAACCTCGGGGGCGGTGGCGGCACGGGGCTTCCCGGCCTCGGCGGCGGTCAGGCCAAGTTACCGCCCGGATTTGAAAATTTACTCAACAAAAAGAAATAACCCAATCTAACTTCAAGATAAACCAAGGAATAATATAATGGCAGTCAGCATTCGCCTTACCCGTGGCGGTTCCAAGAAGCGCCCATATTACAAGATCGTCGTGGCCGATGCGCGTGCGCCGCGTGACGGCAAGTTCATCGAAAAGATCGGCACCTATAACCCGCTGCTCGCCAAGGATGACGAGAAGCGCATCGTGCTCGACGCCGATCGCGCCAAGCATTGGCTGAGCGTCGGCGCGCAGCCAACCGATCGTGTCGCCCGCTTCCTCGACGTCGCTGGTGTGCGTGAGCGCCCGGCGCGGCTAAACCCGAACAAGGGCAAGCCGGGCGAGAAGGCCACCGAGCGCGCCGAAGAGCGTGCGACCAAGGCGGCAGAGGCCGAGGAAGCCGCAAAGGTCGCCGCAGCAGCACCGGCTCCTGAGCCTGCTCCCGAGCCGGAAGTCGAGCCGGAAGTCGAGGCAGAAGCGGTCGTCGCTGCGGAAGTCGAAGCCGCGACCGAAACTCCGACCCCTGAGGCCGAAGCCGTTGCCGAGGCTGCTGCGGCAGAGCCGGTTGCCAGCGAATCGACCCCGGATAGCGACTCGGGCGACACGGCCGACGCCGCAGAGGGCAAGTCCGCCACGGCACCGGCCGAGGGCTGATGGAGCCTAAAATCCCTTCCATAATCGGAAAGGGTGGGGATTCCCCCGTCACGCTCGCTGTCGTCATCGGCGCGCACGGCGTGGCTGGGGAAGTTCGCCTCAAGCTCTTCACTGACGATCTTGCGGCGTACAAGAGCTTCAACGGCGGTACGCTGTCGCTCAAATCCACGCGCCATGGCAGCAACGGCACCATCGCGCGTATCGCCGAAGTGACCGATCGCAACGCCGCCGAAGCGATGCGTGGTACGGAACTCACCGTGCTCCGGTCCGAACTGCCCGCGCTGGCGGAGGGTGAATATTACCACGCGGATTTGCTCGGCCTGCCGGCGGTTTCGACCGGGGGGGAAGCGCTCGGCACCGTCGTCGCGATCGATGATTTCGGCGCAGGCGACGTGATCGAGGTCGAGCGCCCTGCCGAAGACGGCAAAAGCGGTAAACGCTTCATGGTGCCGATGAACGCCGACGCGGTGCCCGAATGGGACGACGCGCGGGTCGTGATTGACGCGGCGTTCATCGTTTAGTATATACCAAATGTATATACGGAGGTGATGATGTCGAACCCGATCAAGACCAAAGTTTTCAAATCGGGAAATTCACTTGCCGTGCGGCTGCCCAAGTCGCTCGGCGCGGTGGAAGGCATGGAGATGGTCGTGCGCGAGGCGCGGGGCACTTTCACGTTCGAACCTGCCGATGCACAGCCTAAATTGATTGATCTGACTGGCATTGCGGGTTCGATGCCGTGGCTAAAGCCGCTGCCGCGCGAGGATTTCGACGATGCTCCGCGCGACTGGCATTTGCTCGTCACGCCGGATGCCGGATAAGTGCGATATCTCATTGATACCAACTGCTGCATCTATCTGTATTCGAATGCCTATCCGTCGCTCACTCGCCGCGTGTCCGCTACCTCGGCGGGTGAGATCGGGATGTCGACGATCGTGTTTGCGGAGCTGGCGCTCGGCAGCGCCAATGGTCTGGGCCCGTCGCCGGAATCGCTGGAAATGCTGATTGGGCAAATCCCTGTTGTGTCGTTCGATGAACGCGCGGCGCGCGCTTACGCGACGATGCCGTTTCGGCGCGGTCGCTACGATCGGCTGCTTGCCGCGCACGCTTTGTCGCTCGATATGATTGTCATTACCAGAAATGTTGCCGATTTCGGCGACTTACCCGGCTTGGCCGTCGAAAACTGGACGCTGTGACGTTCGCCGCCACCGTCCTGACACTCTACCCTGAGATGTTTCCCGGTCCGCTGGGCGTGTCGCTCGCGGGACGGGCGCTCAATGATGGGCGGTGGAGCCTCGATGCGGTCAACATTCGTGATTTTGCGACCGACAAGCATAATACGGTGGATGGTACGCCTGCTGGCGGTGGGGCGGGGATGGTGCTGCGGGCCGATATCCTTGCCGCTGCCATCGATAGTGTGCCTGGCGAGGGTCCGATCCTGGCGATGACGCCGCGCGGCACGCCGCTGACGCAGGTGCGGGTGCGTGACATAGCCGCCGGGCCGGGCGTTACGATCTTGTGCGGGCGGTTCGAGGGATTCGACGAGCGGATATTTGAAGGCCGTGCCGTCGAGCAAGTGTCGATCGGCGACTATGTCCTGTCGGGCGGGGAGATCGGCGCGCTGGTGTTGCTCGACGCTTGCATTCGGCTGCTCCCCGGCGTAATGGGCGCGGCTTCAAGCGGCGTAGACGAGAGCTTCGAAGGAGGCCTGCTCGAATACCCGCAATATACCCGACCATTCGAATGGGAAGGGCGCACGATCCCCGAAGTGTTGCGATCGGGGGATCATGCGAGGATTTCGGCATGGCGAAAGTCGATGGCCGAAACCGATACACGGCTAAGGCGGCCGGATCTTTGGGAGCGCCATATCGGCGCTCGGGTCCAGTCGCCCTCTGGTGCGCACGCGAAGACGAAGGACGAATGAGATGAATCTCATCCAGACGATCGAAGCCGAGAACATCGCCAAGTTTCTCGAGACGAAGAAGATCCCGGAATTCCGCCCCGGCGATACGCTGAAGGTCGGCGTTAAGGTAGTCGAAGGTGAACGCACCCGCGTCCAGAATTACGAAGGCGTGTGCATCGCGCGGTCGAACAAGGGCATGGGCAGCAACTTCACCGTGCGCAAGATTTCGTTCGGCGAAGGCGTGGAGCGTGTGTTCCCGCTCTACTCGCCGAATATCGACAGCATCGAAGTCGTCCGCAAGGGCGCCGTGCGTCGCGCCAAGCTGTATTATCTGCGTGGCCGCACCGGCAAGTCGGCACGTATCGCCGAGCGCCGTGACGCGCGTCCGGCCAAGGGCGCTGCCGCCGCCGAGTAATCGGACGGGTTTCGCGAGAAACAGAAAAAGGGTGTCGGAACTGCGGTTCCGGCGCCCTTTTTCTTTGCCGATGGGAAGTATCTGGATACCGTCAGCCGGGTGAAGCGGCAGAGCCAGCCAGCAGGCCACCGTCGATATTCAATTCCGTCCCTGTAATGTAGCTCGCTTCATCCGATGCGAGCATCACCGCGATGGCCGCCACTTCGTCGGGCCGGCCGAATCGCTTCAACGGCGTGTCGGCGACCAAGGCCTGCATCTTCGCGTCCCGATCCGCCCCGGTGCCCAGCATCGGCTCCCAGATCGGCGTGAGGATAGCAGCGGGGTGGATCGAATTGCAGCGGATCTGCCAGCCTTGCTGCGCGCAATACAGCGCCACCGTCTTGGTGTGGTTGCGGATCGCCGCCTTGGACGAGGCATAGGCCGCGGCGAGCGGGATCCCGACCAGCCCCGAGCGCGACGAGATGTTGATGATCGAGCCGGTGCCCTGCGCCTTCATCGCACCGATCGCGTAGCGGCAGCCAAGGAAGGTGCCGTCGAGGTTGACGCGGTGGACGGCCCGCCAATCCGCGAGGCTCGCATGTTCGGGGTCGTGGGCCGCCATCCCCTGCTCGAACCCGGTCACGCCGGCATTGTTGACCACCACGTCGGCAATTGGAACGCTGTCGGAGAGGCGCCGCCAATCAGCTTCCTCGCGCACATCGAGCGGGAGAAAGCGGCAACCGATTTCCGCGGCGGCGGCTGTGCCCGCCGCGTCGTCGATATCGGTGACGATGACGATGGCGCCCTCGTCATGGAAGCCGGCGGCGATCGCGCGGCCGATACCGCGTGCCGCGCCGGTGACGACGCAGATCTTTTTGTTCAGTCGTTGCATGATCGTCTCGAAACAGGAGTCCAGATCGGCGGAGTGTTCCACCGGCAAGGGGCTTGCCGCTTAGCGGTGACGCTGGATCATTTCGAAAACTCCTGTGTCGGGCGACGATAGGCTGGTCGTTCGGGCCGGGCAACACCACATCGTCGGTGCAGGGCATTCAACGATTCGCGTCCTGAAGCGTTGGTTGCAGGACCGGGATGGGCCCGGATGGTGGAATGGTCGATGAGCTTTGCCCAATCCGGGAAGGAAGACCGCGTCAGGGGTGCGATCCTGGCGATCGTCGTGCAGGTGGGGCTCGGCTATGCCCTGATCGCCGGGCTGGCGGTGCATTTTCCACGCGTTGCGCAGGAGAGTCTGGCCGCGTTCAACCTGCTGCCGCCGCCGCTTCCGCCGCCGCCCGAGAAGCTCGTGCCGCACCGGGTGGTCAGCCATAAGGCACAAGGGGCGGCCTCTCCACCGAACCTGCGGTCGAAGGCGACGGAGGTGGTTGCGCCTCCGCCGGTCATCCCTCCGCCGGTGCCGCCACCGGTCCCGGCAGCGGAGAAGGCGGGCGTCGGCAATCAGGCGACCAGCGGCAATGCGGATATTCCCGGCCCCGGTACGGGCAGCGGCGGGCAGGGCGATGGAACCGGCAACGGGAGCTTCGGTGATGGCGACGGCGATGGCGGGCGCGAGATTCCACCGCGTCAGACCAAGGGCGAGATCAGCCGGTCGGACTGGCCGTTCGACATTGCCGAGGCCGGCATCGGCGGGAAAGTGTCGGTGCGCTATGTCGTTACGCTCGACGGGCGTGCCACGAATTGCGTGGTGACCCAGTCCAGCGGCAACCGCGAACTGGATGGGCTGACCTGCCGACTGATCGAGGAACGCTTTCGGTTCAAACCCTCACGCGACGCCAAGGGACGCAAGGTCGTATCCGCGATCGAGCAGGACCATTACTGGATCAACACGCGCGGCGACTGATTAGCCCAGTCGCCATACGATGCACAACAGGGTCACGAGGGTCGCTGGCGCAGCGGCGAGGATCAGGCGGTTGCGGGGGACCGCGGCGCCGCCCAGAATATCGGACCCGGTGATTACCAGCGCGATCGCCGTCGCGAGTAACGTCCACAGATGATAGCGCAATTCGGCGGCGACGCTGAACACGCCATAGCCCAGGCCATAGAGCAGCGCCGACAGTGCCACCGGTACGACGATGAAGCGCGAAGGCAAGCGCCCGGCGATCGTCAATATGCCGAACGCGAGCGCGATCCACACGATCGGCCATCCGAGCGGGGTGTGGGCGCTGGCGCGCGTCGCCGCGTCGATCGTCGACAGGATCGGGTTGGGCGTGACGCGATAGCCCCAGTCGTTCGGTGGCCCCTCCACCTGCACCGCGCGCTCGATCTCGTCGGACACGAGGAAGCGGGTGTTGATGTTGAAATGTGCCAGGCGATGTTCGGCATAGGCGATGGGATGGGTGAATATCGCATGGGCGAGGAAGGCGTAGGGGCCGATATGGCGTGCCTTCAATGCTGCGCCGACATTTGCGAAACCGATCGGGCAGGGCGCATCGACCCACCACGCATAGGGATCCCATTTCACCGGCGAGTAGCATTGGTGGTTGACCGCGACCGGATCGGCGATGCCGGGAAGCGCGGGGAAGGCGTCCACCCCGCTATGTTCGGTGATGCCGCCCAGATCGAAGATGACGAGCGAGAGTTCGACGCCGCTCGGCTGTGCGCCGATCAGCCGGTTGGCGACGGGCAAGGCGAGCAACAGGATGATCGTCGCGAGGAGCGAGGTGCCGGCGAGGCGCGGGCGCGTACGTCGTGCGGCGGCGGGCATCAGGGCGACGAACAGCGGTACTCCGGCGAGGAAGGCGTTGAAGCGCAAGGTTGCGGCGGCGATCAACAATGATAGGCCGAGCCCGGCGAGGATCGCGGCGCGCGGTTTGCGGGCATCGATCCGCCAGGCAAGCAACCCGGTGACCGAGAGCAGGGCCCCCGCCATCAGGCAATCCTTCAGCACCGCGCCCATCAGCGCCATGCTGAGCGGCGCCATGCCGCAAGCGACGAGGGCCATCGCGAGCCCGCGCCGTCGCCGTTTCAGGGCCCATGCGGCGAGAAAGGCTATGCCGCCCCAGAACAAAGCGAGTTGCAGCGTCAGCATCGGCGCCGGCCCGGCGTGCAACGGTATGAGCTGGCGCCACAGCCATTCCATTGCCGGTGGGTGCCAGTCATCGAACTCGCCGCTGAGCGCCTGGTCATATTGCCGGATCGCGTCCCAGGTCATGAGGCCGGGGCGATAGGCGAAGGCCGTTGCCCCGGCGGCAGCGAGCATTAGGCAGGCGAGTAGGATTGCCGGCCATGCCTCGCGACGCAGCCAGCCGGTGGCAGGCGAAGCCAGCGCCGGGATAATTGTTTTTTCCTGCTCCATCGGGTCGGCCAATGCCCTATAGGGTCGCGGTTCGCCAGAGCCGCCCTGTGGCGGGAGGAAGGAAAACTGATGAGCCGCACGCGCTGTCCTTGGGCGGACTCCACGCCGGTGATGCAGGCCTATCATGACGAGGAATGGGGCGTGCCCGAGCGGGACAGCCGCGCGCTGTGGGAAAAGCTGCAACTCGACGGATTCCAAGCCGGGCTGTCGTGGAGCATCATCCTCAACAAACGCGACGCGTTTCGTGAGGTTTTCGCCGGGTTCGACCCAGTGAAAGTCGCTGCGTTCCATGAGGCGGATGTTGCGCGGCTGATGGTCGATGCGCGCATCATCCGGTCGCGCGCGAAGATCGCTGCAGTGATCGGCAATGCGCGCGCCTATTTGGAGATGCAGGCGGCAGGGGAGGATTTCTCCACTTTCATCTGGGGCATGGCGGGCGGTGCGCCGATCCGGGGAGATGGCCTGGCCGTACCGACGAAGTCGCCCTTGTCCGAAGCAATGTCCAAAGCGCTGAAGGCGCGCGCATTCAAGTTCGTCGGGCCGGTAATCGTCTATGCGTGGCTGGAAGCGTGCGGAGTGGTGGACGATCACGTCGCGGGGTGTTGGCGACGGAAGAATTGATGCGGCGATTACACCGATTTCTCCGGGCGATATCTCGTGCATATTTTATTTGTCTTGGGCGTTGGTCGGCACCATTGCGGGACCGTATCGATGGCGATTATTCATCTTGGCAGAGAATTGCGGGGGGACACGCGATGAACGACATCACGATGACGACGGCGCTGGAACCGGATGGGGCACCGCGCCTGAAGGGCCTCGATATCCTGCGCGGGATCGCCATTCTGGGCATCCTGTTCATGAACATCAACGATATGGGCGGATCGCTCTGGTCGTCGTTCGATGATGTGCGGCATCTCGGCTGGACGCAGGCGGACCAGGTGGCGTGGTGGATGCGCGATATCCTCGCGACCGGCACCGCGCGGTGCCTGCTGGAAATGTTGTTCGGCGTCGGCATGGTGATCCTGACCGATCGCGCGGCTGAGGCTTTGCAGACCTCGGCGGATAATCCAGACGGCTGGTTCCGCACGAGCTTGCGCGTGTTGTTCGGCGACTGGGCGGTGATGCGGGGCTATTATGCGCGCAATATCGTGCTGTTCCTGTTCGGGCTGATGCACATCTTCATCCTGCTGTGGCCCGGCGACATCCTGCACACCTACGGTATTGCGGCCTTGATCGCGTTCCTGTTTCGCCGGCTTGGGCCGAAAGCTTTGCTCGGCATCGGGCTGATCATGGCGCTGATGCAGTTGTTCGGAAACGGCTACGATATCCACGAAGCACAGACCCGCATCGCCGCGTCGACGATATTGCAGGCAAAGATTGACCACGGCAAGCGGCTGACGCCGGACGAGAGCAAACAGCTCACCACGTTAAAGGAGCGCGATAATGAGCGCGCCAAGGACAAGCGCGATATGGCCAGGCGCGTTATGCTGGAAGACACAGCGCGCTCCGCCGCGACAGGCACCTTCATGACCTGGGCGGCCTCCGCATGGGGCTCAATTCTGTTCATCTGGGGCGTGGCGGACAGCGTGGGCGAAGGGGTGTTCATCGAGCCGCTATTCGTCTGGGAAGCGGCGAGCACGATGCTGATCGGGGCGGCCTTGTTCAAATGGGGCGTGATCCAGGGCCAGCGATCGCGCCGTTTCTACCTCTGGGCGATGCTGATCGCCTATTTCGTCGGCCTTGGGGGGCGAGCGTGGAGTGCGTATGTTCTCACGATATGGGATGATTATCCCTATCTGATCTATTCGACGAGCGAGGTGACGCGTTTGGCCACCACGCTTGGCCACATCGCGGCGGTATATCTGCTGCTCGGCACGGCGTTCGGCGCGAAACTGCTAAGGCCGTTCGAGGCCGCCGGGCGTACCGCGTTGACGATCTACATTGCGCAGACGATCATCTGCCTGTGGATCCTCTATCCGCCGTTCGCGCTCGCATTATACGGGCATCAGGGCTGGATGGCGCTGATGGTGACGGGGGTGGTGGTGGATGCCATGCTGCTGGTGCTGGCCAATTGGTATCTACGGCACTTCGCCATCGCACCGGTCGAATGGGCGTGGCGATCGATCATCTCGCGGCGGGTGCTGCCTATCGGCAAGCGTCGCAAAGCAGGCGACAATCCGATACCCAGCGCTATACCTGCGACTTGAAGACCGTAACACGGAATCGGAGATGGATGATGGCGAAACCCCGGATCGCGGCAGGCCTGTTGGCGAGCGCGATGCTTGTCAGTGTCGCAACCCCCGCCTTGGCCGCTGAACCCGCCCCCAAGGCACAAGTGCTGACGTTGAAGCGCGTGTTCGGATCGCCCGATCTGTCCGGGCCGCAGCCGCAATCGCTGAAGCTGTCGCCGGACGGCACGTTGTTGACGTCGCTGCGTCCTCGCGCCGATGAGAAGCAGCGCTTCGACTTGTGGGCTCTCGATACGAAGACCGGGCAGGAGCGCATGCTGGTCGATTCCAAGAAGGTCGGCAGCGGTGCGGAACTGTCCGAGGCCGAGAAGATGCAGCGTGAGCGCGATCGCAGCATCAGCGGCAAGACCGGGATCGTGTCTTACGAATGGTCGCCCGACGGCAAGACCATCCTCGTTCCTATCGATGGCGACTTGTATTTGGCCGGTCTGGACGGAAAGGTCACGCGGCTGACCGAGAATGTCGGCGGGGCGCTGAACCCGAAGATCAGCCCGGCGGGCGGATATGTCTCGTATGTGCGCGACCAGAACCTCGTGGCGCAGCCGCTTGGTGGCCGCCCACGCGCGCTGACCGACGACGGCAAGGGGACGGTCCATTGGGGCGAGGCGGAATTCGTCGCGCAGGAAGAGATGGACCGGCGCACCGGCTATTGGTGGGCACCGGGCGATGCCCGCGTCGCGGTCGAGCGGTTCGATGAAGCCCCCGTCGGCATCATCACGCGCGCCGCGATCGGGGCGAACGGGACCAAGACCTATGACCAGCGTTATCCTGCCGCAGGCACCCCGAATGTGCTGGTCGGGCTGTATGTGATGAAGCCGGATGGATCGGGCCGGGTGAAGGTCGATCTCGGCAAGGAGACGGATATCTATCTCGCCCGCGTCGATTGGGCACCGAATGGCAGCGCGCTGTACGTGCAGCGGCAGAACCGCGCGCAAACCGTGCTGGACATGCTCAAGGTCGATCCGGCGACGGGCAAGTCGACGATCCTGTTCAGCGAGAAGGCGCGGGCCGACAGCTGGGTAAATTTGAGCGATGCCTATCGTTTCCTCGACGATGGCAGCCTGATCTGGAATTCGGAGCGTGATGGCTTTTCGCACCTTTATCGTTTCAACGCGGGCAATTGGACGCAACTGACCAAGGGCGACTGGGTTATCATGGATCTGGTCGGGGTCGATCAGGCCAAAGGGCGGATATTCTTCACCGGCAACAAGGATGGCGTGCTGGAGAAGCACCTCTATTCGGTCGATCTGGCGCGTCCGGGGGGGCGGGCCCCAGCACCCGTGCGGCTGACCGAGCCGGGTTGGTGGAACGGGGCGAGCATGGACAAGTCGGCGTCGCGCATCATCGTCTCGCGCTCCAATCCGGATCAGCCGACGCAGATGTATCTGGCCGATGCGACGGGTAAGCGCCTGTCCTGGATCAACCAGAACGCGTTGGTCGCGGGGCACCCCTATTTCCCCTTCGTCGCGCAACATCAGGCGACCAAGTTCGGCACGATGAAGGCGGCGGACGGCAGCACGCTCCATTGGGAGATGATCACGCCGCCGCTGGTGGCGGGCAAGACATATCCGGTGTTCTTCGAACATTATGGCGGGCCGCATGTCCAAACAGTGTCAAGAAACTGGGGCGGGGCGCTGCACCAATATATTGCCTCCAAAGGCTATATCGTTTTCATGATCGACAATCGCGGATCGGCCAATCGCGGCGTTGCGTTCGAAAGCCAATTGTATCGCGCAGCGGGTTCGGTCGAGGTCGCGGACCAGTTGCTGGCGGCGAAATGGTTGAAGAAACAGCCGTTCGTCGCGCCCGACAAGATCGTTACCTACGGCTGGTCCTACGGCGGATACATGACGCTGAAGATGCTGGAGGCTGCTCCGGGTGTGTTCGCCGCCGGGGTGGCGGGTGCGCCGGTGACGAAGTGGGAATTGTACGACACGCATTATACCGAGCGCTATATGGGCGACCCGAAGAAGGACTCGAAGGCGTATGCCGCGTCGAGCGCGTTGACCGATGCGCCGAAGATCGCCGATCCGATGCTGCTGATCCACGGCATGTCGGACGACAATGTGTTCTTCGAAAATTCGACCGCGCTGGCGGCACGGATGCAGGCCGCGTCAACCCCGTTCGAGATGATGTTCTACCCCGGCTTCACCCACCGCGTGGGCGGCCCGCAGGTCGGCGAGCATCTGTGGACGACGATCCTGAATTTCTACGGGCAGCATCTGGGGAAATAGGCTTCCCGAACCGTCCCAAATCTTCTCGTCATCCTGAAACGAGTTCAGGATGACGGGGTGGTTCAGGCGAGGACGGGAGCCTCAAGCGCCGGCCGCACTCAGCCGGTCGAGTTGAGCCCTGCTCAATTCCAGCGTCATCGCGCCGAGCAAATCCTCTACCTGCTTCACGTTCGTCGCGCTGGCGATCGGTGCAGTGACGCCGGGTTGCGCGGCGAGCCACGCCAGGGCGACCTGCGCCAGGCTCGCTTCGGTTTCCGCCGCGATCTCGTCCATGGCCGCCAACACCGCTGCGCCTTTGCCTTCGAGCAGGTCGCCCATCTGGCCCCCGCGAACACTCTGGCCGAGATCGTCTTTGCTACGATACTTTCCGGTCAGAAAGCCGGAGGCGAGGCCGTAATAGGGCACGACACCGACATTGTTGGTGACGCAATAATCCTGCAATTCCCCCTCGAACTTGTGGCGGCTGACGAGATTATATTCCGGTTGCAGCACCTGATAGTGCGGCAGGCCGTGCTTCATCGCGGCATCGTGCGCGGATTTTAGGCGGGCGGCATGGAAGTTCGAGGCGCCGAGCGCGCGAACCTTGCCAGCGTCGATCAACTTCGAAAACGCGGCCAGCGCGTCCTCCTGTGCGACCGCATCATCGTCCTGATGCGCGAAATACAGATCGATTGTCTCTATCCCCAGGTGCTTCAGCGAGGCGTCGCAGGCCGCCGCAATGCGCGCGGGGGCGAGCTTCTCGCCGCCTTCTCCCGGCAGCATGCCGACCTTGGTGGCGATCAAGATGTCGTTCCGCCTACCGCTGGTCTTCAGCCATTCGCCGATCATGCTCTCGGATTCCCCACCTTTATGACCCGGTGCCCAGGCGGAATAGACATCGGCGGTGTCGATCATCGTGCCGCCGCCCGATACGAAAGCGTCGAGCACCGCGAAGCTCGCCGCCTTGTCGGCGGTCCAGCCGAATACGTTGCCACCGAGCACCAGTGGCGCGATGTGGAGATCGGTCGCGCCGAGGCGCCGCAGTATCGTCATGGCAATCAGTACCTTTTTTCGGCTGGCTATTATGAGTAAGTTTTGTCTTGGCTCTCGATGTGCACGGCGTTGGCGTCGACGCTGTTGGCATCGAGCATCGCCGCGGCATCATTCAACTGCTCCTGCTCGGCGGCGCTGACCGAGCCGGGAATATCGATCCGCGATTCGCATGCGGTCAGCGACAACAGCGTCAGCAGCATGGCCGCCCTCATCATTCCTCGATCGAATTGCCGGCATCCTTCAGTGCGGCACCGGTCGAATTCTTCGCATCGCTGGCGGCATTGCCGATCGCCGCGCCAGCATTGTCCATCGTCGCTTCGGCCGAGCCGAAAGCGCGGTCGGCGGCGGCATCGGTGTCGTTGACTGCGGCGCTCATCGTCGCATTGGCATCGGCAGACATCTGGCCGGCAGCCTGGGCGGTTTCGTTCTGCGCGGCGGGCGAGCAGGCGGCGAGCGATGCCCCGATCATCAGCGTGCCAGCGATGGCGATACATTTCTTCACGGCGTTTCTCCTGGATTAGAGCCTATGGGGGTGTCGCTGCGGCTAACGCTAGCGGTCCGGTTTCGGGTCCGCAACTCATGCGCGTTGACCTCATATAAAGATATCTTTATATGTAATCTCCAGGATGGAAATGTCATGACTCTGGCCCTCGATATCTTCCGCGCGCTTGCCGACGCGACGCGGCTGCGCATCCTCGCATTGTTGCGCTCGATGGAGCTGTCGGTCGGTGAATTGGCACAGGTGCTGGGGCAGAGCCAGCCGCGCGTCAGTCGCCATGTGAAGATCCTGTGCGATGCCGGTCTGGCTGAGCGGCGCAAGGAGGGCAGTTGGGTATTCGTCGGGGTCGGCAGCGCGACGAAAGTCGCGCCGGTCGTCGCGGCACTGGACGCTTGGAGCGAGATCGAAGCGGATCACTGGGCGGTCGCCGATGTGGCGCGGCTGGCGGCGGTGCGCGCGGACCGTGCGTCTTCGGCGGCCATGTGGTTCGAGGCAAATGCCGACCAATGGGACGCGATCCGGTCGCTGCATGTCGCGGAAGAGCAGGTCGAGGCGGCGATTTCCGACGTTTTGGGGGATGCGCCGATCGGGCAGTTGATCGATATCGGTACTGGCACGGGGCGGATGCTCGAACTGTTTGCCGGGCGGGCGAAGCAAGCCTTGGGCATCGATCGCAGCAGCGAGATGCTGCGGCTGGCGCGCGCGAAACTCTCGGAACGGGGTCTGACCCACGCGGAACTGCGGCAGGCCGATCTCTACGCCCTGCCGCTGCGCGATAATTCGGCGGATGCGGCGATCATCCACCATGTGCTGCATTTCGCGCAGCAACCGGGCGCGGCGATTGCCGAGGCGGCGCGTGTGCTCAGCCCTGGCGGACGGCTGTTGATCGCGGACTTTGCACCGCATGACCGTGAGGATCTACGCTCGCAGGACGCCCATACGCGTCTCGGCTTTTCGGACGAACAAATTGCGCAATGGTTCGATAGCGCCGGGCTGGTTCCGGCGCGGACCGAAACGCTGGAGGGCGGCGAGCTTACGGTAAAATTGTGGCTCGGGCGCAAGCTGGGGTCCCTGATACATGAGGTGAAGGCAGCGTGATGGTTTCGGTCAAGGACATGCAGGAGGCGCGCTACGCTTTGGATACGCCGTTGTTTGCGGATGTTGGAGGCGACGATGCGCGGGTGAGCTTCGAATTCTTCCCGCCCAAGACCGACAAGATGGAGGAGACGTTGTGGGAATCGGTGCAGACACTGTCTCCGCTGGGGCCGCGCTTCGTGTCCGTTACCTACGGCGCGGGTGGCACGACACGGGAGCGGACGCACGCCACCGTGGCACGGATCGCGCGCGATACGACTATCCCAGCCGCCGCGCATCTGACGTGTGTCGAGGCGACGCGCGAGGAGATCGATGCAGTCGCCCACGAATATTGGGAGGCGGGTGTGCGCCACATCGTCGCACTGCGCGGCGATCCGCCGGTTGCGGGGGCCAGGTTCCAGTCGCCGGTCGGCGGATATGAGAATGCCGCGGCGTTGGTTGCCGGGTTGCGCCGTCTGCATCCGTTCGAAATTTCGGTTGCCGCCTACCCGGAATGCCATCCGGATTCGCCCGATCCGGCGGCGGACCTGGATAATCTTAAGCGCAAGCTGGACGCGGGCGCCAGTCGCGGGATCACGCAATTCTTCCACGAAGCCGAGACTTTTTTTCGGTACCGCGATGCCGTCGCCAAGGCCGGGATCGACGCCGAGATCGTGCCGGGGATCATGCCGATCATGAATTTCGCCAGCGTGCAGCGTATGTCGGCGATGTGCGGGACTGTGGTGCCGAACTGGATGGGGACGCTGTTCGAAGGGCTCGACGATCATCCGGCGGCGCGCCAATTGGTGTCGGCGACGGTCGCGGCGGAACTGTGCCGGCGGCTCTATGCCGGCGGCGTGCGGGACTTCCATTTCTACACGCTGAACCGCGCCGAACTGAGCTTCGCGATCTGCCATTTGCTGGGGATCCGGGCGAAGGTGCCGGCCCTTCAGGAGAAGGCGGCATGACGATCCGCGAAACATTCCTTGCCGAGGCGGCCCAGCGCGTTCTCATTACTGATGGCGCGTTCGGCACGGAAATCCAGAACTGGAAGTTGAGCGAGGCCGATTATGCCGGCGATCTGGGCCTGACGAAGGACCAGAAGGGCAATAACGACATCCTTGCGCTGACCAAGCCCGAGGTGCCGGAGACGATCACGCGCGAATATCTCGAGGCGGGATCTGACATCGTTTCGACCAACACGTTCTCGGCGAACCTGATTTCGCAGGCGGATTATGCCGCCGAGCATCTGGTGCGCGACATCAACGTAGCCTCGGCGCAGATCGCACGCAGGCTGGCGGACGAATTCACCGCGAAGGACGCCGCAAATGGCATACGGCGTCCGCGTTTCGTGGCCGGAGCGATCGGGCCCACCAACAAGACTTTGTCGTTGAGCCCCGACGTCAACGATCCGGGTTTCCGCGAGATCGACTTCGATTATCTGAAAGGCGTGTACCGCGAACAGATCGATGCGCTGCTCGAAGGCGGAGAGGGGGTCGGCGTGGACTTCATCCTGATCGAGACCGTGTTCGATACGCTGAACGCCAAGGCCGGAATCATGGCCGCGCTCGAGGCGGCACAGGATCTGGGCCGCGACGTGCCGATCATGATGTCGATGACGCTGACCGATCTGTCCGGGCGCAACCTGTCTGGCCATACAGTCGAGGCGTTCTGGCATGCGGTGCGGCATGCCAGGCCGGTGACGATTGGGCTGAATTGCTCGTTCGGGGCCGAACAGTTGCGGCCGCATGTCCGCACGCTGTCCGATATCGCGGATACGCTGATCATGGTCTATCCGAATGCCGGATTGCCCAACGAACTGGGCGAATATGACGAGATGCCGGATACGACTGCCGGGCTGGTACTGGAATGGGCGCAGGCTGGCCAGGTGAACGTGCTCGGCGGATGCTGTGGATCGACCCCGGCGCATATCAAGGCGATGGCGGATGCGGTGGCAGGCTTGCCGGCGCGCCGGATTGCGCGGCCCGAGGTGCGGACCAAGCTGGCCGGGCTGGAACCGATGATCATGGCGGCTTAAAATAAAGCCCTTTCCCCGTCGGGGAGAGGGTTGGGAGAGGGGCAACCACGCGCGGCTTCCCTCGATTGCTAACCTCTCCCCGACCCTCTCCCCCGAGGGGGAGAGGGCAAGAAGAAGAACATATGACCACCAACTCCTCCGCCAATTTCGTCAATATCGGCGAGCGCACCAACGTCACGGGGTCGGCGCGTTTCAAGAAGCTGATCATGGCGGGCGACTATCCCGCTGCGGTCGAGGTCGCGTTGCAGCAAGTCGAGTCCGGCGCCCAGGTGCTCGACGTCAATATGGACGAAGGCCTGCTCGACGCCGAATATGCCATGACCACGTTCCTGAAGCTGATCGCGGCGGAACCGGACATCGCGCGCATCCCGTTCATGGTCGATTCCTCCAAGTGGAGCGTGATCGAGGCCGGGCTGAAATGCGTTTCCGGCAAGCCGATCGTCAATTCGATCAGCATGAAGGAAGGTGAAGACCAGTTCCTCGAACACGCTCGCAAGTGCATGAATTACGGCGCTGCCGCGGTCGTGATGGCGTTCGACGAGGTTGGGCAAGCCGACACCAAGGCGCGCAAGATCGAGATTTGCGAGCGCGCGTACAAGCTGCTGATCGGGATCGGTTTCCCGCCGGAGGATATCATCTTCGATCCCAACGTGTTCGCCGTGGCGACGGGGATCGAGGAACATAACAATTACGGCATGGACTTCATCGAGGCATGCGCCGAGATTAAGGCGCGTTGCCCGCATGTCCATATCTCGGGCGGGCTATCGAACCTGAGCTTCAGTTTCCGAGGCAACGAGCCGGTGCGGCGCGCGATGCATTCGGTGTTCCTCTATCATGCCATCCCGCAGGGCATGGACATGGCGATCGTCAATGCCGGGCAACTCGACGTGTACGACACGATCGACGCCGAACTGCGCACTGCCTGCGAAGACGTCATCCTCAATCGTGATCCCGATGCGACCGAGCGGCTGATCGCGCTGGCAGAACGCTACAAAGGCACTGATGCGGTGGCCGAGAAAGCGGCGGCGGAATGGCGTTCGCTGCCGGTGACCAAGCGGCTGGAATATGCACTGGTCAAGGGCATCGACGCGCATGTCGTGGACGATACCGAGGAATGCCGCCAGTTGTTCGCGCGACCGATCGAGGTGATCGAGGGGCCGTTGATGGACGGGATGAACGTGGTTGGCGATTTGTTCGGATCGGGCAAGATGTTCCTACCGCAAGTCGTTAAAAGTGCGCGCGTCATGAAAAAGGCGGTGGCGCATCTGCTGCCGTTCATCGAGGCGGCGAAGGAGCCCGGCGCGCGCGGCAAGGGCAAAATCATCATGGCAACCGTGAAGGGTGACGTCCACGACATCGGCAAGAATATCGTCGGGGTCGTCTTGCAGTGCAACGGCTTCGACGTGGTCGACATGGGCGTGATGGTGGCGTGGTCGGACATCCTGAAGGCGGCGAACGAGAATGATGCCGACATGATCGGTCTGTCCGGGCTGATCACCCCGTCGCTGGACGAGATGGTCACTGTGGCGGAGGAGATGAAGCGTGCCGGCATGACGATGCCGCTGCTGATCGGCGGCGCGACCACGTCCAAGGTGCATACCGCGCTGCGGATTTCGCCGGCCTATGATGGTCCGGTGGTGCATGTGTTGGATGCGAGCCGCGCGGTGGGTGTTGCCTCGACGTTGGTGTCGGACACGATCCGCGACGAATTCGTGAAGAAGACCGCCGAGGATTATGAGGCGGTGCGCGTGGCGCGGGCCAATAAGGGCCAAAACGATTTGTTGCCGCTGGCCAAGGCGCGCGCCAATCCGTTCGTTGCCGACATGGCGCTGAAGCCGGGTGCGCCGCTTAAGCCCGGCGTGCACATCTTCCGCGATTGGGATCTGGGCGACCTGCGCGAGTTGATCGACTGGACGCCGTTCTTCCGTGCCTGGGAACTGGCCGGCAATTATCCCGCGATCCTGACCGACAAGGTGGTCGGCGAGAGTGCGACCTCTTTGTTCGCGGATGCGCAGGCGATGCTCGACAAGATCATCGACGAGAAGTGGCTGACCGCGCGCGGCGTCGCGGGGCTGTGGTCGTGCGCGCGGCATGACGATGACGTGATCGTGGACCTGAAGGGCGACTTCAACGCCGAGGAATTGCGCGGGCTCGATCATCTCGATCTGGTGGAGGGCACCGATGTCATCCGCCTGCCATTCCTGCGCCAGCAAATCGTCAAGCGGGAAGGTCGCGCGAACATGTGCCTGGCCGATTTCGTTGATCCGAAGGGCGACTGGATCGGCGGCTTTGCGGTCTCGATCCACGGCATCGAACCGCATCTGGCGCGCTTCAAGGCGGCGATCGACGATTATTCGGATATCCTTCTGAAAGCGCTGGCGGATCGGCTGGCGGAGGCGTTCGCCGAGCGGCTGCACCAGCATGTCCGGCAGGATCTGTGGGGCTATGCGCCGGACGAGCAATTGACCAACGAGGCGCTGATCCGCGAGCAATATCGCGGCATCCGCCCCGCGCCGGGTTATCCGGCCTGCCCCGAGCACAGTCTGAAGACGCAATTGTTCGCGATGCTCGACGCGCACCACGCGACCGGCGTGACACTCACCGAAAGCTTCGCGATGCTGCCGACGGCGGCGGTGAGCGGCTTTTATTTCGGCCACCCGCAGGCCGAATATTTTGGCGTCGCGCGGATCGGCCCGGATCAGGTCCAGGATTATGCCACGCGCCGCCGGGTGCCGCTCGAACTGGCGCAGCGCTGGTTGCGACCCAATCTGGACTGACATCGGAATTAACCCTCAATTCACCTTCACGGGAGGTGCATTCCCGGCCATGTCCTGCGGTCTGGGAGTTGATGTAATGCGCCGTTGGTTGCCCCTGCTCGCCATCGCTTTGGCCGTGTCCGCGTCGGCGCAGGCACCTCGCGCGCCGTTCGTCATCGCCGAGACGGGGCAGGGGTTCGCTACCCTCGACGAGGCGGTACAATCGGTGCGGATGGGTACGGCGACGATCCTGATCGCGCCCGGCAACTACCGCGAATGCACGGTGCAGGCGGGCGGGCACATCACCTTCAAGGCGGTCGAGCCGGGCAAGGCGATCTTCGAGCGCACGGTGTGCGAGGACAAGGCGGCATTCGTGTTGCGGGGGCTGGGGTCGGTGGTCGACGGGCTGGTGTTTCGCGGGTTTAGCGTCGGCGACGGCAACGGCGCAGGCATTCGCACCGAATTGGGAGACCTGACGGTGCGCAACTCGATGTTCCTCGATAGCCAGGAAGGCATTCTCGGCGGCGAGCCCAGCGGACAGCGCATCACGATCGACCGATCGACCTTTTCCGGGCTGGGCCAGTGCGACCAGGCGGTGAATTGCAGCCATTCGATCTATCTCGGCAACAAGGGATCGGTGACGATCACCAATTCGCGTTTCGAACGCGGCACCGGCGGGCATTACGTTAAGCTGCGCAGTCCCAACGTGACGATCACCGGGAACAGCTTCGACGACAGTGCAGGCGCCAAGACCAATTACATGATCGACCTGTCGGAGGGCGCGACCGGGTTGATCGGTGGCAACACCTTCGTCCAGGGGCGTGGCAAGGAGAATGACGGCGCGCTGATCGTCATAGCCGCGGAAGCCAAGACCTATTCGTCAGCAGGGCTACGCATCGAGGGCAACGATGCCAGCATGGGCCGCGGAGCGCCCGGCAACCCGGCATTCGTGGCTGATTACAGCCACGCTCGCCTGGCGATCGGCGCGAATCGATTGGGACCGGGCATCCGGGCGTTCGAGACGCGCTGATCGGGCGCCAGGTCAGCGGCGGACGCATCGAGCCGACCGTGGCGTCGCCTGCTGGCGGCGGGTTGCTGGAGCGATATCGCCGACGATTCGACCGCATATCCGCTATCTGCAGGGCGCCCCACCGGCCTTCAAATTCAGGCACTTGCCATCCACGCCGGACATCTTCAGCCCGATCGTGGCGGCGAGCGTCGGCGCGATGTCGACCGTCTCGACGCTGCCGGTATGTTCGAAGCCCGCCATTCCCTTGCGCCAGAACAGCATCGGCACGCGGCGGTCGTAATCATACGGGCTGCCATGCGTCGCGACATACCCACCACTGGCATTGGGGATCGGTGTGACGCGCGGCTTCAGGAACACGATCAGGTCGCCGGAGCGGGGCGCGTAGAAGGACGCGCGCGCCCTCTGAATCAGGCTCCATTTCTCGGGCGGACCGCTGGGCATCGGGGTTGCCGCGATCTGACCAGCGGTCAGCACCAGGGCGACCTGCGGATGCGCCTTATACCGCGCGATCGCTTCGGCCAGCACGGTTTTACGCTGCGCGGGAGTGATCGCGGTGGAAACCCAGATGTCGCCATTGGGGATATCGCCGAATAACAGGGGGGTGGCGATGCCGAGCTTCTCGCCGATCGCCTTGCCGACATTGGCGGGGGCCAGCGCGACATCGGCGCGCTGCGCCTCGGGAATGCCGGTCATGATCTCACGTTCGGGCAGATCGTTGCCGCCATGATCGGCGGTCAGCGCGACTTCGTAATCCACGCCAGTCGCGTTGAGCACGGCGAGGAACCCGCCGAGATTGCGATCGAGTTCGGCCATCTGGACGCACATCTCGACGCCTTCGGTGCCATAGGTGTGCCCGATATAATCGGTGGCGGAGGCACCGACGGTGATGATGTCGGTCTGCGGGCCCTGTCCCAGCTTCAGGTCCTGTACCAGCCCGGCGGCGAGCGCGAAGACCGATGTGTCGAACGCGGGCGAAGCGCGGAACGCCTTCGCATCTCCGGCGGCGCGTGCGAAATGGCCGGTGCCGACGGTCTTGCCGCCGCCAAGGTCGATCGCCTTGTCGCGGACCGTGCAACTCGTGGGCGCGGACAGGGCGGCCTGCGGTTTGGCCAGCACGGCGGCAATCGCGGTGTTGGCGCGCGTGACCACGGCGGGTGCGGTACGGCCGGCATAGCTGACGAACGCCTTACCATCCCACCACCACAATTCGTCGACCGTGTGGCCGCCCATCATCACCGCCGCCCGGTCCTTGCCCGCGACCGAGACGACGCGGGTCCGCGGATCGGCGGCCTTCATCCGCTCGCCGAGCGTGGGCACCAACAATTGCTTGTCGGAGACGGTGTAGTTCGACGAACTCGATCCGGGAACGGTCGCATCCTCGGCGCAATAGACCGTTTTGTCCTTGCGTGGTGCGGCCTGATCGATGCGGTTGTTGGCGATGATGCCGGTGTGGGCCGGGCGGTATCCGGTGGTGATGGTGGAATGGCCGGGGCACGTTTCGGTCGCGGCGTGGCTTTGATAGCCCGACGGGAAGACACCGCCCTGCATCAGCTGCGCGAACCCGTCATCGTAGCTGGCGCGATATTCGCCGAACAGGTCGGCGGAGAATTGATCGACCGATACGACGACGATGAGTTTGGGCGGGCCTTTCGCAATAGCCGGTGCCGTCGGGACCGGCATGCGTGCGGGCGCGTCCTGTGCATTGAGCGGGGCGGCGGCGAATGCGAGAAGGGCGATGAGGCTCGTGGCCGGGTATTTGATTGTCGCTGGGATTTTCACGGGCGTTGGGATCTTCACGGGGATTCCTTCGGGTGCAAAGCGATGACGGCCCCGCTATGGGCGAGGCAGACGGATGCGACAAGATCGTCGGTGCCGCGTCCTGTAAGGCTGGCTGTATGACTGGAATTTCGATGCGCGCCTTTTGGGTCATGATCGTGACAATCGTCGGAATGATGGGCTTCGCAATCGCTGCGCAGCCTGCTCAGGCCGAGGGGCCGGGTGCGCTGGGCGCGGGGCCGCATCTGGCGATCCGGCTGGTGGCGGAATCGACTCAACCCAAAGCGGGCGGCGAGGTGACGCTGGCGCTCGACACGCGGCCCGAGACCGGCTGGCATGGCTATTGGTCGAACCCCGGCGATGCGGGCTTTCCCGCGAAACTCGACTGGACGCTACCGCGAGGCGTGACGGCGGGCTCCTCAGCCTATCCGGTGCCGACGACGTTGCTGATCGCGGGCCTGATGAACTATGTCTACGAGGCGCCGTACGCTCCGCTGGTGACGCTGAAGGTGCCGAACGGGTTGGCAGCGGGCACCAAGCTGCCGGTGCGGCTGAAGATGGAATATCTGGTCTGCACGACCACGGTGTGCGTACCCGAACAAGCACAATTGTCGGTCGATCTGGTGGTCGGCGACGGCACGATCACGCCGGATGCGCGTGCACGGTTCGATGCGTGGCGTCGGGCGATTCCCCGGCCACTCGATGCCCGGGCGACGTGGCAGGTAACGGACGGGGTGGCGAAGATTGCGGTACCGTATCCCGCCGGCGCGCCATTGGCGGATGCCTATTTCTTCCCGCTGACGACGGGTCTGATCGATTACGCCGCGCCGCAGACTATCACGCGTCAGGGCGATAGCCTGGTGATTTCCACCAAGGCGACGAAGGGCGGACAGCCTTTGGAGGGCGTGTTGCGCATCGGCAAAGATAGCGCGCTTGCGGTATCGGCAGTGTCCGGCGCGGTTGCGGTGGGGGGTGCTTCGGCTGGTGGCGGCTGGTGGGCCGGCGCGTTGATCGCGTTCGGCGGTGCGGTATTGGGCGGGCTGATCCTCAACATCATGCCGTGCGTGTTCCCGATCCTCAGCCTCAAGGCTCTCAGCCTGGCGCGCGGGCACCTCGATGAGCGTGCGGCACGGCGCGAAGCTTTGGGCTATGCCGGTGGCGTAATTGCGGTGTGCCTCGCGCTCGGCGGTCTGATCCTTGCCCTGCGCGCCGGTGGCAGCGCGGTCGGCTGGGCGTTCCAGTTGCAGGATCCGCGCGTGGTGGTCGTGTTGCTGCTGCTGACGGTGGGGCTGGCGCTCAATCTTGCCGGGCTGTTCGAGATTCCGACGCCGGCGTTCGTCAATCAAACAGGCGGTGTCGGCGGCGCGTTCGCGACCGGAGCGCTGGCGGCATTCATCGCCACGCCGTGTACTGGGCCGTTCATGGGCGCGGCGCTGGGTGCGGCTCTGGTGTTGCCCTGGGCGGCGGCGCTGGCGGTATTCGCCGGGCTCGGATTGGGGCTGGCCCTGCCGTTTCTGGCGCTGGGCTTCGTCCCGGCTTTCCGGCGTCTGCTGCCCAAGCCCGGCGCATGGATGGAGACGTTTCGCCATGTGCTGAGCGTTCCGATGTGGTTGACCGCTCTGGCCTTGGCCTGGGTGCTGGGTCGACAAGCGGGCGTGAACGGGCTGACGTTGGGGCTCGGAGCGGCCTTGGCGACGGCGCTGGTCCTGTGGGTCTCCGGACGTCGGCAGCGGCGCGGGCTTGGCTTCGGGATCGCGGCGTCCGGCGTGCTGGTCGCGATTGCCGCGGTGTCGACAGTCTTCGTTCATGCCGCCCCTGCACAGGCAGCGACGGCCGCGAACGCGGAGGCGTTCAGCGAGAAGAAGCTGGCCGATCTGCGCGCGCAGGGTCGCCCGGTGTTCGCTTATTTCACTGCCGACTGGTGCCTCACCTGCAAGGTCAACGAAGCGGCGGCGATCGATACCGATGCGACCCGCGCGGCCTTTGCGGACAAGAAGGTCGCGGTGTTGGTCGGCGATTGGACCGACGGCGATGCGACGCTTGGGCGTTTCATCGAACAGCATAATCGGGCCGGCGTGCCGCTGTATTTATATTATGCGCCGGGTGCCGCCGAACCAAAGGTGTTGCCGCAGATTTTGACGCCAGGACTTCTGGCAGCGCTGTAGCGACTACGGGGGTGCCCGCGATCCGACGCATTTCATGCGCCGAGCATTGTCGGAAAAGTACCCCCGGCACTTTTCTTGCCCGCCACCGCTTGTGCAACGCAACAATCCGTCGCAGCATGGAACAGACAGGGGTTCAGGGGCATTACGAGCTAGATGGGGAAAGCACGCGCGTTCGATGAAATCATGGGGCAGCCCGGCAGCACCAGGCCGCGCCCGGAACTGGCCAGTCTCGGCCAATGGATCGAGGAAACGCCCGCCGCCGAACTCCTCCGCCGCCAGCACAGCGCCGAGGCGACGTTTCGCCAGCTCGGCATCACTTTCGCCGTCTATGGAGAAAGCGACGCCAGCGAACGCATCATCCCGTTCGACATCGTGCCGCGCATCTTCCTCGCCGACGAATGGGCGCGCCTTTCGGAAGGCCTGATCCAGCGCGTCGAGGCGATCAACGCGTTTCTCGACGACATCTATGGCGCGCGGCGTATTCTCGATGCGGGCGTGCTGCCGCCGGATCTGATCTTCGGCAATGCGCAATTTCGCCCCGAAATCTCCGGAATGCGCCCGCCCCACGGCATCTGGGCGCACATTTGTGGTATCGATCTGGTGCGCACCGGGCCGGACGATTTCTTCGTGCTCGAGGACAATGCACGCACGCCGTCCGGTGTCAGCTACATGCTGGAAAACCGTGAGGCGATGCTGCGGCTGTGCCCCGAACTGTTTCGCGAATTCCGCGTCGCCGCGGTGGATTCCTATCCCGACCGGCTGCTCGAAACTATGAAGTCGGTCGCGCCGCACGCGGTGCACAATCCGGTCTGCGTCGTGCTGACGCCCGGGCATTACAATTCGGCGTATTACGAACACAGCTTCCTGGCGGATTCGATGGGCATCGAACTTGTCGAAGCGGCCGATCTGGTGGTGGATGACGACATCGTCTGGATGCGCACCATTGCGGGCCGCGTGAAGGTCGACGTGATTTATCGCCGGATCGACGATGATTATCTCGATCCCTTGGTGTTCCGCCCGGATTCGATGCTCGGCGTGCCGGGGCTGATCGCGGCATACGCAGCAGGCAATGTCGCTTTGCTCAACGCGCCGGGCAACGGCATCGCCGACGACAAGGCGATCTACAGCTACATGCCCGAAATCGTGAAATTCTATTCGGGTGGTGAGGCGAAGCTGCCGAACGTGGAGACGTGGCGGTGCCGTGAGCCGCAGGCGTTGAAATATGTGTTGGATAATCTTGAAGACGTGGTGGTCAAGCTGGTCGATGGATCGGGCGGATATGGCATGCTGGTCGGGCCAACCGCGTCGAAGAAGGAGATCGAGGATTTTCGCGCGGCCTTGATCGCCGAACCGCAGCGGTACATTGCGCAGCCGACGCTCGCACTGTCGACGGTGCCGACGCTGGCGGACCGCGGCTTGGCACCGCGCCATGTCGATTTCAGGCCGTTCGTCTTGACTGGATCGAAAGGGGTGCAGGTCGTTCCCGGCGGGTTGACGCGCGTTGCGCTGAAGGAAGGATCGCTGGTGGTGAATTCATCGCAGGGGGGCGGCACGAAGGACAGTTTCGTTCTGATGGATAACGGGCAAACGGGCGGTCCGACGGTCGGGCCGACGATCGGGCCGGCAGCCGATCAGCAGCAGACGATGACCGGGATGATCCAGGTGCAAGGGCAATGATGGCAGGGGGCCGGGTCTGATGCTGTCGCGCACCGCATCCTCGCTCTACTGGCTCGGCCGCTATATCGAGCGGGCGGATTTCATCGCGCGGCTGGTCGAGGCCACCATCCGACTGGATGTGCTGTCGCCGCGTCCGGCGGGCGAGGCTGCATGGCAGAGCGCGCTGCGCGTGACCGAAACGGACGACGCTTTCGAAGCGTCCGGCGAGGACATGACCCAATATCGCGTCGCGCAATTCCTGACGCTGGACAGCGCCCACCCCGGATCGATCGTCCGCTGCCTCGATATGGCCCGCAACAATGCGCGGGCCGTGCGCACCGCGCTGACGCGTGAGGCGTGGACCGCGATCAACCGCGCGTGGTTGATCTTCGACAAGCGTGCCTCGGCCGGCGGCGCGATGACCACGCTGAACCTGGTTGAAATGGTGCAGACAGAAGCGCGCGGTTTTGAAGGTGCGGTCCACAAGATGCTGCGTAACCAGACGACGCAGTTCATCCGGCTCGGCCAGGCGGTGGAGCGGGCCGACAATACGGCGCGCCTGTTGGATGTGAAATATCATCTGCTGTTACCCGAGGGCGAACAGATCGGTGGCGTGGTCGATCGCGACCAGTGGACGACGATTTTGCAGACGGTCTCCGCCGTTACCGCATACCGGTGGCTTTATTCGGAGGGTTTGCGGCCTGCCAATGTGATAGACCTTCTGATCGCGCGACAGGAGTTACCGCGCAGTCTGGCGGCTTCCGTCGAGGAGACGGTGGATATTCTCAGCGTGCTGGCCCGGCGGACTGGGCTGCACGGCGAGGCGGATCGGATGGCGAGGATGCGGCATACGCGGCTGGCCAAGACACGGACGGGGGAGGTGATTGTGAGCGGGTTGCACCAATATCTTCAGGCTTTTCTGACCGAGAACGATCTGCTGCACGCGGCGATCGGTCGGCAGTTCAAGTTTACCTGATGCGGCTGTCGATCGACCACCGCACCACCTATCGCTTTTCGGTGCCGCAGGGGCGCCTGACCCAGATGCTCCGCATGACCCCGGAGGACACCGACGAT
The DNA here is from genome assembly GCF_025363195.1 of Sphingomonas sp. Taxonomy (GTDB): domain Bacteria; phylum Pseudomonadota; class Alphaproteobacteria; order Sphingomonadales; family Sphingomonadaceae; genus Sphingomonas. Next base: position 27,197 of record NZ_JANYEK010000109.1, read on the forward strand.
CAGACGGTGGCCGATTGGGATCTGCACGTCGATTGCGACGCACGGCTGCGACCGGGGCGCGATGGCTTCGGCAACAAGATCACGATGTTGTATGTCGAGGGGCCGATCGACAGTATCGAAATCGCCGTATCGGGCGAGGTGCTGACCAACAGCGCCGATGGCGTCGTGCATGGCACGCACGAGGGGCTTCCACCCGAACTGTATCTGCGCACGACACCGCTGACTGTGGCCGACGGTGCGATCGAGGCGTTCGCCGAGGATGCGGTGGCGGGTGGCCGCGACCTCCTCGATCGGTTGCACCGGCTCAATCTGGCGCTGGCCAGCAAGTTCACGGCGGATCGGAGCCGGCCGAAAACAGGGCTGACGGCAGTGCAGGCATTCATAGGCGTGTCCGCGACGCCGCGCGATACCACGCATGTATTCCTGGCGGCGGCGCGGTCGTTAGGAATTCCGGCGCGGTACATTTCGGGATACAGCATGCGCGCCTTTGGCGGTGAGCATCGACCTGCGCCGCATGGCTGGGCGGAGGCGTTTGTCGAAGGACTGGGCTGGGCGGCATTCGATCCGTGCGCCGGGCGCTCGGCGGACGAGGCCTATGTCCGCGTGGCGGTGGCACTGGATGCGGCTGGAGCCGCGCCGGTTGCGGGATCGCGGCTGGGCGAGGGCGACGAAGAGATGCACGTCGATGTCACAGTGGCACCGGCCGAGCAGTGAGCTTTAATACGCCATCCTGACACAAGGTCAGGATATCGAGGATATCAGGCCAATTCACCTTCGAGTGCTGCCTGTGCGATCGCCGAAACCGCAATCGGGTCTTCCGCCAATACGGACCAGCCCTGCGGTCCAAGCACTTCGAGTGGACGATAGCGGGTCTTGTATTCCATCCGCGCCGATCCCTTCACCCAATAGCCGAGATAGACATAGGGCAAAGCTGCGGCGCGTGCGCGCAGGATGTGATCCATGATGATGAAATTGCCCAAGCCCGGGCGGCCTTCGATCTCTGAATCGAAGAAGCTGTAGATCATCGACAGGCCGTCGGCCTGCTGATCGGTCAGGCAGGCGCCGAGCAGACGACCGGGCCGGCCATCCTTTGCCGGTTCGCGATATTCTACGATAAAGCTGTTGACCGGCGAATGCTCGACCATGTCGGCATAATCACCCTCGTCCATGCCGGCCATGCCGCCGCCGGGGTGACGTTGCGCGAGATAGCGGCGGAGCAACTGGAATTGTTCGTCGGTCGCCCAGGGGCGGCAGGCGGTGACTTCGACATCGGAATGGCGCTTGATCAATTTGCGCTGCGTTCCGTTGGCGACGAAATCGGACGCGACGACGCGAACCGAAACGCAGGCGGTGCATCCCGCGCAGCTCGGGCGGTAGGCGACCGACTGGCTGCGGCGAAAACCGATCCGCCCCAGCGCATCGTTCAGCTCGCCAGCATGCGGGCCGTTCAATTCGGTGAACACCTTACGCTCCTGACGCCCCGGTAGATACGGGCAGGGAGACGGGCTGGTCACGAAGAAACGCGGAAAACGGAAGGGCGCAGTCACCGCCGGGTATCCCCTGTGTTCGACCGGCGATCGCACGGTGTGGAACCGTTATTGCGCAGGTCGCGGATGATGAAAAGCGGCTTTACCATGATTGAAGGTTAACGCGGGCGATCAGCATCGTCGCAAGCGAATGGCGCGGATCGAACGCCGTCATGTTCGCATTTTAGGGCAGGCGACGGCGCAACAAAAGAGTCGGGCGGCTCCGTTCATCGCGCCGTCGATTCCGGCCGGCGCTTCTGTGGTCACGCGAGCTCGACTGGACTCGCTTCGTACCCGGCATCGTTAAGCGCGAGCAGCAGGCGGACCAGATGGTCGCGATCACGCGTCTCGCACTCGATATCGGTGATGAGTCCTTTGGCCGGCAGCGTGGTGAAGACGCGCTGGTGGTAGATTTCGATGATGTTGACGCGCTGCTGGGAGAAGACGCGCATCAGGTTGAACAACGCGCCCGGTTGATCCTGCAAGCGAATGCGCAGGCGCGCGAGGCGGCCAGACCGCGCGAGATCGCGCAACAGCACGTTGGCGAGCAGGCGCGTATCGATATTACCGCCGCACAGAACGACGCCGACCGTCCGGCCCCTGAAGCGTTCCGGGTGTTGCAGCAATGCAGCCAGCCCGGCGGCACCGGCACCCTCGACCACGGTCTTCTCGATCTGGACGAGCAGGCTGACTGCCTCCTCCAGGCTGCGTTCGCTGACCAGAACGATATCGTCGACCAGTTCGGCGACCATCATCGCAGTAATGCCACCCGGCTCCTTGACCGCGATACCTTCGGCCAGCGTATCGCCGGCACAGGGCATGTTGGTGCCGTTGATGCGGTTGTACATCGAGGGGAACAGCTCCGCCTCCACGCCGATCACCTCGATCGGCCGGCCTGACGCGCGCGCGACCGTAGCCATGCCAGAGATCAATCCGCCTCCGCCGATCGGGGTGATCAGCATGTCGATCGCGGGCACGTCGGCGAGCATTTCGATCGCGACGGTGCCCTGGCCGGCGATCACGCGGATATCGTCAAAGGGATGGACGAAAGTCAGGCCGCGCTCGGCCTCCAGTTCGCGCGCATGGGCATAGGCCGCATCGAACGTGTCGCCGTGCAGGACGACGGTGGCGCGATGCCCCTCGGTCTGCGTCACCTTCACGGTCGGCGTGTTGGTCGGCATGACGATCGTCGCCGGAATGCCGAGCCGATGGGCGTGATAGGCCAGCCCCTGCGCATGGTTGCCGGCCGACGCGGCGATGACGCCCGGAATACCAGCGGGCAACTGCAACAGTGTGTTGAGCGCGCCGCGCTCCTTGTAGGCGGCGGTAAATTGCAGGTTCTCGAACTTGAGATAGACGGTGGCACCGGTCAGCTCGCTCAGCGTGCGGCTGATGAAAGTCGGCGTGTGTACGATCTGGTCGGCGATCCGGGCATGGGCGGCACGGATATCGTCGATGGTGACGGGCGGGACGAAGCTGGGGAGGGGATCGGTTGCCATCAAATCTTCCGTTCGCCCTGAGCTTGTCGAAGGGCCGTTATTCGTATCCCGCGTCCAAGAATAAGGACGATGCTTTGACAAGCTCAGCACGAACGGGTCGGGCGGAGGCCTAGACCATCTGGCGCGGCGGGGAAACAGCGCTTAAGCGCACATCATGACAGACATAGCTTTCATCGGAACCGGCGTAATGGGTGCGCCGATGGCCGGACACCTCGCCCGCGCCGGTCATACCGTCACGGTTTATAATCGCACGCGCGCCAAGGCTGAGGCGACCGGGCTGACCGTCGCCGATACTCCGGCGGAGGCGGCGAAGGGCAAGGACGCGGTGATCACCTGCGTGGGCAATGATGACGACTTAGAGATGGTGACTTTGGGCCCGGACGGTGTGTTCGCGGCAATGCGGCAGGATGCGGTATTCATCGACCACACCACCGTTTCCGCCGGCATCGCACGACGCCTGGCCGAGGTACGAAGCTTGGTGGTCGATGCCCCCGTATCGGGCGGGCAGGCCGGGGCGGAGAATGGCAAGCTATCGATCATGTGCGGCGGCAACGTAGCAGCGATGGTGTTGGCTGAGCCGATTATGGCCGCTTACGCCGCGCGTATCGTTCATGTCGGCGCGGCGGGGGCAGGGCAGACGACGAAGATGGTCAACCAGATCGCGATTGCCGGCGTGCTGCAGGGTTTGAGCGAAGCCCTACGCTTCGCGCAGGCGAGCGACCTTGATCTGGCCAAGGTGTTCGAAGCGATTTCGGGCGGCGCGGCGCAGAGCTGGCAGATGGTCAATCGCTGGGAATCGATGGGGCAGGATCGCTTCGATTTCGGGTTCGCGGTGGATTGGATGCGCAAGGATCTCGGTCTGGCGCTGGATGAGGCGAAGGCGAATGGGGCAGTGTTGCCGGTCGCGGCATTGGTCGATCAATTCTATGCCGAGGTGCAGAAGCTGGGCGGCGCGCGGCAGGATACCAGCGCGCTGGTGAGGAGATTGCCCAAGTGATTTCCCATACACCCCGTCATACCGGACCCCTTCCGGAATCCAACGTGCCGTACATCAGGCGGCCATTGGCTTTGCGGGTCGTGGGATCCCGGATCAAATCCGGAATGACGGCGATGTGGATAGGTTTCGCTCTCCTCCCGACTGCCGCCCTCGCCGATGCGCTGGTCGACAACGTCACCGGCATCACGCTCGACAAGGATGGCAAGCCGATCCAGTTCACCGGCCTGCTGATGACGCCGGACGGCAAGGTGACCAAGCTGCTCCAGCGCGGTGAAAAACGGCCGGACAAATTGGATTGGCGCGCGGACATGAAGGGCAAGGTGTTGCTGCCCGGTTTTATCGACGCGCACGGCCATGTCATGGAATTGGGCTTCCGCGCGCTGGCGCTGGACCTGTCGGACACGAAGACGCTGGACGAAGCGAAGGCGAAGATCGCGGCCTATGCCGCCGCAAATCCCGATCGGCGTTGGATTCTCGGCGGCGGGTGGAACCAGGAGACCTGGGGGCTCGGTCGCTTCCCGACCGCCGCGGATCTGGACGGGGTGGCGGGCGATCGGCCGATCTGGCTCAGCCGGGTCGACGGCCATGCCAGCTGGGCCAATGCCGCCGCGATGACCGCCGCGAAGGTTTCGGTAAAGAGCGTATCGCCGCCGGGCGGAAGGATCGAGAAAACCGGGCTGCTGCCGAACGGAGTGTTCGTCGATGCGGCGCAGGCGCTGGTCGAGAAGGCGGTGCCGCAGCCGCTGCCGGGCGATCGTAACGCCGCATTCCTGAAGGCACAAAGTATCCTGCTCGGTTTCGGCATCACCGCGACAGCGGATATGGGAACGAACCTGGACGATTGGTTGGCCTATCGCCGGATGGGCGATCTCGGCGCGATGCGCGTCCGCGTGATGTCCTATGCGATGGGCGTGGATACGGCAGTGCAAATCGCGGGACGCGGGCCGACGCCGTGGCTGTATGGCGACAAATTGCGATTGGGCGGGGTGAAGCTGTACGCGGATGGCGCGCTTGGGTCTCGTGGTGCTTGGTTGAAAGCGCCCTATTCCGATGCACCGAAACAGAGCGGCGTCGGTTTCATGGCCGACGATGTGATCCGCAACCTGATGAGCCGCGCCTCGCTCGAGGGATTCCAGGTCGCGGTTCACGCGATCGGCGACAAGGCGAACGCGCAGGTGCTGGATTCGATCGACGCAATGGTCGACACCTATAAGGGCGATCGGCGCTGGCGGATGGAGCACGCGCAGATCGTCGATCCGGTGGATCTGCCGCGCTTTGGCAAGAACGGCATCATCGCCTCGATGCAGCCCGTGCACCAGACGAGCGACCGGACGATGGTCGAGGCACGGCTTGGACCGGAGCGGCTGGCCGGGGCCTATGCGTGGCATTCAATGCTCGCGAATGGCGCGCACCTGGCCTTCGGATCGGACTATCCGGTCGAGAGTCCGGACCCGTTCGCCGGGTGGGCCGCGGCGTTCACGCGGATGGATGCGCAGGGGCAGCCCTTCGGCGGCTGGCGTCCGCAAGAGGCGATCACGCGCGAACAGGCCTGGTGGGCGTTCACGCAAGGCGCGGCATATGCCGGGTTCGCGGAGGACAAATTCGGTCGGCTGGCGGCGGGGCAGCGCGCGGATTTCATCATCGTCGATCGCGATCCGCTGCTGGCGTCACCGAGCGAGTTGCGCGGCACAAAGGTGCTGGAAACGTGGGTAGGCGGCGAAAAGGTTTGGGAGCGGAGGTGAATCCATCGCGCCTATCCGTCATGCCGGACTTGATCCGGCATCCAACGCGCCACACTGACCAGCGCTAATGCGAGAACGCGAGCCGTGTGTCTATCTGCTCGCCAATCACTATCTCGGCGCGATCTATGTCGGCGTGACATCAAACCTGATCGGGCGGGTCCAGCAGCACCGTAGTGGCACGTTCGACGGTTATACCAAACGCTATGGCGTCAAGCGCCTCGTCCATTACGAATTCGGCGAGACTATGGACGCGGTAATCATGCGCGAGAAACAGTTAAAGAACTGGCAGCGCGATTGGAAGATCAGTCTGATCGAGCGAGGTAATCCGATGTGGAATGATCTTGCGGTTGGGTTGGGATTGCTACCTTTGACGTGATTACCCGGCGCGTGTTGGACCCCGGATCAAGTCCGGCGTGACGGCGGTGTGTTCTGCACCCCCACAAACACGAAAGGCCGCGACACCCCCCGATGCCGCGGCCTTACTCCCTGTTTAAGGGGAGCGGAAAATTCTGGTGTCAGGCGACTGCGACAGCGGCCACTTCGTCGGGTTCGCGCAGCACATAGCCACGGCCCCAGACGGTTTCGATGTAATTCTCACCTTCGCAGGCCATGCTCAATTTCTTGCGCAGCTTGCAGATGAACACGTCGATGATTTTCAGTTCCGGTTCGTCCATCCCGCCATACAGATGGTTGAGGAACATTTCCTTGGTCAGCGTCGTGCCCTTGCGCAGCGACAGCAGCTCGAGCATCGCATATTCCTTGCCGGTCAAATGGACGCGGCTGCCATCGACTTCGACCGTCTTGGCGTCGAGATTGACGGCGAGCTTGCCGGTGCGGATGACCGACTGGCTGTGACCCTTGGAACGACGTACGACGGCGTGAATGCGGGCGGTGAGTTCCTCGCGGTGGAACGGCTTGGTGACGTAATCGTCGGCGCCGAAGCCGAACGAGCGGACTTTGCTGTCCATCTCGTTGATACCGGACAGGATCAGCACCGGCGTCTGCACACGAGCGACGCGGACTTTCTTCAACACGTCGTAACCATGCATGTCTGGCAGGTTCAGATCGAGCAAGATGATGTCATAATCATACAGCTTGGCGAGATCGAGACCCTCCTCGCCGAGATCCGTAGTGTAGACGTTGAAACCTTCGGTCGTCAGCATGAGTTCGACCGCCTTGGCGGTCGTGGGCTCGTCTTCGATCAACAGTACGCGCATCTTGGCCGTCCCCTGTCCATTCGCAGTGCCCCAGCCCCCTTTGGCCCGAACCGCCTGCGCCTAAACCATTAACCTGAACAGTGATGAAGGTAAAAGGTTAATTTCGTATTAATCGGCCTGACTCCGCGAGTCGCGAGCGACGACTTCGTTAGGATTCGGTACAGACTCCTTTCAATCGCTCGGCCAGGAAGGTGATCAGCGCCTCGACGCGGGCCGGGCGGAGGTTGCTCGGCGGGGTCAGCAGGTGGAGCGCGACGGGCGGCAGCGACCAGTCCGTCAGGATCGCCTCAAGCGCACCGCTCGCCAGATCGGCACCGACGATGAAATCGGGCAGCAGCCCGATGCCGAGCCCAGCGCGCAGGGCCGGAAGCAGCGCGTCGCCGTTATTGGCGCGTAACGGGCCGGTCGGGCGCACGGCCGCTTCGCCGCCGTCGGGGCCGCGGAAACGCCACGGGCCGGTCACGTTGGTATAGGCGAAGCAAGGCCGTTCGCCGAGTTGCGCTGGGTGGGTCGGGTGGCCGTGGAGCTGGAGATATGCGGGGCTGGCGACGATATGCGCGGTGATCGGGCCGAGCCGGCGGGCGCGCAACGAACTGTCGGGCAGATCGGCGATGCGCAGCGCGATGTCGAACCCTTCGGCGACGATGTCGACCTTGCCGTCCGTAAGGTTGAGGTCGATCTCGATCCCAGGGTTGGCCGTGAGGAACTGCGCGATCAGCGGCGCGACCAGCAACAGGCCGAGCGTCATCGGCGCGGTCATGCGCACCAAGCCGGTGGGCGCGGTGGCGGCGTCGCGCGCGGCTTCCTCCGCGGCCTGCGCCTCGGCGAGAATGCGCGCGGCATGTTCGGCCAGCGATTTACCGCTTTCGGTCAGCGTCAACTTGCGGGACGTGCGGTGGAACAGCGATTGGTTCAGATGCGCTTCAAGCCGCGTGATCGCCTTCGACACGGTGGCCTTGGACACGCCGATCGCATCCGCCGCGCCGCTGAACGAACGATGCTCGACTACTTGCGCGAAGATCGCCCAGGCTTCGAAATCGGGTAACCTCACGTCTCAATCCTCTCCGTTCCGGGGAGGATTTACAGTATGAAACGATCGGTTTCCAGCGTTTCCATTTACGGCATGATCGGAATGCCTATCTTGGCGGCAACACAGTTCATCCGTCTAGGAGGCACACGATGGTCGAGAAAAGATCGTTCGAAAGCCTGGGCCATGCCGATCACGGCTGGCTGAATGCCCGCCACCATTTTTCGTTCGCCGATTATTACGATCCCGCCCGCATGGGCTGGGGCGCGATCCGCGTTTGGAACGATGACGAGATCGGCCCGAACAGCGGTTTCCCCGCACATCCGCACAAGGACATGGAGATCGTGACCTATGTTCGCACCGGTGCGATCACGCATCAGGATTCACTCGGCAACAAGGGCCGGACGGGCGCTGGCGATGTACAGGTGATGAGCGCCGGGTCCGGGGTTCGCCATGCCGAATATAATCTGGAACCCGAAACCACGACCCTGTTCCAGATCTGGATCGAGCCGACCCGCAAGGGCGGCGCACCCAGTTGGGGGGCGAAGCCGTTCCCCAAGGATGCGCGCGACGGCCGCTTCGCCGTGTTGGCCAGTGGCTTTGCCGAAGACCGGGACGCATTGCCGATCCGCGCCGACGCCCGCGTGCTCGGGGCCACGGTCAAGGCGGGCGAGCGCATCAGTCACAGCGTCGGCGCGGGGCGGCACGCTTATCTCGTCGCCGCGACCGGCGGCATCGAGATCGATGGCGAGCGCTTCGCCGCGCGCGACGGCGCCGCGCTGACCGGCGGCAAGACGTACGAGATCACTGCGATCGAGGATGCCGAGATCGTATTGGTCGATTCCGAATAACAGTGCTTCCGCTGCAATTCCTCTCCCCCGGGATGCAGCGGGGGACGGACGCCGGATTTACCTCCCCCCAGAATGCGGCCCCGTCCGGCCCCTCCCGCTTCGGCGGGAGGGGATTCCCCTTCGACCGATCTGACCCCGATTTTAAGGAGACTGAAAATGACCAAGGTCCTCGTTCTGTATTATTCGTCCTACGGCCATATCGAACAGATGGCTGATGCCGTTGCCGAGGGCGCACGCTCCGGTGGGGCCGAGGTCGATATCCGCCGCGTACCCGAAACCGCACCGGCCGAAGTGGCCAAGGCCGCACATTTCAAGACCGATACCGCGCATGAAGAGATTGGAGACGTCAACATTCTGGCCGATTACGATGCGATCGTCATCGGCGCGCCGACCCGCTTCGGCCGCATGCCGAGCCAAATGGCGTCATTCCTCGATCAGGCCGGTGGCCTGTGGATGCGCAGCGCGCTGAACGGCAAGGTCGGAGGTGCTTTCACCTCGACCGCCAGCCAGCATGGTGGGCAGGAGACGACATTGTTTTCGATCATCACCAATTTGCTGCATTTCGGGATGACCATCGTCGGGCTCGATTACGGGTTCCAGGGCCAGATGGGCTTGAACGAGGTCAAGGGCGGGTCGCCTTATGGTGCGACGACGATCGCCGATGGCGACGGCAGCCGCCAGCCGAGCCAGGTCGAACTGGACGGTGCGCGCTATCAGGGCAAGCGGATCGCCGAAGTGGCGGCCAAGCTGATCGCCTGATCGAAACGCTGGCGCGCCTCTGACCTAGGGGCGCGCCCGCACCCTGAACAATCTTGGATCTTACGCCTCTCAAGCAAGCGTTCACCTTCCTCTTCCCCGGCGAACGCCCGGGTCCAGTTGCCACGGTGGAAAGGGAATGCTTCCATTATTGTGATCCGTGCGACTGGGCCCCGGCGTTCGCCGGGGAAGCGGCCTTGTTTGAAGGAGATGATCACTGTCGATATCTCCCCGGCCAAGTTCCGGGAGGTATTGGTGGGCGTTGATCAGAGACGCGTCAGGATTGCCGGCGGCTTCGGAGGGATCGTCGCCGGCACGCCCTCCGCGGGTGGCACATTCTGGCGCTGTGCCGGTGGCAGCGGCGGGCCAATCGACGGGTTGGGGATCGCGTCGAGCCAGGGGGCGGACGCATCGGTGATCGCCGGACTGGCGGGAAAGTTCATCCGCGCTATCGCGAACAACGCCCGCGCGCGATCGGCGCCCGGCGTGGTGATCGCACTTCCAACCCAGCGCCAGTGCCACGGCTCCCATGTCACGTTCTGCGCATTGCCGGACGGGAAGGACAGTTCGAAGCCGAAGCCCGGTGCGTTGGCGAGCAACCATTTCCCCGCAACCGTCGAGGCGATGCACGGCTCGACATCCGGGCAGTCGCGCGACGGGCGGATGCCGAAATCGATCGCATAGCCGGTGGCATGTTCGCTGTAACCGGGCGGGCCGACCGCGCGGGCGCGCTCGGCGGCGTCCTTGCAGCGTTTGGTCGGCCCGATCTGGCTGCAGAACACACCACGTTGGCGCGCGATGGTGCGATAGCAGGAAATCGCGTGCAATTGCCCGGCGACGCCCGGTACCCCCGAAGCGGCGTGGAGCAGCCGGACGAGATCGGGGGCGGCATCGCGGTGGATCAGGCACGGCTGGCCGACCGCAAAGCCGGGCGGGGCGGGGACGAGATCGCTGGCCGCGACCTGTTGATACGGCAGATGACCGAGGACGCGGCCGTCCGGTCCGGGCAAGGCGGTCTGTCCGGCGCACAGCTGCTCGGGTGCCGCCGCCGCCATCGCCACGGCGGGAAACAGGCCGACGATCCACGAAACGATCGATATTGTAGGCTTGCCGCGGCTCATCACTAGGTGTTTCTCTGGCATGGCAGCGCGCGCGGTGGCAAGGGGGCGGGATGCTTGCAAATCATGTTCTTTTTCTCGACGGCGAAGCGCTGGTCATCGACAAGCCTGCCGGCCTGCCGGTGGACCGACCGCGCGATGGCTCCATCTCCCTCGAAAATCACCTCGACGGGTTGAAATTCGGCTTTCGCCGCTGGCCGCATCCGGTGCACCGGCTCGACCGCGACACGTCCGGGTGCCTGTTGATGTCGCGCAACCCCAAGGCACATGCGCGCTTTCAACAGGCGTTCGAGCAGGGGTTGGTGATCAAGCGATATCTCGCCGTGCTGGAGGGTGTGCCCGAGGGCGAGAGCGGGCTGATCGATCTGGCGCTGGCGAAGGTGAGCAGCGCGGAGGAGGGCTGGCGCATGGTCGGCGATCCCGCGGGCAAGGCGGCGCGAACCGGCTGGCGCGTGCTGGCGGTAAAAGACGGGCGCAGTTTCGTCGAGTTCATGCCGCAGACCGGGCGGACGCATCAAATTCGCGTCCATGCCGCCGAGGCGCTGGGCGCGCCGGTGGTGGGCGATCCGATCTATGG
>NZ_JANYEK010000191.1 GCF_025363195.1 Sphingomonas sp.
GTGGCAAATGTCGATGCCGCGCTCGAACAGCAGATCCTCGACGTTCCGCAGCGACAACGGAAAGCGGACGTACATCATTACGACCAGCCGGATCACCTCGGGAGATGAATTGAAACAGCGGAACGGGCTGGGCGGTTTCGCACGGGATCTGCGGTTCATCATACTTGCCTATCAGCCCGTTTGAGAGACTGCCACGGTGGTCTGACAATGCCCGCTGCGACTAACGACTGGTGCTTTTGGTCTGACGGAGCCCTGGCGGCCACTCAGCCAGTGCGGCTGAGCGGCGTTCCTGGACCGATCATTTTTCGTGCCATGACCGTTCCCGTCCGCGACCCCTTGCCGCATTACGCAGTTTCGGCCAGTTTTCAGCCTATGCTCAAGCCCTTCCATGCACTCGTCCCGTTCTGTCTGCTCCTGCCCGGGGCCACACGCGCGCTTCCCATTGATCCCGATACGCGAGCATGGTGGGAGACTACGGCAACATTGTCCGATGACGCGATGGCGGGACGTGACACTGGCTCTGCTGCGTACGAGCGCGCCGCAAAGATGGTGGCGGAGCGGTTCGCTGCGGCCGGGCTGGTGCCGGCCGGGGAAAATGGCGGGTATTTTCAGCGCGTGCCGATGCAGCAGCTCTCGATCGTGCGCGCGAACCTGAGCGTCGGTGCCCGGCCGTTGCGGTTCCTGTACGATATCATGGCGAATCCCGTTCCCGGCATGGCGCAGCGGGTCGATGCACCGCTCGCCTATCGCGGTTATTGTGCGGCGAGTGCGCTTGGCGACGTGCGGGGTAGGATCGTAATCTGCCACGGTACGCATCGCGCCGCTCAGCCGTCGGATGCCGACCGCGTCGCCGCAGTAAAAGCGGCCGGGGCAGTGGCGCTGGTCACCATCGCCGATCCTGGCTTCACGGTAGAACCGCCGCGCTGGCCATATGCATATGCACGAACCGTATGGCTGCGAGACAAACCGCCGGAGCCTGCAGGGCTGCTTCGTTTCACTCTGAATGCCGATTCATTGGGAAAGATGATCGTTGGCGGTGGGCATGATCCGGTCCGACTTATCGCAGCCGGGGCGGCCGGGGCGCCCCTGCCATCATTCAATCCGCCCGGGCGCTTCCGGACGGAATTCCAGATGGTGCAGCGGGCGATCAGCGCGCCCAATGTGCTTGCGCGCCTGCCCGGCAGCGACCCGGCACTTGCGGCGCAGACAATCGTGCTGTCCGCCCATCTCGACGGCTATGGCCCGGGCGAGCCGGTTGAGCGTGATCGCATCTATAACGGCACTCTCGACGACGCAGCCTATGTCGCCTTGCTGATCCGTCTCGCCGAGCGGCAGCATCGCGCAGGCTTTAGAAGACCCGTGCTCTTTGCGGCCTTTACCGGTGAGGAAAAGGGCCTGTTGGGCTCGCGCTGGTTCGTTGCTCATCCGACACTTCCGAAGGAAAGCCTCGCCGCGAATATCAATCTCGACCAGTTACGACCGATCTTCCCGCTGCGGCTGCTGACGGTCCATGCGCTTGGGGACACGACGCTTGGTGACGATGCGCGCGCCGTAGCAAACGGCATGCAGGTCGAAGTACAGCCAGATCCCGAACCCGAGCGCAACCTGTTGCGCCGCGCCGATCAGTGGCCGTTCCTGCAGGCCGGCATTCCAGCCACTGCATTCGTGTTCGGCTATCGCGCGGGGACCGATAGCGAGCGCATCTATCGCCACTGGTACAAGACCGGATACCACAAACCACAGGACGACCTCGATCAACCGATCGACTGGCAGGCGGCAACGCACTTTAACCAGTTCTTCTACGCGCTTGTCGCACGGGTAGCGAACCAGCAGGCCGCGCCGGCTTGGAAGCCCGGGAGGAAGCTTAATTTCGCGCAACCGTGATACGGGGGCATTGATGCAGGCGTCAAAGACTTAGCCTAGCGTCAGCAATCCAAGTTTTGCTCGAAAACAGCGCTTTTTATTACAATCAAATGTTAGCTAGAATCCTTCGATAGTTGTCACGAAACGAAAGAGAAATATTTTTCGGCCCGAGCCACACTTGTTAGTCGACATCCGGAATAAAGATTACGGTTTTGATCAAGGTAAGCAGAGATAATTTCTGTCATCTTGGCTGTTTTTCAGGGATCAATCCCAACGCTTCGCTATCAGTGGAGAACGTAGATTTTATAAATCGGTCAACCCCGCCGGCAATGCGGTTCCACCAAAGAGTAACTGGAAAGTGAGCCACCGATCGATTTAACTCGGAAGGCGGTGCTTCGAAGGCAGCTTCACGTGCTAGGCTGATTAATGACCTAAACAAAAATGGCCGCGATTACCGCCGCGGTGTCTTCGGGTGCTAAACCATCCAACGCGACTTCGTGCTCGGGGGAAACCGAATAGCCAAGCATCGCGCCATCCGTTCCAATCGTAACGGCCAAAAGACGATAGTCTTCGTTCTGGCGAACTAGCGCCAAACCACCGGCTTGAGGAAACCTATCGGGATCGACAATTACCGTGGCGTGGCCGGGCATACCGGCCCCAAGTGATGCTCGACCCACGCGAATACCAAAAGCGCGTGCGCCAGCAATGGATGGAGCTTCGATCTCGGTGCCCGTAGGGGTCATCGCAATCAGACCACCGGGCAGCGGCAACCCAAAAACCGCGACCATCCGCCGCCTTAGCGAGGCAGAGATGTGCGATTCGTCGATGACAGCGCCATCTGATGATGAATGCTTTAATTCCATCAATAGGCCGGCGATACGCTTACGTGTTCGCACTACCCGATCGGCAGCGTTCGGAATGTCCATCAACGAGCGGTTTAGCACACCGTTCTGATATTGGTTCAGCACGTACGACCGCAACTCTACCTCGTCGCCTAGGCCAAAAAGTTTACAAAGATTTGCGACGGCTTGCTCGTTCCAACGACTTAACCCCTTATAAGCGTTTTCAATTCGAGACAGAATGACCGCCGGAATCCCGTATTCCTTGTCCATGACGCCGGCCGTTAAGCGCGCCTCTGCATAACGACGAGCTCGCACAGCGGCCGCTAGCATCATTGCGAAGGTCGCCTCGTCGTCACTGTCGGTTGCGGCCCCCTCAGCAAAAGGGATGAACCACGTAGCAAAATTGAAGTTTGGGGCGTCAATGTCGAGAATGAGATCGACGGGGGCCACCCCCAAAACCGCGCTTATCTGCTTTAATTCCTCGACCCGGGCAACAACCTCCCCACGCTCTAATTTGGAAAGCCGGATATAGGAAATTGCGGGCAATTTCTCTGAAAACGGGAATAATCTAAGATAGCCGCCAGCCAGCCGTTTATCCCGGATGTTGTTCGGGAAGACCACGGCACGATAGCGATCCACCTGAATGTCGATCCCAACGTTATCGCCGATAGAACGACCGTCAGGTGAGACGATGTGGTCGTATGACCGGCTACGAGACCGCGCACGCGGGAGTTTTTTTGATGACGGGTTTTCCACGGTCAACATCGGCTTCCTATCTGCGTATATTGGATGTGATGCTAACCCACGATCGAACTACGTCCAAAAGGAATTATCCTGAACGCATGCCATGACGCCGTATGGCGCGCGATAAAATCAGTTGATCGCACTCTGCAAGAAACCAGAAAAGGGTATTTGAAGAATCGCGCCATCTTTTCGATACAAGTCAATCACACCATTGGAGGTGTCTACGCAGGCCTCGGTAAAGATGCTCTTGAGTGCATGATTTACGCGTAACGCTTCGTTCCCATCCCATTGTTGTTCGTCCAAGCACTCTAGGGCTATTGATATTTTTCGGCTCGCAACTGTGGTGGATCGCTGCTGATAGCTCTCGACAGCCTCTTGTAATTCTTCCTCTGCGGCCCGAAGCGGTTCAAAATTGACGTCTGCTCCACCACCCGCTGATGTCGAAATATTTAGATCCGGTCGGGCTCGCCTAGCCCGATCGACCCCATTCTGCGCCGCTCTCAAGCGATGAGTCGAGCCGAAACGGTCAAAAGAGTTAAAGTGGTCAAGAAGGATTGCAGGTAACTCTTTTCGCAGGGCGGATTCTATCGGTCGATAGGGAATTTCCGCATACTGGCAGCCAGCTCCAGCCTTTGCGGTCGAACAAACCATGCTTGGGCCATTTTCGCCTCGGCGGATGAGTTGCACCGCCCCTTTACACGCTCCGCAAAGAGCCAACTGCGCCAACATGTAACCGATTGAGACTTGGCCGCCACGATAAGCCTCATGCCTTCGCGCTTGGACCCGCTCGAATTTCTCGATTGATACCACTCGAGGATAGTAATTTCGGATTGGTACGAATGGACGGCGTACCTGATGGCCAGCATCCCACTCATAGTGATGAGGAACGAACGTCCCTATAGCCGCGCTGCACTTTGCAATGCTGCTGACACTATGTCGCGTCCAACTTTTCCCGGCTTGCCACGTTGGCGTTTCGCTTGCATTCAGCGCCCTGGAAATCTCGGTAAAAGACTGCCCTCGCTCGACAAGGTCGAAAATTTCTTTGACGATCTGAGCCCGCTCGGGAATTACTACGAACCGTTCCCGTTTTTTATCCAGCATCAGCCAGCGTGGGCAACACGCTGTCAGCACCTTGGTCGATGCGGTGGTGCGTTTGGCGACCCAGTTTGCCTTTGCCCGGAACGATTTTAATTCGCTTTCTTCATTGGCCCGGATGAAATTAATCAGCGCGAAAATCAGGCCCATTGGATCCCGACGCAACTCCTCTATCGAATAGATTCTGCGATCCGCCAGCGTTACGATCGTTACCCCCGCAAGAACGATTTGCGTTAGAAGATTTTGTGCATGCAACGCACTGTCCCGACTTAACCGATCGAGGTTTTCGACGAGCAATATACTGTCGTGAGGCACAAGGCCGGCCGAAACCGCTGCCAAGAAATCACCCAATCGGCCGGACACCACATTTTGTCCCCTAAAGCTTGATATGCCGAAACCCTGATTGGTCAACTGGTCATCGAGCGTCAGGCCAAATTCCTCAGCATGAGCAGCGGCAAGCGAGGTTTGACGCCTTACGCTATCGCCGCACACTTGGTCAGTGCTGCTAAACCGCAAATAGGAGTAGGCATATTTCATATCCTAACTAACGCCCCTTCCACCAACCTATCTTGATAAATTTTTCGACTCTAT
>NZ_JANYEK010000222.1 GCF_025363195.1 Sphingomonas sp.
GCCTCGTACCGGCCACCGACCATGAAGCCGGAGATGTTCTGGAGGAACAGCAAGGGGATGCGCCGCTGGCACGCCAGTTCGATGAAGTGCGCGCCTTTCTGTGCGCTCTCGCTGAACAGCACGCCGTTATTGGCGAGGATCGCGACCGGCATGCCCCAGATGTGCGCGAAACCGCAGACGAGGCTGGTGCCGTAGAGCGCCTTGAATTCGTGGAATTCGCTGCCGTCGACCAGTCGCGCGATGACCTCGTGCACGTCATATGGCGCGCGCACGTCGCTGGGTACGATGCCGTACAATTCCTCCGCGTCGAATTTGGGCGGGCGCGGGTCTTTCAGATTCACCGGCGTGCCGACCTGCGGTTGCAAGGTCGAGACGATGTCGCGGACGATGGTCAGCGCGTGTTCGTCATTCTCGGCGACATGATCGACCACGCCGGATTTGCGCCCGTGCGTGTCCGCGCCGCCCAGTTCCTCGGCGGTGATGACCTCGCCCGTCGCGGCTTTTACTAGGGGTGGTCCGGCGAGGAAGATCGTCCCCTGCCCGCGCACGATGATCGTTTCATCGGACATGGCCGGCACATACGCGCCCCCTGCCGTGCACGATCCCATCACGCAGGCGATCTGCGGGACGCCCTTCGCGCTCATCTGCGCCTGATTGTAGAAAATGCGCCCGAAATGGTCGCGGTCGGGAAAGACCTCGGCCTGATGCGGCAGGTTCGCGCCGCCGGAATCGACGAGGTAAATGCACGGCAGCATGTTGGCTTCGGCGATCTCCTGCGCGCGGAGGTGCTTCTTGACGGTCAGTGGATAATAAGTGCCGCCCTTCACCGTCGCGTCGTTGCACAGGATCATGCACTGCCGCCCCGAAACGCGGCCGATGCCGGCGATGACGCCCGCGCCAGGGACTTCGTCATCATACAGGCCGTTGGCGACGAGTTGGCCGATTTCGAGGAAGGGGGATCCGGGATCGAGCAGCCGTTCGACGCGGTCGCGCGGCAGCAGCTTGCCGCGCGCGGTGTGGCGCTCACGGGACTTGGCGTTGCCGCCGAGCGCCGTGCGGGCGACATCCGCGCGCAGGGTTTCCGCGAGCGCGCGATTATGCGCGGCGTTGGCCTGGAAGGTTTCGCTGTCAGGCGAGAGCGCGGTGGTGAGGATGGGGGCGGTCATGCGCCGATCTCGAACAAACGATAGATGACGCCGCCCGGCATCTGCTCGCCGATCCCGACCACGAGCAGGTCGTTCAGCCAGCCATAGCGCGCATCGCCGCACTCCATCGTCGCGACGACCTGCAAGGCATAGTCCTCCGGTGCCAGTCGCTCGCCCTTGCGGAATCGCGCCATCACTTCCGGCGCGGCGCGCATATTGCCCTGATAGGACAGGTAAATCGCCGCACCATCGTCAGTCGCCAGCGTCAGGCGCACATCGATTTCCAGCGTGCCGTCGGCGCGGACCACATACCAGTCATGACCGGGGCGGACGCTGCCGCTCAGCCGCTCACCGGCGAAATGCCCCCCGGCAACGCGCGCGATCCCGCGATGGCCGTGCGGGGTGGTGCCGATGACAACGGTCGCGGGGAAATCGACCTCCAGCGTGAGCGTGGTCAGCAGATGATGGGGCAGGCTTGTAATGGTATCCGGGTGGGACAGGGTCTGGCTCATCATTGCGCCACCCGTTCGCTCGCCCCGATCAATTCGCGCCCGATCAACATGCGCCGGATCTCGTTCGTGCCCGCACCGATATCGAGCAGCTTGGCGTCGCGCAGGAACCGCTCGACCGGCCAATCCTTGGTGTAGCCCGCACCGCCCAGCGCCTGGATCGCCTCGTTGGCGACCTTCACCGCATTCTCGCTCGCCAGCAGGATCGCGCCGGCCGCATCGAAGCGCGTCGTCTCGCCCGCATCGCACGATTTGGCGACGGCATAGACATAGGCCCGTGACGAATTCAGTGCGACGTACATGTCGGCGATCTTGGCCTGCATCAGCTGGAACGTGCCGATCGCCTGCCCGAATTGGCGACGCTCGCGAACATAGGGCACGACCACGTCGAGGCACGCCTGCATGATGCCGAGCTGGATGCCCGCCAGCACCGTGCGCTCGTAATCCAGGCCCGACATCAGCACGCCGACGCCGCCATTCAGCGGGCCCATGACATTCTCCTCCGGGACTTCGCACTCATCGAACACGAGTTCGGCGGTGGGCGACCCACGCATGCCCATCTTGTCGATCTTCTGGCCGATCGAGAAACCGGGCATGCCTTTCTCGATCAGGAAGGTGGTGATGCCGCGACTGCCGTCCCCGGTCTTGGCATATACAACCAACGTATCGGCATAGGCCGCGTTGGTGATCCAGAATTTGGTACCGTTGAGGACATAGCCGGTGTCGGTCTTGTCGGCACGCAGCTTCATCGACACGACGTCGGAACCCGCCCCGGCTTCGGACATTGCGAGGCTGCCGACATGTTCGCCGGAAATCAGCTTGGGTAGATATTTCGCCTTTTGCTCCGGATTGGCCCAGCGCGCGATCTGGTTGACGCACAGGTTGCTGTGCGCCCCGTAGCTGAGGCCGACCGAGGCGGAGGCGCGGCTGACTTCCTCGCAGGCGATGACATGTTCGAGATAGCCGAGGCCGAGCCCGCCATCGTCCTCCTCGACGGTGATGCCGTGCAGGCCGAGTTCGCCCATCGCCGGCCACAGGTCACGCGGGAACCAGTCCTCGGCATCGATCTTCGCCGCGAGCGGCATGATCTTGTCGGTCGCGAAGCGCTGGGTCGTCTCGCGGATCATGTCACCAGTCTCACCGAGTGCGAAATCGAAATCGGGCGTCATACTCTCTCCATTGGTTGGCGGCGCTCTAGCACGACGGTTGCCCGGTGCAAAAACCGCAGCGGGAGGCGTTGAATCCGCACGCCAAAACTGGGATGCATCGAGCGTAACGATTATTGGGCAGACGATGATGCAAATTCTGATTGTCGAGGATGATCCCCGCGCTGCGAAACAGCTGGTGTCCGACCTGGCGGAACTGGGCCACGATACGGCGATCGCCGCCGACGGACGCGCCGCGCTGTCGGTGGCCACCGACGGCAAGTTCGATGCGATCCTGCTCGATGTGATGTTGCCGTTCGTGGGCGGCGTGGACGTCGCCCGAAAGCTGCGGGAGGGCCATGTCGGTGTGCCGATCATCATGCTCACCGCGCTCGGCGATCTCGACCAGCGCATCGCCGGGCTGGAGGCGGGTGCGGACGATTATCTCGTCAAGCCGGCCGCTCCCGCGGAAATCGACGCACGGCTGAAAGCGATCCAGCGCCGGGCCGCACAGACGACCGATTCAGGCGTGATGCGCGCGGGCGTGATCGAAGTGAACGAGGTGAAGTTCCGCGCGATCCGCGCCGGGCGACTGCTCAATCTACAGAAACTGGAATTTCTCGTGCTGTGCGAACTGGTGCGCAATGCCGACAGCGTCGTCACGCGCCAAATGTTGTACCAGAACGTCTGGCACTATGATTTCGAGCCGACCACCAACATCGCCGAATCCTATATCCGCCGCCTGCGCCTGCAACTGAACGCTCCGGGCGAGACCGACCCGATCGTCACGGTGCGCGGCGTCGGCTACATGCTGAAAAGCCGGCCCTGATGCCCCGACCAAGATCGCTGCGCGCGATCCTGGCGCTGTATGTCGCGATCATCCTGTGTGCGCTGGCCGGCGTGCGCATCACCAGCTATTTCGTAACGCACCACGCGCTGGAGACCGAGATCGATCGGCGCCTCGCGACCGAGGCGGCGGCGGTAGCGGGCATGAAAGGCCAAACCGATATCGGATCGATCGCCGGCCGGATCGGCGCGGCGCAGGACGATCACGATACGGCAGACCTGCTCTATGCGCTATTCGATCGCCGCGGGGCACGGATCGCCGGGCAGTTGGACCTGCGCCGAACGCCCCCTTTGGGGTTTTCCGATTTCGGAGTCGAAGCGCGGGTGAAAGGGGTTGCGCACGGCCGCGCCCTGACACGGCGACTGGGCGCAGGCGCGATCCTGGTGGTGGTTTCAGACAATGACGTGAACGACGGATTCGACTCGCTGCTGTTCCGCGTGGAACTCGGTAGCCTCGGGATCACGGCGCTCATCGTGATCGGCGGCGCGATCGGCATCTGGTGCACGATCACGACCCGAATGCGGGCGATGCAACGCACCGTCGATGCGGTGATTTCGGGCGACATCCGCAACCGCATTCCGGTGGACGGCAGCCGCAACGAATTCGATCGCCAGGCCGCCGCCTTCAACCGCATGCTCGACCGGATCGAGGCGTTGATGGCCAATGTGAAGCACGCCGCCAAGGACGTGGCCCATGAGTTGAAGAGCCCCCTTGCCCGGCTGCGCGCGCGCATCGCCACGCTGGAGCGGCAAGCGCAGGGCCGCCCGGTGCCCGCCGCCGAGATCGAGGATCTGCTCGCCCGCACCGACGACATACTCGACCTGTTCGCCAGCCTGCTCCGCCTTTGGGAGATCGAGGGCGGCCATCGCCGCGAACGCTTCTGCGACCTCGATATCGGCGCACTCGCCGTCGAAGTCGGCGAAGGCCTGCAAGCGGTGGCCGAGGATGGCGGGCGCGCGCTGCAATTGGCGATCGCCCCCGTGATCCACCCGGAAACCTGGATCCGCGGCGATGTCGCGTTGCTGCGACAGTTGCTGGTCAATTTGATCGAGAATGCCATTCGCCACACCCCGCCCGGCACGCACATCGCCGTGGCCACGGAATCGCGCGGGCGTAGCGTTGCGGTGATCGTTGCCGATGATGGCCCGGGGATTCCACCGGCGGAACACGATGCCGTCATTCGGCGCTTCGGCCGGGGGGAGGCTTCGGGCGATCTCCCCGGGCAGGGCCTGGGTCTGACGTTGGTCGATGCGATTGCGCGGCTGCATCACGGCACGCTGATGCTGGAGGATGCCGGGCCGGGCCTGCGCGCGGTGGTGGAACTGCCGATCCGGGCGTGACGGGGGACCAAACGGCAAGGCCCGGACGGTGCAATCCACCGCCCGGGCCCTGTCGCTCACACATCCGATGCGGATCAGAACTTGACGCTGGCTTCCAGACCCCAGGTGCGGGGCGGATTGAGGTTGCCGTAATCACCGAGGATGCCGCCATAATTGGTCGAGACCAAATTCGGCCCGTTATAGTTCAGCACCGGCGACGAATTGGCGGACGAGCGGCGATAGACATAGGTGGTGTCGAACAGATTGCGGGCCCACACCGCAATCGTCACCTTGTTGTGATCGCTCACCGCGATGTCGGCCAATGCCAGGCGACCGTTCGCGACGAAGCTCGCGTCGGTTTTCGTATTCTCGAGCTGGAAGCTGTACTGGCTGCTGGCATAATTGCCGTCGAGGTGCAGGCGCACCTTGGTATTATTGCCACCGACCGGGATTTCATAATCGATCGTGCCCGAGGCGGCGTGCTTCGGCGTGTACACGATGTACAATTGCTGCGGCAGGCCACCCGTGATCGAGTTTACCGCCGACGGTGCCTTCCAGTACGTATAGGCATAAGACGCGCCCAGCGTGAGGCCGGTGACGGGCTTTACCGTCAGATCAGCTTCGATGCCGCGGATCTTGCTGTTGCCGGCATTCTGCGTCTGTTCGATATGGCTGCCATTGGTCGGGCTGGAACCGTTCGTATCGAACAAGTCGAAATCGAACTGGGTATTGCTGCGGTCCATGATGTACCCGGCAAGGTTCAGACGCGCCCGGTGATTCAGGAAGTCCATCTTCGCGCCGATTTCATACGATTTGACCGATTCAGGGCCGAAGGCGTTGAAACTCTGCGACCGATTGTTGGCCCCGCCGGCGCGGAAGCCCGTCGCATATTTCGCGTACAGGTGAATATCCTTTGTCGCGTCGAACGCGACGTTGAACATCGGATCGAAGCGGCTGACGCTGTTCTGGAAGGTGAACGGGGCCACGACGCCAACGGCACCCGCCAGATCGGACCGGTTGTTCACGACGTAAAGCTGGCCATGGCGCTTGTCCTTGGTCCAGCGACCACCGACGGTGATGTGCACGCTGTCCAAGCCATCCGGCGTGTAGGTCGCATTGCCGAACAGCGAGTAATTGTGATCGTTCGCCTGGCTGGCGCGCGTGATGAACTGGCAGCTGTTGGCGAATTGCGGCACGGTCGCCGCGAGCGTGTTGATGCAGGACGGCGCATATTGCTGGTAGCCCGAATTGGCGCCGGTCACCGTGCCCGTGACGATCGGGCTGCGGATGGTGTACGCCGTGCCGTCCGCGTTCCATTGGTTGGTCAGCGGCGTCGCGGCATATTCGCTGGCGTTCTCGGTGTAATAATATGCGCCGACGACATAATCGATCCCGGAAAAGCTGCCGACGGCCTGGAATTCCTGGCTGAACTGGTGCTGGCGCAGGAACGACAGGCTGTAGCGGCTGAACGTCCCGTTCGCGCCCGTCGTGTTCGGCGAGAAGGAACTGCGCTCCGGGCCGCCCGAATTGTCCCACTGATCGGTGCTGACGCCGCGCCATGCGGTGATCGAGCGCAACTCGATCTCTGGCGACAGCTTGTACTTCAGGTTGGCCGAGAAGCCGTGCGTGATGTCCACGCTCGGCTGCTGCGGCACACCGACATCGGCGACACTCTGGCGTTCGGGATGGACGCCGACCAGGGGGGCCTTGGGGGCGACGCAGATCGGTCGTCCCATTGCGGCCTGGGCTACGGTGATGGTGCCACCGCATGCAGTTGCCGTACCCGGCAGGAACAGGGATGTACCAAGGACGCCGGTAACACCGTTGGTGTAAGACCCGACCGTGTAATTGTTCGGGTTATAGTTGAGCAGCTGGCTGTATTGCGGGGTGTTTTCGTCCTTCGCATAATCATAGGCGAAGTCGGCCGTGAAGCCGTCGACCGGCTGCCAGCGGGCCGCGATGCGACCACCCTTGCGATCATAATAGTTCCAGCCGGTCGATCCGGTCAGCGGATTCTTCACGGTCGGATCCTGATGCTGGTACACACCATCGACCTTGATTGCGATGTCGTAGAAGGACGGCAGGTCGAAATGCACGTCGGTATTTCGACTGCCGAAATTGCCCACGCCGCCGTTAATATGTCCGCCAAAGACGCCGGTCGGTGCCTTGGAGACGAGCGACAGCGCGCCGCCTTCGGTGTTGCGGCCGAACAGCGTGCCCTGCGGACCCTTCAGCACTTCGATCCGCTCGATGTCGAACAAAGCGGCGTTCAGGCCCTGCGTCTTACCGAGCGCCACGCCGTCGATATAGACGCCGACGCCACCATCGCGTGCCGTCTGGTTCTGATCGTAGGGCACGATGCCGCGAATACCGATCGTCAGCGCCGACTGGCGTGCCTCGAACGTAGCGATGCGCAGCGACGGGATCGATCCGTCGGCCAGGTTGAACAGGCTGAGGACATGGCGATCCTGCATCGCCTCCGAGCTCAGCACGCTGATCGAGATCGGCGTCTTTTGCAGGTTGGTTTCACGCCGCGTCGCGGTGACGACGATCTCACCGATCTGCTCATCGGCCTTGGAAGCCGGATCAGCGGTGGGCACTGGATCGGCGACCGGTGCCCCAACGGTGGTTACCGGCGTATCAGCGGCGGCCACCGGCGTATCGGCGGCAAAGGCCGGCGATGCAGTCGCGGCGATCAGCGCGGTGCCGACCAGCAGGCGCAGCCGGAGGTTGGAGTGAGAACGCATGGAGAGCCCCTTTGTTTTTCGCAAAATCTGATAACGGGGCCGCTACACAGCAAATTGGTCAGGAATGTTACAGAGAGTGTAACAAAATTAGTGATTTTATGTAACATTAGTGTCACAATTCAGATCCGGCAAATATATGTCGAAATTCGATTAGATTTTACAACAGTGACAAGCCTTATATTCTGCCAGATACTGAGTCTTATTCTCCAGTTTATTTATTTTCCAATAGATATTGAGATGTCGCGGGCTGAAATACGCGACGGAGTTCGCTTCATGGTCGGCCATCCGGCCTGCGATGGGATGGATCGTGACCTTGCGATACACCCGCACCCGGTGATACGCTCCGAACTAGCAGGCCCGGGAAGAGGCTGAAACGATAGGAGATTGTCGGTGGATTGCGAACAACATCTCGCCCTGAAAGCCATCTTGATCGGTCTGCGCCGCAGCGGCGCGATCGATCGCCACGCGGTCAAGACGATCGTCGCGACCTTGCAGGAAACCGCCGCCAAAGCGCGCCCCAATTGCGCCGAAAGCGCCGATGGGCTGCTGCGATTGGCCGACGCGCTGGCCGAGGGCCCGGCCAAGACCTGTACGATCGACATCGCGGCCTGATTCTCGCCGCTCGATTCGTGATGAGCGACCCGGCGCCCTGACGCCTGATCGAAGCGACGATATCGCGGGATTGGCGCAGCGCCGCGCCACCCGCTACAGCCGCCCGCAATGTTACGCCTGACCGAACTGACTCTGCCGCTCCATCATCCGGACGAGGCCCTGCCCGCCGCGATCTGCAAGCGGCTGCGCATCACCCCGCGTGACCTGGTGAAGTATGTCATCGCACGACGCGCCCACGACGCCCGCGACAAGACCGATATCCAACTGGTTTATTCAGTCGATGTGAATGTGAAGGACGAGCCGGCGGTGCTGGCGCGATTCCGCAAGGATCGGGGCGTCCAGCAGACACCGAACAGCAGCTATCGGTTCGTGCCGAAGGCCCCGGCCGGCGGCTTCAAGCGCCCGGTGGTGATCGGCGCGGGGCCGTGCGGGCTGTTCGCCGGGCTGATCCTCGCGCAGATGGGCTATCGCCCGATCATCCTTGATCGCGGCAAGATGGTACGCGAACGGACCAAGGATACCTGGGGCCTGTGGCGGCGCGGAGTGCTCGACCCCGAATCGAACGTGCAATTCGGCGAGGGCGGCGCGGGGACGTTTTCAGACGGCAAGCTCTACAGCCG
Organism: Sphingomonas sp.; assembly: GCF_025363195.1. GTDB lineage: Bacteria > Pseudomonadota > Alphaproteobacteria > Sphingomonadales > Sphingomonadaceae > Sphingomonas. The sequence goes on from NZ_JANYEK010000222.1 coordinate 8,945, forward strand.
GATCAAGGATGCGCGGCATCTCGACCGCAAGGTGCTGACCGAGTTCGTCAAGGCGGGCGCACCACCGGAAATCCTGACCGAGGCGCATCCCCATATCGGCACGTTCCGGCTGGTGACGATGGTCGAGAGCATGCGTGCGTCGGTCGAAGCGCTCGGCGGCGAATATCGCTGGCAGCACCGCGTCGACGGGCTCGACATCGCCACTGGCCCTGGCCCTGGCCCCGGTACTGGTACTGGTACTGGTACTGGCGGCGAGCGGCACATCCGGGGTCTGCACCTGAACAATGGTGGATATATCGAGGCGGACCATGTCGTGCTGGCCGTCGGCCACAGCGCGCGCGACACGTTCGAGATGCTCCATGCAGCAGGCGTCCATGTCGAGGCCAAGCCGTTTTCGATCGGCGTGCGCATCGAACATCCGCAATCGTGGATCGACCGGTCGCGCTTCGGCAACGACGCTGGCAACGCGATCCTCGGACCGGCGGAATATCACATCTCGCATCACTGCTCGAACGGACGCACGGTCTACAGCTTTTGCATGTGCCCCGGCGGTACGGTGGTCGCTGCGACATCCGAGACAGGCCGCGTCGCGACGAACGGCATGAGCCAATATTCGCGCAACGAGCGCAACGCCAATTCCGGCTTCGTCGTCGCGATCGATCCGGCGCGCGATTATCCGGGCGATCCGCTGGCGGGCATCGCGCTGCAACGCCATTGGGAGGAGCGCGCGTTCATCGCGGGCGGATCGAACTACAAGGCACCGGCGCAGCGGCTGGGCGATTTCCTCGCTGGCCAGCCGTCGCAATCGCTCGGATCGGTGGTGCCGTCCTACCGCCCCGGGGTTACGCCAACCGACCTGGCCGAGTGCCTGCCCGATTTCGCGGTGACGGCGATGCGCGAGGCAATTCCCGTCTTTGGGCGACAGATCCCCGGATACGATCATCCCGACGTGGTGATGACCGGGGTGGAAACGCGCACGTCCTCACCCGTACGCTTCACGCGCGGCGAGGATTTGCACAGCCTCAACACGCGCGGCCTGTTCCCGGCGGGCGAAGGGGCGGGCTATGCCGGGGGCATCCTGTCGGCGGCGGTCGACGGTATCAAGGTCGCCGAGGCGGTCGCGGCGAGCATCGGCGGCGCTTGACGATGTCGCACCTGATCCTGTTCAACAAGCCGTATGAGGTGCTGTGCCAGTTCACCGATGCCGGCACGGACACGCCCCGCCGCACGCTGTCCGATTTCATCGACCTCCCCGGCGTCTATCCCGCCGGTCGACTGGATCGTGACAGCGAGGGTTTGATGCTGCTGACCGACGATGGCCGTCTGCAGGCCCGCATCGCCGACCCGAAGTACAAGCTGCCCAAGACCTACCTGGTGCACATCGAGGGCGAACCCACGGACGCCATGCTCGACCACCTCCGGCAAGGCGTTTCGTTGAAGGACGGCATGACCCGCCCGGCCGAGGTCGAGCGCATCGCACCGCCCGATCTATGGCCGCGCGATCCCCCGGTGCGGTTCCGCAAGACCGTGCCCGATTGCTGGATCCAGCTGACGATCCGTGAAGGTCGCAACCGTCAGGTGCGGCGCATGACGGCGGCGATCGGCCATCCCACCTTGCGGCTGGTCCGCTGGCGCATCGGCGACTGGGCGCTCGACGATTTGCCGCCCGGTGCGTGGCGCGAGGCCACTGCCTTCAAATTTTAGAAGGCGACGCGATCGACCAGCGACAGGATGCCGACATTGCCGTCGTCCCTGGCCGCCATCACGACGGGCGGCAGTGTGTCACCCTTGGGCGCGCCGTTCGAATAGATGAAGCCATTGGCGGCATAAGCCGTGGTGCCGAGATCGCCGTTACCGGCATACCAGACCTTGACCAGGCTCCAGTCGCCCTTGGCCGAAACATCCACCGCGCGCACACCGTGCTC
>NZ_JANYEK010000201.1 GCF_025363195.1 Sphingomonas sp.
CCCGAGGCGATCGAGCGGACATTGGATGCGGCGCTCAAGCGACTCGGCACTGATCATATCGATCTCTATTATCTCACCGGCCCGATCGCAAAGTGCCGGTCGAGGATTCCGTCGGTGCGCTTGTCCGCGCTAAGGAAGCTGGCAAGATCGGATCGCTAGGACTGAGCGAAATGGGCGCCGACCTCGTCCGGCGCGCGCATGCAGTGCATCCGATCACCGCTTTGCAGACCGAATATTCGCCCTGGGTGCGCAATCCCGAAATCGCCGTCCTGCAGGCATGCCGCGATCTTGGCATCGCGTTCGTCGCGTTTTCGCCAGTTGCGCGCGGCTTCCTCGCCGGGGCGATCACGGGGCCGGATTATGTCGAGGGCGACATCCGCGCGCTGATGCCGCGTTTTGTCGCGCCGCACCTGGCGCATAATCTGGAACTTGCTGCGCGGTTCGATGCGATTGCCGTGCGCATCGGTTGCACACCGGCGCAACTCTCGCTCGGCTGGGTGTTGGCGCGCGGCGATGACGTGATCCCGATTCCCGGCACTGGCAACATCGCGCATTTGGAGGAGAATATGGCTGCCGCCATGATGGTATTCGATGCCGCGACGCTGGCGGAGGTCGATGCGATCTTCACGCCCGGCGCGGTAGCGGGTGGGCGCTACCCCCCGTTTATGCAGGCGACGGTCGATACCGAATTGCTGCCGGAGGAAGTTGCCTGACGGAACGTCTCGCGCGTCTTTGACCTTCCGTTGCCGATCGCTCGGCGGTACAGCGCGGGTCGTTCAACCACGGGAAACTTCATGTCCGCTCTGCCTCAGTCCGGCGTTTCGCGCGCCGCCGTCCACGCTGCGTATCGCATGGATGAGGAGGCGTGCGTCGCCGAGCGTCTCGTGCAGGCCGAAGCCCCGGCGGCGGAACTGGCCACCACGGAGCTACTGGCGCGCGCGCTAGTCCAGGGCGTGCGAGCGCGGGGCGAGGGCAATGCAGTCGACAGCCTGTTGCAAAGCTATGCCCTGTCGACCGAGGAGGGCATCGCGTTGATGTGTCTGGCCGAGGCGTTGCTGCGCATTCCCGATGCGGCGACGCGCGACCGGTTGATCGCCGACAAGATCGGCGGCAAGGAATGGAGCGCCAATCTTGGTCGTTCGCAATCCTTGTTCGTCAACGCCTCGACCTTCGGGCTGATGCTGACCGGCAGCGTGGTGACCTTGGGCGAAGTGGACGATTGGGCATCGATCGCGCGTAAGGCCGTGACGCGCCTGGGCAAGCCGGTGATCCGCCGCGCCTTGTTCGAGGGGATGCGGATTCTCGGCCATCATTTCGTCTTCGGGCGCACGATCGGCGAGGCATTGAAGCGGGGGGCGTCGGGCCGCGAGACGCACTCGTTCGATATGCTGGGCGAGGCGGCGCGAACGCAAGGAGATGCGGACTTCTATTTCGACGCCTATAAGGGCGCGATCGCTGCGGTGGGCAAGGCACGTGGTCCGGGTGCGGTCGAAGGCGTGGACGGCGTGTCGGTCAAGCTTTCCGCGCTCCATCCGCGCTATGAATGGTCGCAGCGGGACCGGGTCATCGCCGAGATGCTGCCACGGTTGCGCGAATTGGTGGCCGATGCGTCCGCCGCCGACATCTGCCTCGCGATCGATGCCGAGGAGGCCGACCGGCTCGATCTGTCGATGGATCTGATCGAGGCTTTGGTTGCCGACGATGCGCTGTTCGAACGTAAAGACGGTGGCTGGCGCGGGTTCGGCATCGTCATTCAGGCGTATCAAAAGCGCGCGCTACCGATGATCGACTGGACCGTTGCGCTCGCCCGTAAGCACCAGCGGCGGATCATGGTTCGCCTCGTCAAGGGCGCCTATTGGGACAGCGAGATCAAGGCGAGCCAGGTCGGCGGGTTCGTCGATTATCCGGTGTTCACGAGGAAGTCCTCGACCGACGTGTCATATCTCGCAGGGGCGCGGCGTCTGCTCGATGCGAGGGACACGATCTATGCCGGGTTCGCCACGCACAATGCCGCATCGGTCGCCGCAATCAAGGCGATGGCCAAAACCGGGGCCGGCGAAACCCCGTTCGAATTTCAGCGCCTGCACGGCATGGGCGAGGAATTGTACGACGTGCTGCGTGTCGGCGAAGGCAATGCGCCGACGCCAGTGCGCATCTACGCGCCCGTCGGTGGTCACAAGGAATTGCTCGCCTATCTCGTCCGCCGCCTGCTCGAGAACGGGGCGAACGCGTCGTTCGTCAATCGCCTCGCGGACGCCGACCTGCCAGTCGAGGCGCTGATCGATCATCCGGTCGAAACGACTCGCGCGCTGAAGCCATGCCGCAACCCTCGCATTCCTCTGCCAAAGGATCTGTTCGCGCCGTCGCGGGTCAATTCGGCGGGGATCGACCTTTCGGACCCGTTGGTGCGCGGGCCGCTGATGGTGCGGCTCGACACGCTTGAGAACAAGAAGCCCAAGGCCGCGCCGATGATCGGCAAGAAAGCCGGCAAAGGGACCAGCACGCCGGTTACCGCGCCGTTCGATCGCGGCCTGACGGTCGGCACCGTGGTCGAAGCTACGCGCGACGATGTGGGCAGGGCGGTATCGCTCGCGCAGGCCTTGCAGCCCGATTGGGATGCGGCAGGCGTGGAACGCCGCGCCGATGCCCTGGATGCCGCTGCCGATCTCTACGAGGCGCACAGCGACGAACTTCTGTCGCTGTGCGTGCGCGAGGCGGGCAAGACCTTGGGCGATGCGATTCTCGAACTGCGCGAAGCGGTGGATTTCCTGCGCTATTACACGGTAGAGGCGCGGCGCCAATTCGGGCCCGGTGAGGCGTTGCCGGGCCCGACGGGCGAATCTAATACGCTGACGCTGCACGGTCGCGGTGTGATCGCGGCGATATCGCCGTGGAATTTCCCGC
>NZ_JANYEK010000260.1 GCF_025363195.1 Sphingomonas sp.
CGTTGGAATCGTACACCGATGAGAGCAATCAGATCAAGTATACGTTCTCGACGAAACACAGCACGTGGATACCAGATCAGAGTACTTATTCAGCCAACGATCCTGAAGGAACAGCACAGACCTACGTGTGGTTGAAAGATCAATTGCAATGGGCACTTCTCTCGTCCGTCGACACGTACACAGATCACGTGACCGGAACGAAGTATCAATGGAACAGCGAGACGAACTCGTGGGACAACCAAGGAGTGGAACCCATCGATGATGACCAGCAGCAACAACGACCAGCAACCATTCCGAAAGAAACGCAGCCAGTGAAGAAGAAGCCCGACGAAGGTTCGTTCGTTCTCACTTTGACGCGTCGACAGACTTGTGCGTGGCTATGAGGTGAGAGACGATCTCAGTTGAATGTCATCAGATTGAGTCTATTCACAGTTGAAGACGAATGAGAATCGATAAGCGTTAGTCGAGCGGCCAGAGGAAAGAACGGTCGACGATCGAATCCCGGTCTGGGAACACCGAAACTGATGACATATTGTCTAGACCGTGTTTATGAACCGTACATGCGTCGTGATTCGTCTCCTATAGAGTAACTGATTCGGTGTTATTTGGATTTGAAGTTCGGCGATGATGAAGATTCTTTACCTTGGAGATATGAACCCAAACTGATTCTACCCCCGTGTTTCTGAGCCGACTTCTTTCTTTCTTTCTTTCTTTCTTTCTTTCTCTTCTTCTCAGGTTGGTTCAATTTGCCCGACGAGAAGAATTGCAATGTCTACGTCACCGGTCTGCCGTTGGACATCACCGACGAGGAATTCGAAGAGCTGATGATCAAATATGGCATCATCTCACCTGATCCGAATGACACGAGAAAGAAAAAGATTCGTTTGTACAGAGACGAACAGGGCAAGCCGAAAGGTGACGGACGATGTCGATTTGTCCGAGTATGTTCTCGACGGATCTTCTCTGTGGACGAGTGAACGAGTGATTCTAGCCCGAATCCGTCCAGCTGTGCATCACGATGATGGATGACATGCTTCTTCGATCGTCGAAGATTCATGTCGAACGAGCGAAGTTCGAAGCGAAGGGCGCCTTCAATCCCGATTTGAGAAAGAAGAGAAAGAAAGTGGACAAACGAACGAAACAGAAACAAGTCGACAAACTCTTGAATTGGGATGAACATCCTGAAGTCGTTCGACACAAAAACGAACGCATCATCGTGATCAAGAATGCCTTCGATCTGCAACAGTTCCAAGTAAACGAACGGATTTCACGTCGATCATCACGTCTCTCATGGCTCACCTCTAGAATGATCCACTGTTCATCGATCAACTGAGGAACAACATACGGGAATCGTGCAGTGAATACGGCGAAGTGAAAAAGATCAACATCTACGATGTGAGACGAGTGTTCGATTCCACGCTTCTCCGTCACGTGATCTTTTGTCGTTCAGACGAACGCAGACGGCGTGATCACTGTGGGCTTCGCTGATGTTGACCAAGCTGATGCGTGTTGTCGTTACATGAACGAGAGAATATGGCACGCAAGAGTCATTCAATGTCAAACGTGGGATGGTAACACTCTCGAGCCTTTCTCGGCACGGATACGAATTGCACTCGTCTCTCTTTTCAGGTTCGACGAAATATGATGTGCTGCCATCGACCGACGTGGAAAGTGCACGACTGGATCAATGGCATCAATATCTAGTCGCCGATGACGACGACGACGACGACGATGCCGCTAGAGCACAGACATGATCATGACTTCAGTCCAATTGGTTCTCTCCTCTCTCTTGTTCAATTTCCTTCTGTGCCCTTGAGAAATATTTCATCAGACGTGACTTGTGTTCACTCAGATCAGTTGAATCAATTGAAGCAGACGGATGAAGGATGGACTGGTAATGAGCTCGTTCGACCATGATGGTGAAGGACGACATCTGTTCGACGGTTGGCGGCGTGGATAGATGCCGCTGTTAAATTCTTCGTCCCCCTTTCTACCTGATCCGAAATGGGTTTGGATGTTGTTGATCAATGTCTGGCTAACTTGACAAAATTCTCCGTTCGACGTCCTCTCGACGTCACATCGATGATCACAGATCGGCAAAAAGTCCTTTGCAATCTCTTTCAGATATGTTGAATATTTTCAGTCTGAAGCAAAGTCGACCTGCTGGCGCGGCCACCGACGAACCCGTGCGAAGAGCGTGTGCTGCTCTTCTGCGAGTGACGAAAGGTAAGTCGACAAATTTGTTGTCTCTGCTGACAATCCATCTAGATCTCACTGAATTGGGCACCTTGCCGCCGACATGTCAGGTGACCTATCCGAACAAAGACGACCTTCTTCATTTCACTCTAACAATCACACCGGACGATGTAAGGCAAACACAAGCATTGGCTCGTTCTTCGCATGCCTTTGCCGTTCATCTAGGGTTTCTACCGCGGAGGCCGCTTTACATTTTCCTTCACGATTGAATCGGAATATCCTCATACGCCACCCAAAGTGAAATGCACCCAGAAGATCTACCATCCGAACATCGATCTGGAAGGAAACGTCTGTCTCAATATTCTTCGGTGAGCAGAGTCGTCCGAGAGCGAAGCATAGCATCGGTTTGTCTCTCTCTCTCTGTTCCAGCGAAGATTGGAAACCAGTCTTGACCATCTTATCCGTCATTCTCGGCATGGGTTTTCTTTTCTCGGTAAGAACTGTCTCATCTTACTCGTGTCGATCATCGGTGTGCTAAATGGCGTGTAGGAGCCCAACCCTGACGATCCTTTGAACCGAGAAGCTGCGGAAGTTCTCAAGACCAATGTGAACACCTTCAAAGGCAATGTCACGAAAACCATGGCAGGTGGAACGTTGAACGGCGTTCAGTTCGATCGTGTACTCATTCGATAACTCTACTGAAATATTAATTGGACAATAAGATCAACAGATTTATTTATTGGAAAAAAAAGCGATCTTCTTTTGTTTGCTATTCATTTTTGAGAGAGAGAGAGAGAGAAAGAAAGAGGAAATAAACCAGAATTCAAAGAGCATCAACCACAGTCGATCGTTGCGTGCGCCGATATCTTTTGCTTCAATGCCAGAGTAGAATCTCAGGAGATTGACGTGGAATTTATTGAAAATAATCTCGAACGACAAGAAAGTGATGCGTCGACGAAGTGAGACGAGAAACGATTGCTGGTGTAGCAACTGAAAATACGCTCAGTGCTTATCACAGGTAATGAGATAGATGAACCGGTCGAATGCTTTAATCATCCTGATCAGTGAGGTTGTTCGCGTACATGTCTTGAAATCGATTCGAGGAATTGTCGATGGTGGTGGAAGGAACGAGGATTCGATTGGATGCGGCATCACTCGTCCTCTTTCTTGACCGATCCGTTTCCGTTGGATCCTGCGGTGTCCAGATCTCCTTGTCGACCTGTGCCGTCGAGCTTGGCGTCGGTTCTTTGCTCTGGTCAGGATTGTCGTCGAGACCGCGTCGGGTTCTCGGTCTCGACACATCGATGGAATCATCAGAAGCGGAGACGTCTGCCTTGGCATGCTGCTCACTGTTCGGCGTTCGTGTCGTTTCTCCTTCGCGTGAAGACAATCCTGCGATGCTTCGTCGAATTGGCAAAGCGATGTTTTTCACATTGCTTTCATCGTTGGATGTCAATGAAGATCGTTTCTTCGTTGCAAGTTGACCGGATGGATCTGAACAAGCACAATCAAAATGAGAGGAGGTCGAACGACGTCGCCGATACTCTTAAAGGTGCGGTGAATCGAAACTCACTCTGTTGATCGGCAAGATTCTCTTTCAACCGGCTCGATTTCGTCGGGAGACTTTTGTCGATCGGAGACAAGATCGATGATGAGCGAGAAGATTTCTTGGGCTGGACATGAACGTGAGTCGCTGATGCTTGTGCTTTGACGGGGTGAGAGAGCGACGATCGAGATTCAGTTGAACTACGAGATGTTTGCCCTTCCAAGAGATGAAGAATTTGTTCTTGGGACGGAAGAATCCATTGTTGGCAAGGAAAGACCTTTCTCTGTTGAGTTTCAGGGTCAATGAGTTCAATCTAGAGAGGGACAATGGAATGAGTGTCGCAGGAGAGAGGAACAAACTCGATCGAGATGCCATTTGATCTGATCATGAAGATCACCTTCAACATCGAGCATCACACGGATCTGTTTAGGTTGACCAATGTGACGAAGTTTCGCTGCGAACGAATCTTGCCGATCGGATTGAAAGCATTGAGGAAAATCGTTCATTTTGATTTCATCTTGTTCAGTTTCATCGCTGCCGTTCATTGCAACAAAGGAATATTTGATAGAGGCAGTCGACGCCTTCGCTCTCGGAATTCGAAGACTCGCTGTCGGAATATTCGACGTATAGAAAATCATTTGCCATGTTTTGCTTTGACCAACTTCGGCCGATGTGGCGATGGAGATCGAACTCGTCGCTTCGAAGGATTTCTCTCGATCATCGACTCTGGACGACGACGACGACGACAAGCTCACCGGATGAACCTAAACAACGCTTTCATCTCGACTTTGCAACCAAGCGTCTCTCGAGCTCATCGTGTGAGAGAAATGCCGAGCAATGCTCGTCTCCGTCGACTGACGCTCTTACTTTGACCGGTAATTTTTCGAGGAGGGTGGGTTCCTTTGCTGAGCTTGACGAAGCAATGCTCGACTTGGGCGTTTGTCGTCGCTTCTCTGGTTCATCAAAATCATTCGCGTACGCATCATCTGAGGACAGGTCGGTCAAATGAACTGCTTGGCAAACAGTCGACCTTACTAGGACGGAACTTCTGCTGATGAGACATCTTCGACGTTGTTGCTTGCTCGTTCGATGTCCGAAGCGAGTTGGCTTTGACGTGTTCCGTCTTCGATGGATCAGATTGTTTCGATTGAAGTTGTTTCGCAAAACGGCACCTCAGATATTGAAGAGATGCGCGAGCGTTGGTTTCTTCTCTTCAACGTCGGAGGTATTTACCTTAGACAAGGTCGGGATCCATCGACAGAGACAACGGCAAAATGACCACGATCTCCGCCCAGTTTGATTCCAGCCGAATGTTTGTACTCGCAACATGTTGAGATGCGGCTGTCGATGAAACCTCGGACGTAGATCGACAAACCAAACGGATAGTTCCGATGGCGACGAGAGGTGAATGAGAACTGCTCTACAGGTCGAAGAGAGGCATGTCAAAGGATGAGGAGAGACAGGGATAGTTCACCTCCAGGTCTGAGATCGTTTCTGTAAACGATGAG
>NZ_JANYEK010000091.1 GCF_025363195.1 Sphingomonas sp.
GCCTATGAGGTGATCGAGAACGGCGCGCGCCGCACCGTGCCGGTCGCCGAGTTCGATCGCATGCTGGACAGCGACGAGCGGGCGGCCGGTCTGCACGCCGCGATCATCGCGCCACGCGCCGCGCTGACGCTTGGTGAGCGGATGTTGCGGTTCGACCAGCCGGGCATCGCCGCCATCCTCAACGTCACGCCGGACAGCTTCTCGGATGGCGGTGCGCACGGCGACGATCCCGGAATTGCCGCCGCCGCCGGGTTCGACATGGCCGCAGCCGGGGCCGCGTTGATCGACGTCGGGGGCGAATCGACCCGACCCAGGGCGCCGCTGGTGTGGGAGGGTGACGAGATCAAGCGCGTCGTGCCGGTGATCGAGCGGCTGGCGGGCAGCGGCACGTTGATCTCGGTCGATACCCGCAAGGCGGCGGTGATGGAGGCGGGGCTGAAGGCCGGCGCCCATATCGTCAACGACGTGTCGGCGTTGTTGTGGGATGATCGCGCGCTCGACGTGGTGGCACAGGCGGGGTGCCCGGTGATCCTGATGCATTCGCCCGATCCGGCGAAGGGGCCGCACGGAGAAGTACAGTATGGCAACGTGCTGACCGATGTGTTCGACTGGCTGGAGGCGCGCATTGCCGCCGCCGTGGCGGGCGGGATCGACCGCGCGAAGATCATGGTCGATCCCGGTATCGGCTTCGGCAAGTCGCTCGCCGACAATCTTGCCCTCATCAACGGACTGGCGCTGTTCCACGGCCTGGGCTGCCCGATCATGCTCGGCGCGAGCCGCAAACGCATGATCGGCGCGTTGTCGAACGAGGCTCCGGCGGACCACCGGCTCGGCGGCTCGATCGCGCTGGCGTTGAAGGGTGTCGAGGCGGGAGTGCAGATCCTGCGCGTCCACGACGTGGCCGAAACCGCGCAGGCGATCCGCGTGTGGCGCGGGCTGAAGGATCAGGCGTTGGTCGGCGGCTGATGCCTCCGGGTCAGGGCAGCGGTGCGTTCGGGTGCCGCGAGCGAGGACGTATCGGACGCGTGGAGCGGGTTTAAGCCGCTGCGTTGTCGATCCCGAGTTCGCCGAGCTTGCGGTAGAGCGTCGAGCGCCCGATGCCGAGACGGCGGGCGACTTCGGTCATGCGTCCGCGATAATGGCCGATCGCGAGGCGGATGACATCAGCCTCGATCTCCTCCAGCGCGCGCATATTGCCATCGGCGTGGAACAGCGTGACGCCGCCCGAGGTCGCCATCGGCGTAGGGGTGGGCGTGATATGACGCGCGGCCCCGAGTGCGGCGATCTGCGGGAAATCGGCGCGCGTCAGTGCGGCACCGTCGCACAATACCGCAGCGCGGAACAAGGCGTTCTGCAACTGGCGGACATTGCCCGGCCAGTTATAGCTGCCGAGCAGATCGAGCGCATCGTCGGTAATGCCGAGCGGGCGCAGGCCGGGCTGCTGCGCGACGCGGGCGAGCAGGTGGCGGGTGAGCGCCGGGATATCGCCGATGCGTTCGCGCAGCGGGGGGATCGTGACCTGCACGACGTTGAGGCGGTAATAGAGATCTTCGCGGAAACGGCCGGCCTCGACCTCTTCGATCAGCCGCTTGTTGGTCGCGGCGATGACGCGCACGTCGACTTCCCTGGCGTGGCGCGCGCCGATCGGTTGGATATCGCCATTCTGCAATACGCGGAGCAATTTGACCTGCGCGTCGAGCGGCATCTCGCCGACTTCGTCGAGGAAGATCGTGCCGCCATCGGCTTCCTGGAAGCGGCCGATCTTGCGTTCGAACGCACCGGTGAACGCGCCTTTTTCATGCCCGAACAATTCGGATTCGACCAGGTTGGGCGGCAGCGCGCCGCAATTGACTGTGACCATCGGCTTTTTGGATCGGGGCGAGGCGGCGTGGACCGCTTCGGCGACGACTTCCTTGCCAACGCCGCTTTCCCCCTCCAACAATACGGCGACGCGGGCGCGGGCGGCCTTGGCGGCGATGGCCAAAGCGGCGCGGAAATCGGGGGCGGAACCGACGATCTCGTCAAACGCGAGCAGGGCGGGGATCTTTTCGGACAGGGGACGCAGTTCGCCCGCCGTCTTGCCCGCCACCGCAGCGTCGAGCGCGCTGAGCAGGCGTTCCGGGGCGAGCGGCTTGACCAGGAAATCGGTTGCGCCGGAGCGCATCGCCGCGACCGCCTGCGCCACCGACCCGTTGGCGGTGAGCATCAATAGCGGCAGCGCGGGGCGGCGTTCGCGGATTTCGGCGATCAGAGCGGCGGCATCGGCGTCGGGTGCCCAGGAGTCGAGCAGGATCGCATCGAGCATCATCCCGTCCTGCGTGCCGAGCATCGCGATCGCCATCTCGCCGTCATTGGCGAACACTGCGCGCCAGCCGCGCCGCGCGGCGATCGCCGCGACCAGGCGGCGCTGGGCCGGCTCGTCGTCGATCAGCATCAAAAGGCGCTGTCCGTTGCGCGTCATCCGTTCGTCCCGTCCCCCGTGGTAACGAGCGACCTTAACCACGACGTGTAAAGACCAGCTTAAGCCGGCCCGAGGGGGGACATGCGGGACGGGGCTTGAGGGCGCGGCGGGCTCGGGCTAAGCGGGATGCGACAAAAGCTTTATGGGGATAAAGGATATGGCGAGCAACGGTGATATGAAGGCGCACGAAGGCACCTATGCGCAGGTGATCGGCTTGCTGAAATGGGGCGCGGTTGCCTGTGCCGTGATCGCCGCCGCGGTGATCTACCTGATCTCGCGCTGAGCGGCGCGGGTGAAGATCGCAGTCCTGAAGGAACAGGCCGCCGGTGAGAACCGCGTCGCCGCCACGCCCGAGACGGTCAGGAAGTTCATCGCTTTGGGCGCCGAGATGGCGGTCGAGGCGGGCGCGGGCGTTGCCGCATCCTATGCCGATGCCGATTATGCCGCCGCCGGGGCGGTCATCGGCAGCCGGGCGGAGACGCTGAACGGCGCCGGGATCATGCTGGGCGTACAGGGCCCCGATGCGACCACGATCACAGGCGCGGCTCCCGGCGCGTGGCTCGCCGCGAGCCTCAACCCGTTCGTGGAGCGGGGGCGTGTGGATGGCTATGCGGCGGCGGGCGTCGAGGCGCTGGCGATGGAATTCATGCCGCGCATCACCCGCGCGCAATCGATGGACATCTTGTCCTCGCAATCGAACCTGGCCGGATACAAATCGGTGCTCGACGCGGCGGCGGAATATGGCCGCGCCTTCCCGATGATGATGACGGCGGCGGGCACGGTCAGCGCCGCGCGCGTGTTCGTGATGGGCGTGGGGGTGGCGGGCCTGCAGGCGATCGCCACCGCGCGGCGCCTCGGCGCACAGGTTTCCGCGACCGACGTGCGCTCGGCCACCCGGGAGCAGATCCAGTCGCTGGGCGCGAAGCCGATCTTCGTCGAGAACGTGACGGGCATCGAAGGCGAAGGATCGGGCGGATATGCCGGTGAGATGTCGCCCGAATATCAGGCGGCGCAGGCCGAGCTGGTCTCGGGCCATATCGCCAAGCAGGATATCGTCATCACCACCGCGCTGATTCCGGGACGGCCCGCGCCGCGCCTGATCTCGGCGGCGCAAGTGGCCAGCATGCGACCGGGCAGCGTGATCGTCGATCTCGCCGTCGAGGCGGGCGGCAATGTCGAGGGCGCGGTGGCGGGCGAAATCGTCACGGTGAACGGCGTCAAGATCGTCGGGCACAGGAACGTCGCCGGGCGGCTCGCGGCGGATGCTTCGGCCTTGTTCAGCCGCAACCTGTTCAACTTCCTCAGCGCGTTCTGGGACAAGGATGCGGGCAAGCCGGTACTGGACGAGGAGATCGGCGACGCGATCCGGCTGACCAAGGGCGGTGCCGTGGTGAATGCGAGGTTGTTGAACTGACCGGGGGTGGCAACAGCCGACAAGCTGCTGGAGCGGATGCGCGTCAACCCGCGCAATGGGCGGATCGATGATATCGTGACAGTCTGCAACGGTTTCGGGATTGCTTGCACGGCACCGCGCAAGGGATCACATTACAAGGTGAAGCATGTCGATATGGCCGAGATACTGACAGCTCCTGCCCAGCGACCGATCAAGCCGGTCCATGGGCACGAACTTGTCGGTTTCATCGATGTCCTACGGGGAGCGCGCCGATGAATCCGTTCGATTACGAAGTCGATATCCTGCCCTTGTCCGAGACGGATGGCGGCGGCTTTACGGCGATCGTACCGGAACTGCCCGGGTGTCGCTCCGATGGGGACACTCCGCAGGAAGCGCTTGATAACATTTACGACGCGATCGGTTGCTGGATCGAGGCGGCGCAGGAAATGGGCCGTGCCGTCCCGCAACCGCGCCGCGCTGCCGCCTGATGGGTATCCTCCACGCCACCGCCGCCGATCCGCGCGAATTGATCGAGAAGCATCGCGCGGCGCTGACGGATGGCGAGACGGTATTCTATTGTTACAAGACGGTGCGCGATTACATCGCCTTCACCGACTGGCGCGTGTTGTACATCAACGTGCAGGGGCTGACCGGGAGCAAGCGCGAATATTTGACCGTGCCGTATCGCTCGATCACCGCTTTCTCGATCCAGAGCGCGGGCACGTTCGATCTCGACGCCGAACTGAGCATCTATCTGTCGGGGCACGATCCGATCGAATTCCGCGTCGGGCGCAATACCGACATTCACAGTCTGCAGGGCTTTCTCGCCCAGAAACTCGATCGATGATCGCGCCGCTGTCCTACGAGCGCGCTTTCTGCGACATTGCTCTCGATCGGTCGTCACGGGCCGGGTCAGCGTCGCGCTCGACCCGATACCGTGTGACCTTGTGTGAACTTCGCCATGTGCTGAGGGGCTGAAAATGGACTTCATCTCGATCCTGTCGATCTTCGTCATGGCCTGCTTCGTCGGCTATTACGTCGTGTGGTCGGTCACGCCCGCACTGCACACGCCGCTGATGGCGGTGACCAATGCGATCTCGTCGGTCATCATCGTCGGCGCGTTGATCGCTAGCGCGGCGACCGGCATCGGCGGTACGGGCGCGACCTCGAAATGGCTCGGGCTGCTGGCGGTGGTGCTGGCCAGCGTCAATATCTTCGGCGGGTTCGCAGTCACGGCGCGGATGCTGGCGATGTACAAGAAGAAGCCGACGGCGGCGGCGAAACAATAATCGTCGCCCCAGCGAAGGCTGGGGCATCGTGGGGCCAGGGCACCCGCGAACAACGGGAGACCCCAGCCTTCGCTGGGGTGACGGATCAGGGGCGGGTTGAGCGAGATGGAACACGTAGCGGTAAATCCCTGGGCGGCGCTGGCATATCTCGTCGCGGGCGTGTGCTTCATCCTCGCGTTGCGCGGGCTGTCGTCTCCTGCGACGTCGCAGCGCGGCAATCGCTACGGCATGATCGGGATGACGATCGCGGTGGTGACGACGTTGCTGACGCATGTGCCGATCCTACTCGACGAAACCAATGTAACGTCTGGCGTCGGTGCGACGACGTTCTTCCCAGGCAGCCTCGATCCAATCACTGCCATCGAAATCCTTGCCGCCATCGGTATCGGCGCGATTATCGGCATCGTCACCGCGCGGCGGATCGCGATGACCGACATGCCGCAACTGGTCGCGGCCTTCCACTCGCTGGTCGGCATGGCGGCGGTGCTGGTCGCAGCCGCAGCGTTCCTCAATCCCGCAGCGTTCGGGATCGTCGACGATCTCGGCAATATCCTGACGGTCTCTCGCATCGAGATGGGCCTCGGCATCGCGATCGGTGCGATCACCTTCTCGGGTTCGGTCATCGCGTTCCTGAAACTGAACGGCAATATGGGCGGCAAGCCGATCATGCTGCCGGGGCGCCACGTCATCAACCTGGCGGTGCTGGCGGGGATCGTCGGGCTGGTCGGATATTTCACACAGGACCAAAGCGCGTGGGTGTTCTGGACGATCACGGCCCTGAGCTTCGCGATCGGCTTCCTGCTGATCATCCCGATTGGCGGGGCGGATATGCCGGTCGTGGTTTCGATGCTTAACAGCTATTCCGGCTGGGCGGCGGCGGCGATGGGTTTCACGCTGCACAACAGCGCGATGATCATCACCGGTGCTTTGGTCGGGTCGTCGGGCGCGATCCTCAGCTACATCATGTGCAAGGCGATGAACCGCAGCTTCATCAGCGTGATCGCGGGCGGGTTCGGCGCGGAAGCGTCTGCCTCGGGCGGCGAGGCGAAGGAACAGCGCCCATGGAAACGCGGCTCGGCGGAAGACGCGGCGTTCCTGCTGCAACAGGCCGAACAGGTCATCATCGTTCCCGGCTACGGCATGGCGGTGGCACAGGCGCAACATGCGCTGCGCGAGATGGGCGACAAGTTGAAGGCACACGGCGTCCGCGTGAAATACGCGATTCACCCGGTCGCCGGGCGCATGCCGGGGCACATGAACGTGCTGCTGGCCGAAGCCAACGTGCCGTATGACGACGTGTTCGAGCTGGAGGATATCAACGGCGAGTTCGCGCAGACCGATGTCGCCTTCGTCATCGGCGCGAACGACGTGACCAATCCCGCGGCCAAGACCGACAAGACCTCGCCGATCTACGGCATGCCGGTGCTGGACGTGGAAAAGGCCAAGACGGTGTTGTTCATCAAGCGCAGCATGGGCGGCGTGGGCTATGCCGGGGTCGATAACGACGTGTTCTACATGGACAATACCATGATGCTGCTGGCCGACGCCAAGAAGATGGTCGACGATATCGTCAAGAATCTGGACTGATCTGGCGGCGATATTGCTCCGAAATGGCGGGATTGCCGACCGAAAACCGCCGGCCGGATGAAGTTTTCCGGTCGGTCTGGCCATAATGGATATGATCTGACACCCCTTCATACGTGAAATGCGTATTTCGGTAGCCGGGCGAAATCGTGCCGGGGGCGATCGATGGGTGATGGGCAGGCGATGCAAGATACGAGCTATGACAGGAAGCCCGGTGCGATCGTGCTGGCCGGCGATCTCGCCAACGCGCGGCTGGCGGCGGAGGCGGTGGAGCTGGCCGGGGCGCGCGCGGTGCGGCGGTTGGGCTGGGCCGAGGCCGCGGAGTTGCGCGATTACGGGGCGATCGACCTGTTGATGATCGACGCGAGCGGCGTACCGGACACGGTGCTGGAGCCCGCGCTGCCGATCATCGAGGATGTCGCGCACGATACCGGCGCGCGGATCGTCGTGGTGCTGGACGTCGGGCAGATCAATCTGATCGCACGCCATCTGTTCGGGCGGCAGGTGCAATTGCTGTGCGCGCCGGCGGTGACCGAATTGGTGGCGGCGCTGAGCATCGCGGCGGCGATCCGGCTCGATGGACAGGTCAATGAAGGGCGCGATGCCGAGGCGGCACGGCTGCGGCGGCTGAACGAAGAGGTTGCGCGCATCGCCGAGACGCTGGCGCGACTGACGCGAGGCGATACCCCGCCACCGGAACGCCCCGCGCTTGGGGTCGGCGACCGGACATTGGGCTATGGCGCCCCGCCGTCTGACGAGCGTGCGGCGGATTTGACGGTGACGCCGCACGATCTGCGTTAGGCGATTCGCGCCCGGCGGCTGCGCACGCAATTCTTCGATCAGGGGCTGTTCGAGGATCCGGCATGGGACATGTTGCTCGATCTATACGCTGCCGAAATGGAGCGGGCGCAGGTCTCGGTGTCGTCGCTGTGCATCGCGGCGGCCGTCGCGCCGACGACCGCGCTGCGCTGGATCGCCAAGATGAGCGAGGCCGGCTTGTTCGAGCGGCACCCCGACCCGTTCGACCGGCGGCGCGCGTTCATGGCCCTGTCCGACAAGGCGAGCGACGGGATGCGGGCCTATTGCGCGGCGACGCGGCGGGCGGGGCTGGGCATCGCTTGAGCGGTCGACACGGATAGCTGGCGCGGAAGCGGCGGCGCTTTTCAAACCTTGCCAGCGCGCCCGAGTTTTGGCATGCGCCCCGGACCGTGCAGCGCATTCCCCCGGGAATGGCGATCGCCGGGGCGATTAGCTCAGTTGGTAGAGCGTCTCGTTTACACCGAGAATGTCGGCGGTTCGAGCCCGTCATCGCCCACCACACCCCGAACCTGCCCGCACCCAGGCCGTCTCGAAGCGATAACCTTCTATGTCGAGAGTTTGATCTCGAGGTTCGGATTGATACCCCGGTTTCGGAAATCAAACGCCGGGTCGGGCCCGCGCCGCGCGGAGGAGAGGAAGGCTGTATAGTATTTGCGAACCCCGAAGCCCCTGAACAGATAGCGCGGATCGATAGCCAAACGGAGGAGGGGTATGTCCTTTTCTTGACACCGAAAATCCATGTAGAGAGACTTTTGCGCGTATAGCACCCTTGGTGCAGTATTTGCGGAGCGTGGTGTTCATCATCAAAACGGGTGGCAAGTCCGTAAAAAGCTGTAAGATTTTCTTACGCTTTCGAAAATCACATGGTGATAAGATATCCTTGCGGGCGGAAAAACGTGCTTGGTACGGTTCGTGCTAAAGGTCGGAAGTCATTGTATTTCTTGCTTAGGAAGACCCCACATGCGTTCCAACATCCGTTACGCCGTTACTGCGGCCCTTCTCCTCGCATCATCTCCTGCGCTGGCCTCGACGGTTTCCGTAGCAACCGATCCGAATGCGCCAACGAGTAATTTCGGGAGTCCATCCAATACCGCGACGGCGGGTTATACCCTGACGCTTAGCGATGATGGTAACAGTGTCATCGGCAGCATCGTGCAGACGGGTGGCGTATCGGCCGGCCCGTTCGCCAATCTCTACTTTGATCTCAATCCAAGTGTGATGAATGGCTCCGATCTGGGGTTTGAGTTGGGCACCGCCAGCGGCGACGCTTTTATTCCCGGCATCAACGGTAACGTCGCGCTCAATCCGTCGTCCTACACCTTTTCGGCTGTTACCGTCGGTGGCCTGACGACGCTCAACTTCTCGTTGGCGAACAGCCTGTTCACCTCGCCGATCGCGGGCCTCAACTACTATGCGGGGCAGACGTTCGAAAATAACGTCACGCTGCGCCTGTCGCAGAGCTTGAGCTACAGCGTGGCCGGCGGCGCAACTTATGGTCCGAACCGTCTGGGGACCGTGAATGTCGGCGGCGCAGCCGCGGTTCCGGAAACAGCGACATGGGGCATGATGATCGCAGGCTTCGGCATGATCGGCGCTGCGATGCGCTATCGTCGTCGTAGCGCGAAGGTCACGTTCGCCTAACAGTTTCTCGACGACCTATCGAGCCGCCGGCCGAAAAGCTGGCGGCTTTTTTGTTGGTTTTTTTGACGGCGCGGCGGCGATATTCATGACCAACTTTGGACGATGCGACGCCTGATTGCGTCTGCCGACTTACGGAACGGAGTTGCGCGACGAGATCTCGGGGAGAAGCGCATTGGCGCGTATCCAATCATGGCCAAGGATCGAGACGTCCCACAAAAAGCCCGGGGACATTGCGCAGACTGTGCAGCCAATCTGCTTTCGCGCTTGCCAGACGGGGCGAACATTTTTTGACATGACATTCAGCAGCATGGGCTTGTCCGGGCTGATGTCCTCACCGAGTCGTTTTAGCCGCCGAT
>NZ_JANYEK010000095.1 GCF_025363195.1 Sphingomonas sp.
CTTCGCGGCAGTCGAGATTGCGGAACGATCCATCGCTCTCCGACAAGTCGAACCAGATGGCGCCATGCTTGCCGGGCACGCCTTGAGGCGCCCAAACGACCGTGGCGATATGGTCGCCATAGGTTATCTGCGACATACCGCCGAGGTACCCCTTGCCCGCGCCCTGCCACGTGCAGGTTATCTTGGTGGACTGACCGCTATAGACGGCATTCGGGGCCGCCAGAAAGATTCGACCGGCGGTGACTGGATTGCCGACATCGTTATAGCCGCCGACCACGTTTTGCCACTCGCTGGACCGGTAAGCGAGGTTGGCCCAGATACGCTCCGTTCCGTAATAGATCTGGGGCGTGGCGCTGACGCCGATCAACGCTTTCGATGCGCTGGCTGTCGGCGTGGGGCTCGGCGTGGGGGTGGGTTGCGGCACCGGTGTTTTGGACGATCCGGACGTGACGACCGAGGCGTCGGCCACGGGCGCTGCACCCGATCCACCGCAGGACGCCAGCATGATCGCAGCGGACATCGCGCCCGCCCATTTCATTGGAAATGCTCGAACACACTCTGCCTGTCCCGATGACAAACCATCTTCGCCGTTCATCTCAAACACTCCCTGCGTCGGAGGGTTTGATAAATAAGGATACTGAAGATACCGTCAGCGAAGAGGCGATCCTTGCGGGCAAGGCAAGGCGCTGTTCGGCAGAGCGACGTGGCGTCACGTCGGGCGGATCAGCCCCATGTTCGGTCTGACGAAGAAGCTCTGGCGGACCGCTTTTGCCGCTGTGGTGCCGGCAGCAGTGCGAGAGTTCGACGTCCCTTGTTCCTGGCGTACTCGGCACCTAGGATCCGATGAGAACAGGGGGCGGATGATGCAAAGATGGTGGGCGTTGATGATCGCGCTGGCGGGCGCAATCCTCTTGGCGATCGTGGCGACGACACCTCCCGGGGCGCTCGGTGCGGATGCGCCGACCGCCGCATTTTCTGCTACCCGCGCGATGATCGACGATCGCGTGATCGGCCGCGCCCCACACCCAACCGGCAGCACCGAGGACGCCCACGTGCGCGATCATCTCGTCAGGCGGCTGAGCGAGATGGGGCTCGAGGTGACCTTGGTACCTGGAACGATGAGCCCCGAAGCGAAGAAGCGACTCGATGGGTGGCGCGGATCGCCTGCGGCAGCGCCGCCGTTGACCAATATCCTCGCCATTCTGCCCGGCAAGGATCGATCGCAGCCGGCTGTGCTGTTGATGGCGCATCACGACAGCGTATGGGGGTCGCCTGGCGCGGCCGACGACGGTGCCGGGGTGGCGTCAGTGCTCGAAACGGTGCGCGCGCTCCGGGCGGGTACGCCGCCGCAACGTGATCTGATGGTGCTGTTCACCGATGGCGAGGAACTGGGGCTGGAGGGCGCGAAGTCGTTCTTTTCCGCCGATCCGCATAGCGCCCATGTTGGCGTGATCGTCAATGCCGAGACACGCGGCGGCGGCGGGCGTGCGACGATGTTCGAGACTGGCGATCGCAACGGCGCGATGCTGCAGTTGTTTGGGGAGAATGTTCGCCGCCCGGTAGGTACGTCGCTCAGTACCTTCATTTATAAAAAACTGCCGAACTCGACCGATTACACGGTCGCCAAGAAACGAGGCGTACCGGGGTTCAACTTCGCGTTTATCGGTCGGGCGTCGCAATATCACTCGCCGACAGCCACGCCCGAAGCGCTCGATCAGGGTGCATTGCAGGATATGGGGCGCCAAGTGCTCGATTTGACCCGTGCCCTGCTTGATGCACCGACGCTGCCGGGAAGGGCTCCCGACCGGGTATTCTTCGACGCGTTCGGACTTTTCCTGGTGGCGTATCCCGGTTGGGTCGGCTGGCTGATGCTGGTGATCGGGGTAACGGGCTATGCCTCGGCGGCATGGCGCCGGGCCACGCTTGCGGAAACAGTAAAAAGCGCAGGGATGACACTTGCCGTCCTCGTCGTCGCGGGGCTGGGTCTGTATCTCGTCAACCTGGTGTCGGAAGTCCGCGGCGAGGGCAATTATTACGATCGGCTCGCGGCGATTCCTCGGCTCGAATGGCAGGCACTCGCGGTTTGTCTTGCAGTCTTCGTGGCACTGCGTCGCTGGATGCCGTCGCGCAACGGCGCCGTTGCTGGCGCTGCGGTTCCGTTGCTGCTGTTCGGCGCGCTCGCCCAGGTCGCGGCGCCGACGGCGGCATACATCTTCCTCGTGCCTTTGATGCTGGGCGGGCTGGCCCTGGCGATCGAGCGGTTCGCCGCAAGGTCGGCCGGGATGGTTGCGACCGTAGTCGTGGCGATGCTCGGCGTTGGATATATGATCGGTTTCGGCTTCTTCCTGCTCCAGGCGGTGGGACCGGGCCTGCCGATGGTCGCCACAATCCCGTTGGCAATCTCGGTGGTGCTGCTGCTACCGATTGTTCCCGTAATCGAGCGCGCTCGCGCAAATTGGACGACTGGCATCCTATTGCTGCTCGCGCTTGGCATTGCCCTGTGGGTACGCCTCGATGCACTTGCGCCGAGTGTGGCGGTCTACAGCACAGCCAACGGAATTCACTGAGGCCTCCAATGTTCCTCAGCGAACGCGGAAATGCATGACCATCAGGCGGATCACCTCAGGCGATGAATTGGGGCAGCGAAACGGGCTGGCAGGCTTGCAGGGGCGGGCTAACGATGGTTCGCTAACGACCGGTGCATTATTTTTGAGATTATCCCTGTTGCCGCCGGGTCGCCCTTCGACCTGATCAGACATTTTGTGTATCGACGGCGCTACCCGGGCCATCAAGGCTCGCGATAGGAATCGTGTTGACCAACAGTGCCGTCGCCAAACTCGAAGTCCGCTCAGCCCAAGCGGGCGATGTAGAAGGCATTCTCTCTTTGATTCTCCGGGTATATCCCGGTCTGGGCAATTACAGTGCCGGGATGATCCGCGGCCAGATCAATAATTTCCCACCCGGACAATTCGTCGCCACCCTGGAAAACGTGATCGTCGGCTATTGTGCGTCGTCGCGCATCGACGAGGAAACCGCGCTCGGTGCGCACGATTGGGAGACGATCACCGGCAATGGCTTTGGCAGCCGTCATGATCCGACCGGCGACTGGCTCTACGGTTTTGAGATGGCGGTCGATCCGCAACGGCGGGGCCTGCGCATCGGCAAACGGATGTATGAGGCACGGCGCACGCTGGCCGAACGGCTCGAACTTCGCGGCATAGTTTTTGGCGGAAGAATGCCCGGCTATAGCCGGATGCGGGGTAAGGTTGGTGGACCCGAAGCGTATTTGGAGCAGGTCCAGGCTGGTAAGCTGCGCGATCAAGTGGTCGGCTTTCAGCTTGCAAACGGCTTTACACCAATCGGCGTATTGCCAAATTATTTGCCGAAAGACACCGCCTCCGGCGGCTTCGCGGCGCATATGGTGTGGCGCAATCCATACGTCGATCCCAACGAGCCGGTCGCTTTCAGGGTGCCACGCGATGTCGAAAGCGTTCGCCTCGCAACCGTGCAGCTACAAGCGCGTGCGGTCGCCGATTTTGACGAGTTCATTCGGCATGTGGAATATTTCGTCGATGTCGCATCGGATTATCGATCGAACTTTGTCGTGTTCCCCGAATTGTTCACGCTATCGCTGCTGTCGTTTGAAAGGGGCAAGCTTACGCCGATGGAGGCTATCGACCGCCTGACCGAACATCGCGCGCCGCTGGTCGCGGAATTGTCGAGGATGGCGATGCGGTACAACATCAACATCATTGGAGGATCGCACCCGACCCGAACCGAAGACGGCGACATTCAAAACGTTGCCTATGTCTGCCTGCGCGACGGCTCGATTCATTCGCAAGAAAAAATCCATCCCACGCCGAACGAGGCGTATTGGTGGAAAATCAAAGGCGGTGATTCCGTCGAGGTGATCCAGACCGACGTTGGCCCGATCGGCGTACTGATCTGCTATGACAGCGAATTCCCCGAATTGGCGCGTCGGCTGGTCGACGAAGGTGCCCGCATCCTGTTCGTCCCGTTCTGCACCGACAATCGGCAGGGGTACATGCGGGTGCGCTATTGCGCCCAGGCGCGTGCGATCGAAAACCAGTGCTTCGTGGTGATGGCCGGAAATGTCGGCAATCTGCCCGGCGTGGATAATATGGACGTGCAATATGCCCAGTCCTGCATCCTGACACCATGCGATTTTCCCTTCGCCCGCGATGGCATCGCCGCCGAGGCGAGTGAAAATATCGAGACCTTGACGATCGCGGATGTAAACTTGGCTGATCTTACCTGGGCGCGGGCGGAAGGTACCGTGCGCAATCTCGCCGATCGACGGTTCGACCTTTATCATATCGACTGGACGCACCGGGATCGCCCCAATGGCCAAAGCAAGTCTTCACCGACCGGACATGCCAAACAGCCGGGCGGCGGATGATGAACCCTTTAAGAAAGTCGAATGGCACGCGCAGGGATGACCGAGGCACACTCGCTCCACCCTTCCCGCACCGGGCCCAGCGTGAACATATCCACGGGCCAAGGCAGAGCCGGGGCGGTTGAATACCCCAGTTCGTCGCAAGCCCCTTGCGCCACAATACGAAACTTTCTCAACCAAGCGCGAGGCTTACGCTTGGTCGTAAAATCTGAGGTCGCTGAATCGCCGGAACAACCGGAGCGGCATCCGGACACTCGCAAAAAGCGGAGGAGATCACGACGAATCCTTCGCCGAGATATGAGCGGACTGTCTCCAATGGAGCCATCTATTGGCAGCAAGAGGCGCTCGCCTTCGCACCAGGCCGCTCACCTCCCCCATCCTTCGCCTAGAATTTATAGCCTAATTCCAGTCCATAGAGGCGGCGCGCGCCTGGGGAGATGAAGGATCCACCGAACTCGATCGCGGGGATGACCTCGTTGAGGTATTTTTTGTCGAACGCGTTGGTCGCGAACAAGGTCGCTTTCCAGGTCTCTCCCTCAAGACCCAGTCGCAGGTCGAGCACACCGAACGCGTTGCGCCGGGCGATGCTGTAATTCGCATTGCCGACCGCCGCCGGCAGCGCCAGCGCCGAAATCGGCAGCAGCGCGCTGAAGATCGTCGCCTTGGTCTGGTTCTGCACGGTGTGGAAGAAGGTCGGGCCGGTGATGCGGTAATCGGCCCGGAACAGCAGCTTCACCCGATCGCTGACCGGCACCTCCCGCAGCGACCCCAGGTTGATGGTGTAGTCGGGCGTGTAGGGGGATTTGTTGCCGACGGTGTCGGGCCGCGACCGGTTCTTTTTGATTTCGGAATCGGTTTAATTGAACGCACCAGACAGCGTCCAGCCTGGCACGATGCGGGCATCCACGTTGAACTCGCCACCTTTCAAATCGACCCGGTCGATGTTCGAAACCACGCGCAGCAGGCCGAAGCCGCCGACGAAGAATTCGAAGAACTGCATGTCGCGAACCTGCGTGTAATATCCTGCCAGGCTGTAATTGACCGGGCCGACGCGTCCCTTGATCCCGGCTTCATAGGCGCTGGAGCGCTCCTTGCGGAAATCGTCGTTGATCAGCACGCCGGCATTGATCGGCGCGGCGTTGAAGTTCTGGTTGACGATCGCGGCCGAGCCCTGATTGTTAAACCCGCCCGATTTGAACCCAACGCCCCAGTTGGCGAACAGGTTGGTCCGCGGCGCGATCTCCAGACGTGCGCTGATCTTGGGTTCGAGCTGTTTGTAGGTCTGGCTTTTGGAAGGAATCGCGCCGCCGGTCTGGCCGGGGTTGATCGGTCCACCGGTGAACGGATCGATCGCCAGCGGCACCTGATTGTCCACATGGCGGCGTTCGATATCGTAGCGCAATGCGACCGTCAGATCGAAGATGGCGCTGGGCTTCCAGTCGACCGAACCGAAGCCGGCATAGACATTGGTATTGAACTTATCGATGTAGAGTTGCGACGTTGGGTTCGAGGAATTGGGCGGGTTGTACAATTGCTTGGTCACGCCGTTGCCGGTGTCTGCGCCCAGGCTGACCCCGGTGAGCCGGTCGATGTGCAGCAGATACCCGCCGAGCTGCCAGTTGATCGGGCCCGCTCCGGACGATGCCAGCCGCAACTCGCCGCTGAAATCCTTCTGGTTGCGCACCTGATATTGCGTGCCGTCGCAGGTTGTCGGCGAATAGGGGCCGAAGGTCGATCCGTTGGCGGGTGCGAAGATGAAGGGAACCGGGATCGCGCCGATGAACCCAGGCGGATTGACCGGAAAGCCGGTGAGCGCGGCGGTTGAGGAAAAGCATTTGGTGACCGCCGCCTGTGCCGCAGGGTTTACCGCCGAGAGATAGCGCGCGAAATCCGCCGATGTGCCGTCCGCCGTCAGGTTGTTCTTGACGTTGCTGTAGAGGCCCCAGGCGGTCAGCTTCACGCCGCCGAAATCATGGTCGAGCTTGATCGATCCTTCCACCGTCGTCTGGTCGTTGGTCGGCTTGATGTTGGAATAATAGTGGAACGGATGGTCGTTGACGTTTTCGTTGAACGCCCCGCCGAAGGCCGGCAGGTGGAACGTTGAATTGAAGTTGATCGAGGCGCCGTGATACTCCCCGTAACGCAGCTTGGCATCAAGCTGGGTGGCGTCGCCCAGCTCGGCGACGACGCGGCCGTTGATGTTCCATTCCTTGCGGTTGTCGACCACTTTGGCGTTGAGGAAGGTGTTGCGATAAAAGCCGTCGGTGCGGCTGTAATCCCCCGCCAGCACAAAGCCGATGCCAGGTCCGATCGGCCCGGCGACATAGGCATTGGCGGTCGCGGTGTTGACGTTGCCATAGCTCAGCGTGGCGCCGCCTTCGAAGTGATCGCCCGGCTTGAGCGTCTGCATGACGATCGCCCCGGCGGCGGCATTGCGGCCATAGAGCGCGCCCTGCGGACCTTTCAACACTTCGATCTGGCGCAGCGTGCCCTGCGACTGGTTGAGCACGGCATTGTTGGTCTTGAGGATTCCGTCGACCACTAGCGCGACCGAACTTTCGGCATCGCGCGCGCTGTTAATCCCGCGGATGTTGATCTGGTTGTCGCCGGCCTCGGCGGTGCTGGCGACGATCGTCACCCCGGGGGTCAGCTTGGCGAAATCCTGCGCGCGCTGGATATTGGCATTGGCGATCGTCCTGGCGTCGAACGCGGTGATCGAT
>NZ_JANYEK010000129.1 GCF_025363195.1 Sphingomonas sp.
CCCCGAGACATTGGCTACGCTTGGCCTGCCGCCGGACCTGATCGACGCGATCGGCCATGCCGATGAATTCGGCCAGGGGTTCGCGACGATCGAATTGCTGGCATCGTCGCTGCTCGATCTCGCGGTGCATCGATCCCAAGACGCGCAGCCCGATTCCCGGGCCATCGTCGAAGCGACTTTGGCCAGCGTCGATATGCCGAAGGCGATCGCGCCCCGCCATGGCCTGACCCATTTCACGCATATCTTCGATGGCGGATATGCCGGCGCCTATTACAGCTACATCTGGTCCGAAGTGCTGGATGCCGATGCGTTCTCGGCCTTTACCGAAAGCGGCGATCTTTTCGATCCTGCCCTCGCAACGCGCTTCCGTCGCGAAGTGCTCGCGGTCGGAAACATGCGCGACCCAGCCGAATCTTTCATCGCCTTTCGCGGCCGGGAACCCGACCAGCGACCGCTGCTTCGCCAGCGGGCTTTGGCCTAAAGTCCAGAAGCAGACCGACCCAGCCGGTGAGGAAATCCGAACGGGCATAACCGGCCTTGGTCGGCGCTGGACCAGCCGCGAGATGCTCGCATCGCGCCACCACCGACACGCGCGGCGACACCGTCCAGATCGCCTGCAACCGGGCGACATCGGCAATACGGGGCACGCGCGCGCACCCTGCGGGCCGGCGAATGACGCACCGCTGCCGCGTATGACGGATCGCGCACGTCATCGCGCCACGCACGCAATAGTTGAACGTCGCGCGCACCGGCTTCAGGCCGGCTTCAGGCCGGCTCAAGGGGTGCCGACGTCACGCTCGGGACGACGGGCGCAGTTTGCCGATCGCGTGAACCTAACGCTTTCGATGTGTTCCAGCGGCGCGATCCCGCGCTTTCAAGGCGCTTAGGTTTGACGACGGACATCGGATCAGCCAACCATCAGCGATGGACATATCTCCCCTCACCCGCCGCGATACGTTGAAGGGCCTTGTGGCCAGCGCTGCGCTCGCCGCCGCTCCGGTCCGCGCGGCCACGGCGTCATCGCCTGCCGCCGCTTTGCTGGATCGCCTCGCCTGGCAATTGCTCGCGCTGCAGCCGGAGGATGCGACGCGGCTGGGCGTCGATACTGGAGTGCATGCGGCATTACGCAGTCGCCTCGCCGATCGCTCGCCCGCAGGCGTTGCAACGACCAGTCGGTTTCTTTCGATGGCCTTGAAAGCATTGGCGAGCGTATCGCGTGTCGGCCTCGACCAATCCACCCTCACCTCGCTTGCCGTCACCGAAACCGCATTCCGCACCGCGCAGGACGGCATGGCGCTTCCATACGGCGTGGCGACCATCGGCAGCTGGCGCAACACACCTTATGGCGTCGTCCAGAATGTCGGGGCCTGGCTCGACGTGCCGCAGGTGCTCGACGGCGATCAGCCGGTGCGCACTGCTGCGGATGCCGAGGCGTATCTCGCGCGGCTGTCGGGCATGGTGGCACAGCTGGATGGCGAAACGGTGCGCATCGGCGCGGCACGGGGGAAGGGACTAGTGCCGCCCGCATTCCTGCTCGACAAGACGATCGCCGGGATGACGCAGACGCTGGCCGATGCGGTGCGCGCGGATGGATCGCTGATCGGCCCGCTCACGCGCAAGACCGGGGCTATCCCCGGCGACTGGGCTGGTCGTGCCGGATCGATCGTGCGGCGTTTGGTGGTGCCCGCGCTCGAACGGCAGCTCGCGGAGATCCGCACGCAACGCGCGGTGGCGACCGACGCGGCCGGTTTGGGCTCGCGACCGCATGGCCCGGAATGGTATCAATGGGGGTTGCGCGCGAGCACGACCACGCGGCGCACGCCAGCTGAACTCCACGCGCTGGGCATCGCGCAACTGGTCGATCTGCAAGCGCGCATGGATACAGTCCTACGAGGCTTCGGACTGACCAAGGGCAGCGTTGCCGAACGCACGATCGCGCTGCAACGCCGCCCGGAGATAGTTTTCCCGAACGACGACGAGGGCCGCCGCCAGATCGTCGCGTACATGCAGGCCAAGATCGACGGCATCCGCCCGCGCCTGCCGCAAGCCTTCCGCCGCCTCGTCAAAGGTAATCTCGAAATCCGCCGCCTGCCGCTGGCGCAGGAAGCGGGCGCCCCCGCGGCCTATGGCGGGCCGGGCTCGCTCGACGGATCGGTGCCGGGCAAGATCTGGGTCAATCTCGGCGATCCGTCGATCCACAACAGGGTGACGATCCCCGACCTGGTGTTCCACGAGGGCATTCCCGGGCACGTCTGGCAGGGGGAATATGCACAGCAATTGCCGCTGATGCGCTCGATCCTCGCCTTCAACGCCTATTCCGAAGGCTGGGCGCTCTACGCCGAACAATTGGCCGACGAACTGGGCATGTATGATGACGATCCCGCCGGTCGGCTCGGCTATCTGATGGGCTTGTCGTGGCGGGCGGTGCGGCTGGTGGTCGATACCGGCATCCACGCTCTGGGCTGGACGCGCGAGCGGGCACTGGAGGAGTTCATCGCCGCAACCGGACTGCCGCGCAGCAATGCGGCGAGCGAAGTCGATCGCTATTGCGCATGGCCCGGCCAAGCGTGCGGCTACAAGGTCGGGCAGACCGAGATCGTGGCGCAGCGCGACAAGGCCAAGGCTGCCTTGGGCAAGCGGTTCGACCTGCGCGATTTCGACCAGGCGGTGGTGGATGGCGGCAACGTCCCGCTGGATGTGCTGGCCGACAACGTGACACGCTATATCGAGCGATCGCGCGGCTGAAAAAGCGCAGCCGATGGTTGCATGACGGCGACGATCGGGCATGATTGCGGGCATATCCTCAAAGGAGCCTTACCGTGCGCCTGACCATTGCCCTTCTGATCCTCGCTGCCACACCGGCATTCGCCCCCGCCTTCGGGCAGCACCAGCCCAACGCTACGCCCGCCGATGGCCCCAACCGTACCTTTACCGGAGCGGACCTGTTCGGCCTGTCGATCGCCGCCGACCCGCAGATCAGCCCGGACGGGCGCACGATCGTGTATGTTCGCCGCTCTGCCGACGTGATGAGCGACCGCATGCAATCCTCGCTCTGGCTGATCGATATCGCCTCCGGGCGACAGTCGCCGTTTTCTACGCAGGGCAGCAGCCCGCGCTGGTCGCCGGACGGCACCCGCATCGCCTATGCCGCGAGCGACGGCGAAGGATCGCAATTGTTCGTCCGCTGGATCGCGAGCGGCGCCAGCGCGCGGGTGACGAGCTTTCCCGGCGATCCGCAGGCGCTCGCCTGGTCGCCGGACGGCACGCGGTTGGCCTATGTCGCCACCGTTGCGGGCGCACCGACCAATCTCGGCAAGGCCCCGGCCAAGCCTGAAGGCGCGAAATGGGCCGAACCGCTGACCGTCATCGACCGGGTCAATTATCGCAACGACGGCTCGGGCTATGTCAAGCCGGGCCGCGACCATCTGTTCGTGGTCGCCGCAGACGGTGGCGCGGCGCGGCAATTGACCTTCGGTGCCTTCGACGATGGTGGGCCGCTCTCCTGGACGCCCGATGGTCGCGCGATCGTGTTCGCCGCGATCCGGGGTCCGGAAGCAGACCGGCAGGTGATGAATTCCGACGTGATCTCTATCGACGTCACCAGCGGCGCGATGCGCACGCTCACCACCCGCGATGGGCCGGACGGCCAGCCGCGCGTATCGCCGGACGGCAACCACATCGCCTGGCTCGGGTTCGACGACAAGCGCCGCAGCTACGAGAACACCCAGCTTTATGTCGGCGACCGCGATGCCGCCGGTCCGCGGTCGCTCACCGCATCGCTCGATCGTGCGATCGACGAGGCTACCTGGGCGGCGGACGGGCGCAGTCTGTACGCCAGCTATGACGATCATGGACGGCGGCGGATCGCACGCATCGGTCTGGATGGTCGCACTATGAATCTGGTCGATAATGTCGAAGGCGGCGGGATCGACCGGCCATATACCGGCGGCGACTTCTCCGTCTCGCGCAGCGGCACGATCGCCTATACCGGTGGCGATGCGGGCGCACCCGCCGACGTTTGGGTTTGGAATGGCGGCACTCCCCGCCGCCTGACGCAGCTGAATGCGGTGCTGACCGCCTCCAAGTCACTCGCGCCGGTGCGCAAGATCGCGGTGACGGCACCGGACGGCCGACCGATCGACGCCTGGCTCGCGACGCCGCCGGGACGTGCCAGCGGACAGCGCGTGCCGCTGATCCTCGAAATCCATGGCGGCCCAAACAGCGCCTACGGCCCGAGCTTTTCCAGCGACGTGCAACTCTATGCCGCCGCCGGCTATGCGGTATTGTGGACCAACCCGCGCGGATCGACTTCCTACGGCGCGGACTTCGCCAATCTGATCGACAAGGCCTATCCGTCCGCGGACTATGATGACCTGATCGCCGCAGTCGACGCCACGATCGCCGATGGCACCGCCGATGCGGACAATCTGTTCGTCACCGGTGGATCGGGTGGCGGTGTGCTGACCGCCTGGATCGTCGGCAAGACCGATCGGTTCAAGGCCGCCGCGACGCAGAAGCCGGTGATAAACTGGATCAGCGAGGCGCTGACGATGGACAATACGCTGTTCACCTCACGCTATTGGTTCACTAAACTGCCTTGGGAAGACCCGATGAGCTATTGGAGCCACTCGCCGCTCAGCCTAGTCGGTAATGTGAAGACGCCGACGTTGGTCGTGGTCGGCAGCGACGATTACCGCACACCGGTTTCGGAATCGGAGCAATATTACGCCGCGCTGCAAATTCGCGGCGTGCCGACCGCGTTGGTCAAGGTTCCGGGCGCGAGCCATGGTGGATTGGCCGGGCGACCGTCGCAATCGGCGGCGAAGGCCTCCGCGATCCTGGCATGGTTCGACCGCTATCGTGTGCCGCCTGCTTCCGGTGGGAAACCATAACCAAGGCCCTAGTGACGGATTGAAGGAACGACTCCACTCGCCCGGGGGTTGAATCGTTTCCGAAACGAGGGAGACCGATAACATGGCCGCGCGCGCCTATTGGAAGGGGCAGATCAGGCTGGCCCTGGTATCGATCCCGGTCGAAATCTACACCGCGACCAAATCCGGTGCGCAGATCGCCTTTCACCAGGTCCACGAACCATCCGGCAAGCGGGTGAAGTATGAGAAGGTCGTGCCCGGCCTGGGCGCGATTGACACCGACGACATCGTCAAGGGCTATGAGGTCGACAAGGGCGAGTATGTCCTGCTCGATCAGGACGAGATCGATGCGGTCAAGCTGGAGTCCAAGAAGACGCTGGAGCTTACCCAGTTCGTCGATGCGAGCGAAATCGATGTGCTGTATTACGAGCGCCCCTATTTCGTCGTGCCAGCCGACGATCTCGCCGAAGAGGCCTTCATCGTGCTGCGCGAGGCACTGAGGAAAGCCAAGAAGGTCGGGCTGGGGCAACTCGCGATGCGCGGGCGGGAATATGTCGTCAGCCTGAAACCATGCGGGCGCGGGATGGTACTGGAAACCCTGCGCTACGCCGACGAGGTCAACAAGGCGCAAGGGTATTTCCGCGACATTCCGGATGATAAGCCCGATGCCGATTTGCTCGATCTCGCCACAACGCTGATCGACAAGAAGACGAGCGCATTCGATCCGATGAAATTCCATGACCGCTATGTCGATGCACTGCGCGATCTGATCGCGCGCAAGCAGAAGTCGAAATCGAACCGCAAGATCATCGAGGACAAGGATGACGATGGTGGCAAGCGATCGGGCTCCAATGTCGTCGATCTGATGGCGGCGCTGAAGAAATCGATCGAGAAGCCTGCGGCTAAGGCCCCGCAAAAATCGACCGCTAAAGCCGCCCCGGCGAAGAAGGCCCCAGCCAAGAAGCGCGCATGATGGTCGCTGATCCGCTCGCCACCTATAATTCTAAGCGCGATTTCGCGAAGACGGCCGAACCGCAGGGTGCGCTCGCGCCCGGCCAGGGCAATCGCTTCATGGTGCAGAAGCACTATGCGACCCGCCTGCATTGGGATCTCCGGCTGGAAGTGGACGGCGTGATGAAGAGCTGGGCGGTGACGCGCGGCCCCAGCCTGAATCCCGACGACAAACGTCTCGCCGTGCAGACGGAGGATCACCCCTTAAGCTATGCCGATTTCGAGGGCATCATTCCCAGCACGGAATATGGCGGCGGCACGGTGATGCTGTGGGACGACGGCAGCTGGGCGCCAATCCCGGGCAAATCCGCAAGCGATCTCGAAAAAGGTCATCTCCATTTCGTGCTGCACGGCAAGCACATGAAGGGCGAATGGCTGCTGATCCGGCTGAAGCCGCGCGGCAAGGAACGCAACACGAACTGGCTGCTGCGCAAGGTGGCGGATGGCTTTGCCGGCGGGTCGGACGATCTGGTCGAGGGCGCGTTGACCAGCGTGAAGACCGGGCGGACAATGGAGCAGATTGCCAGCGGTCAGGCGGCCAAGGAGCTGGCGGGCTGGAAGACACGACACCGCGCCGTCGCTCCGTCCGCACGCGCGCCGATCAACAAGGGTGCCAAGGCGGCCAAGCTGCCGACGTTCCAGCCGCCGCAGCTGTGCACGTTGGTAGATAGCGTGCCGTCCGGCTCGGGCTGGATCCACGAGGTCAAGTATGACGGGTATCGCGCGTTGGTCGCGCTGGCGGGGGGCAAGGCCAGAGTGTTCACGCGCAGCGGGCTGGACTGGACCGACAAGTTTCCTGGCATCGTCGAGGCCGCGGAAGGGTT
>NZ_JANYEK010000162.1 GCF_025363195.1 Sphingomonas sp.
GGCCCGCGCCGCGAATACAAGTTTGCGCTGGAAAAATACTGGTCGGGCAAGTCGTCCGACGCTGAACTGCACGAGGCCGCTTCGGGGTTGCGGACCGCCGCCTGGGCGCGGCAAAGGTCGCTCGGGGCCGATTGGCTGCCATCGAACGATTTCTCGCTTTACGACCATGTGCTCGACACCAGCGTTATGCTGGGTGCGGTGCCGTCGCGGTATGGCGCGCGCGATGGCGAGGCCGGGCTCGACACCTATTTCGCGATGGCGCGCGGCACGACCGGCGAGGATGATGGCTGCAGCCACGCGCATGCCAGCCTGACCGCGTGCGAGATGACCAAATGGTTCGACACCAATTATCATTATATGGTGCCGGAACTCGCCGCCGGCCAGAAGCTCGCGCTCAACGCGCTCAAGATCGTCGAGGAGTATCGCGAGGCGAAGGCGCAGGGGTTCGAGACGCGCCCCGTACTGCTCGGGCCGGTGACCTGGCTCAGCCTCGCCAAGGGCAAGGACGTCGATCCGTTCGATTATCTCGACGAGGTGCTCGGGCTGTACACCGTCATCCTCGGCAACCTCGCCAATGCCGGGGCGCAGTGGGTGCAGATCGACGAGCCGGTGCTGGTGCTCGACCTCGATGACACGCGGCGTAAGGCGCTGACGCGTGCTTATGCTCGCCTGTCACGGTCGGGGCCGAAGATCATGCTCACGACGTATTTCGGCGGACTGGACGATAATATGTCGTTCGCGACGTCGCTGCCGGTCGCGGGGCTGCACATCGATCTCGTTCGTGCACCGGAGCAACTCGATGCGGTGCTGAAGACTGCGCCCAAGTCCTTGCTGCTTTCGCTCGGCGTGATCGATGGGCGCAACATCTGGCGCGCCGATCTCGCCTCGATCCTCGATCGGGTGGAGCCAATTGCTGCCACGCGAGATGTGATCATCGCGCCGTCTTGTTCGCTGCTTCATGTTCCGGTCGATCTCGCGCTCGAAATCAAGCTGGAGGACGAGGTGAAGCAATGGCTCGCTTTCGCGGTGCAGAAGGTCGACGAATTGTCGATCCTCAAGCGCGCGCTCAATAATGGTCGCGCGAGCGTGGCGAGTGCGTTGGCGGCCTCTGCCGATGCCGCAGCCTCACGGAAAGTCTCGCGGAAAATCCATGATCCGAAGGTCGCGACGCGGATCGCCGGTGCGACGCCCGACCTGCGTCAACGCCGCTCGGGACATGCGGCAAGGATTGCGGCGCAGGCCGAGACGCTGGCCTTGCCGCTTTTCCCGACCACCACCATCGGATCGTTCCCGCAGACCGCCGCAGTGCGCCATGCCCGGGCCGAGCATAATCGCGGCAACCTCGACGAGGC
Source organism: Sphingomonas sp. (assembly GCF_025363195.1). Taxonomy (GTDB): domain Bacteria; phylum Pseudomonadota; class Alphaproteobacteria; order Sphingomonadales; family Sphingomonadaceae; genus Sphingomonas. Next base: position 1,353 of record NZ_JANYEK010000162.1, read on the forward strand.
GAGCTACAACCAGTTCCTGCGCGAGGAGACGGCGCGCGCGGTGCGCTGGCAGGAGGAGGTCGGCCTCGACATGCTCGTGCACGGCGAGTTCGAACGCAACGATATGGTGCAATATTTTGGGGAGCAACTCGCCGGATTCGCCTTCACTGTCAACGGCTGGGTCCAGTCTTATGGGTCGCGCTGCGTCCGCCCGCCGGTCCTGTTCGGGGACGTGTCGCGGCCAAAGCCGATGACGGTCGAATGGTGGCGGTATGCGCAAAGTCTCACGGACAAGCCGATGAAGGGTATGCTCACCGGTCCGGTGACGATTCTCAACTGGTCGTTCGTCCGCGATGACCAGCCGCGCGAAGCGAGCTGCCGTCAGATCGCCTTTGCGATCCGCGACGAGGTGGGCGACTTGGAAGCGGCAGGCTGCAAGGCGATCCAGATCGATGAGGCCGCGCTGCGCGAGGGGTTGCCGTTGCGCAACCGCGACTGGCAGCATTATCTCAACTGGGCGGTCGATTGCTTCCGGCTGTCGGCAGCGGGTGTGGCCGATGCGACGCAGATCCACACGCACATGTGCTATTCGGAGTTTAACGACATCCTGCCGTCCATAGGCGCGATGGACACCGACGTGATCTCGATTGAGACCGCGCGGTCGCACATGGAGTTGCTGGAAGGCTTTGCGGCGTACCGTTACCCCAGCGCGATCGGGCCGGGGGTGTACGACATCCACGCACCGCGCGTTCCGGGTGAGGATGAAATGGTAGCGTTGATGCGTCTGGCGCAGCAGCATCTCCGCCCCGAACAGCTCTGGGTCAACCCGGACTGCGGTCTCAAGACCCGCACCTGGGAAGAGGTGAAGCCCGCGATCCGGGCGATGGTCGGGGCCGCCTGGACGCTACGGGCAGAATTGCTGGTCGAGGCGTAAAGCTGTGGCGACGAAGGGCGTGGCATCGCTCATGTCGCAAGGTGGCGTTGTTCGCTGCCCTGCGTCATGGGCGAGCGCCCTTCGTCACTGCACCCTGCGTCGAACCGTTCGACACGTCAGGGGTAGCCCCTTTCTGAACGAACGCCAGCGCGAGCCGGTAACCCGAGCGCGTCTAGTTGGAGCGGTTCGGCGGGCTCGTCACCAATGCTTTGTGCTGCGCATGGCTCACCGCCAAGAACCACTCCCTTGGGGCAATGGATCGGACCGGGTTGGCCGATGTCGGCACGGTCACATTGTCGGTCCCCCGACGGCTCAATTTGCCGCCGGCAGCCTCAGCCGCACCAGCAATCCGCCCAGATCCTCGCTCTCTTCCAGCG
>NZ_JANYEK010000168.1 GCF_025363195.1 Sphingomonas sp.
CGGAATTGTCACGCTGTCCGGCTGGCACGGCCGCATCGTCCATATGGATGATCTGCCCCGGGCAACCTTTGTCGAGCATGACGATGAAGCGCGGGGTCAAGCTGATCTAGACGGTACGGCTCACCTCGCGGCCCATGCGGCGGGGGAAGGTGTTCTTGCGACCGCGCAGGCGGCGGAAGCGCCCGGCGTCACAGTCACGATGCTTCCCTGGCCTGACGGCGAAACGGCCCTGAACAAAGGGATCGATCCCGGTGGATTGCTGAGACCTCCTCGCCACTGACCCGGGCCGGCGCGTGTCGCGCGGAACGAGGTTCAACCGTGGAGAATAGAGAGATGAACGACTTCTTTGGTCGGCGGCGTGGTCTTGCGTTGACCGGCAGCGTCGCGAGCATGGTGCTCGCCAGCGCGGCGTGGGCTGATCCCGCCCCACCTTTTGCACAGCTTTTACGTCAGGCGGAGCAATCGCCGCGCGTAGCGGCGCTTCAGGCGGATGTCGCGCGCGCCCAAGGTCTCGCGCGACAGGCGCGCGCACGGCCCAATCCGTCCATCAATGTGTATGCCGAAAACTTCGCGGGCGATCTCACCGATAATGCGCGAAGCGAGCAGCAGACGACGTTGCAGATCGACCAGCCGATCGAGCTGGGCGGGAAGCGTGCGGCGCGAATAGCAGCGGGCGAAGCAGGCGTGGTCGCCGCGCAGGCACGCGGAACGGATGGCCGCCTCGCGTTCGTTTCGGAACTGGCGCGCGCCTATGCCGGTGCCGAGATTGCCGATCGCCGTATCGGTCTCGCAGAGGATGAAGTCGAGGAAGCAACTGCCGACCTCAAAGTTGCCAGCGCACTCGTCGCTTCGGGCAAGGAAGCGCGGCTGCGGCAAGTTCAATCGGAAACCGAACTCAACACCTTGCAAGCCGAACTCGAGGCTGCTCGGGCGCAACACACGTTGGCGTTAGCGCGTCTTTCCGCGCTCGCCGGCGTGTCGATGCCGTACACCAGCGTCTCGGAATCGCTGCTCGATCGCCTCAATGCCAAGCCGCCGAGCGGACCGATCGATCCGCTCCAATCGACCGCGGTGCGTGCAGCCGAGGCTGAGCGGCAAGCCGCGGCGCGCCAAGTGACTGTTCAACAGCGGCTGGCGATTCCCAACGTGACCGTTCAGGTCGGCGTCCGCCAGCTTCGTGTTGCGAGCGGCCCGGCAATAGTCGCCGGCGTGTCGGTCCCGCTACCGTTCTTCGACCGTAATACGGGCAACATCGCCGCCGCGCGCGCTGAATTGCAAGGCGCCGAGGCCCGCGCGGCGGTGATCCGGCTCGACACCGAGGCAAATTCCCGCGCGGTCGGGACTTTGGTCGAAGCCTCAGACCTGCGGGCGGTCGCCGCCGAGCGGGCGATGGCGACCGCCGACGAGGGGTATCGGCTTGCGCGTATCGCCTATGAGGCTGGCAAGGCTCCTTTGATCGAGCTGCTGGCCGCGCGCCACAATCTTGGCGTCGCGCGTGGTTCCATCCTCGACGCTGCGGTCGCCCGCCTCGACGCCCGCATCCTTCTTGCCCGCCTGTCGGGTCTCACCCTTACCGGAGAACCGGTCCAATGAACGACACGAACCGCCTTTATGCCGGGGCTGCCATCGGGCTGGTCGCGGCTGCTGCCTTGGGTTTCGGCGCGGCGCGCTTCACGCAGCCCGCTTAACCCGCGCCGGTGCTCCCGACCGCCGCGCCCTCGGCCCCGTCCCATACTCTCGCGATCACGCCGCAGGGCATCGCCAGCTCGCAGATCACGGTTGCGCCGGCAATGGCCGGCGAACTGGATGCGGCGATCGCTGCAGCGGCGACCGTGAAAGCGACACCCGACGCTGAAGCGGTCATCACCGCTCGGGCGCCCGGCACGGTCACGCGGATCATGAAACTCATCGGCGACCCCGTTCGGCAAGGCGAGACGCTCGCGCTCGTCGAGAGCCGTGACGCCTCGCAAATCGCTGCGGATGGGGCCGCCGCATCGGCACGGGTCACGCTCGCCGGCAAGCAGGCGGCTCGCGAGCAATCGCTTGTGCACCAAGGCGTGTCCGCACGGGCTGACCTCGAGTCCGCACAAGCGAACCTCGCCGTCGCGCAGGCGGACGCGCGCCGTGCGCGGGCTGCGGCCAGCGCGGTACGCCTGTCGAGCGATGGTCGTTCGATCGCCGTGGTGAGCCCGGTGACCGGACGAATCACTGCGGCGACCGCCAAACTTGGTCAATTCGTCGCGGCCGAGGCAGAGCTGTTCCGCGTCGTCGATCCGCGCCGCCTTCAGGTCATCGCCAATCTGCCGGCAGCGGATGCGCCGCGCGTGCGCGCCGGCGACCGGGTCGAGCTGATCCTTGCCGAGGGTATGACGGCCGAAGCTAGCGTCCGTTCGGCAACCGGCGTGATCGATCCCGATACGCGCGCGGCAACCGTCGTCGTGGTGCCGACCGCCGGCGGCAGCACCTTGGCACCCGGCCAGCTCATCCAGGTCCGCATCTTCGCCAGCGGCGGTGCCACGAAGAACGGCGTAATGGTGCCGCAGGACGCGGTCCAGACGTTGGGCGAGCGCAGCGTCGTGTTCGTGCGGACCCGGAGAGGCTTCAAGGCGCAGGCCGTCCAGGTGGGTAGTCGATCGGGCGGATTCGTCGGGATCGCATCGGGCCTGACCGCCGGCACGCCGATCGCGACGACAAACGCCTTCCTGATCAAGGCCGAAATCGAGAAGGAGCAGGCAGAATGATCGCTCGCATCCTTAGCCTCTCGGTGCGGATGCGCTGGCTGGTAGCGTTCCTGACGCTGCTCGTCATCGCCTTCGGTGCCTGGCAGATCACCAAGCTGCCGATCGACGCCGTGCCCGATGTCACCAATCGACAGGTGCAGATCAGCACCTTCGCGCCAACGCTCGGTCCGGTCGACATCGAGAAACAGGTGACATTCCCGGTGGAGACGGCGCTGGCCGGCATTCCAGGCCTGGAGATGACGCGTTCCTTGTCGCGCAACGGCTTTAGTCAGGTAACAGCGGTGTTCACCGATGCAACCGACATCTACTTCGCGAGGGCGCAGGTGACCGAGCGGCTCGCGCAGGCCAGGGAAAGTCTGCCCGCTGGCATCCAGCCCAACCTTGCTCCGCTAAGCACGGGGCTGGGGGAGATTTTCTTCTATTCGATCGCTTATCGCCACCCCGACGCGAAGGGCGTCAAGATTGTCGACGGCACCCCCGGCTGGCAATCTGACGCCAGCTATCTGACGCCTGAAGGTGAGAGACTGGCCACGCCGCTCGCCAAGGCGGCGTATCTTCGGACCGTGCAGGATTGGATCATTCGGCCGCAGATGCGCACAGTGAAAGGCGTTGCCGGCGTCGATTCCAATGGCGGCTATGTGAAGCAATATATCGTCGAGCCCAATCTGAACGCGCTGGCGTCCTATGGCCTGTCGATCACCGAACTCGCCGACGCGCTGGAACGCGCCAACCTTTCTGCCGGCTCGAACTATGTCCGGCGCGCCGGCGAGAGCTTTCTCGTCCGTGCCGATGCACGCCTGAAGTCGATCGACGAGATTC
>NZ_JANYEK010000170.1 GCF_025363195.1 Sphingomonas sp.
CGACCATCGGCGGGATGATGAGGACGCGCAAGACGATCGCGGCGAACAGGCCCTTCTGCGCCTCTTTCAGATTGGGCGAGCCCATCGCCTTTTGCGTGATCGTCTGGTTGGTCGACCAATAGAACATCTGGATGAAGATCATGCCGGTAAACAAGGTCGGCCAGGGAATCGGACTGTCGGGCGCGCCGATCATCGTCAGGCGTTCCGCCGGGATGCCGCTGAAATCGAAATTGATCGCGCCAAGCGCCAGATAGACCACCAGCGTGCCCATGCCGAGCAGCAGAATGCCGCTGAACGTATCGGTGATCGCCACCGCGCGCAGGCCGCCGATAATCGCATAGGCCGCGCCGACGATGCCGAAGATCGCGGCGAGTACAATGATCGGCGTGTCCAGCCAGAACATCGATTTCATCAGCAGCGCGCTCGTGTAGAGCATGATCGGCTGATAGATCACGATATTGCCGAACAGGAACAGCCCGCCGATCGCCGCACGGACATTGGCGTTGTTATACCGCTTTTCGAGCAGTTCGGTGACGGTGGTGCATTGGTAGCGATAATAGATCGGCAGGAACACGAGGGCGAGCATCAACAGGCCCGCCACCGCCGACAATTCCCACCAGGCGAGCAACGCCATCTGGTTGCCATTCATGCCGACCAGCTGTTCGCTCGACAGGTTGGTGATGGTGATCGACCCCGCGACGAAAAACCACGACAGCCCCTTGTTGGCGAGGAAGAATTCTCGCGCCGAATTGCCGCCGCGACCACCCGTCCGCTTTACCTGCCAGAAGGTTGCCAGCCCGACCGCCAGCGTCAACCCGACACAGATCCAGATCTGGAGATTACCGAGTTCCATGCGCGCCATCCTTGGCCGGAGATTGGTGATCGAGTTCCAGTCCAAGTGCCCAGCGACGCTGGAAACCACGCCAATAGGTCGCGGTCGGCCCGGTCGGCTGTGCAACACTAGCGCCCGATGCCGCACCGTCCTTGAGCGGCCAAATGCCGTCATCGGCGATCGCCGTCGGCACGTTCAGATAGCTCGCCCGCTCGCCGATCCCCTTCAGATGGAGATCGAGAAAGGCGGTGATCATGTGGGCGTTGATCGCGAGGATCCGGTCCTTGCGCCACACCGGCTCGTCGAACTTGTCGATATATATATAATCGTTCGCGACCGACGCAGGTGCAGCGTTCATCGCGATATTGTGCCGCGCCTCACGGTAGGTGAGCAGATAGCGATCCGACGCCTCCATCGCATCGCGCAACCACTGCACGCCGCCCTTATAGTCGACGATATCGTCGCGGTTGCCATCGATCAGCAGGGTCGGCGCGGTGATCTTCGCCATCGCGGCCGGCGTCCACATCCTCGTCGCAGGCGCACCACCCCACGGGCCGAACAGGATGAGCGCCTTGAGGCCGGGGACGGGCCTGTCATCGGCTTCCATTGACCCGGCGAGCAATGCCGGCGGGATCATTGCTATCAATGGCGACTTGGCATCATACCCCGCCCCCGCCGATGCGATCGCGCCGTATCCGCCCATCGAATATCCCGCGAGCGCGAAGTTCGCGGCATCGATATGCGCGAACACACCGGACCGCATCGAGGACGCACGACGCGCCACTTCCGCGATCACGAAGCGCTGGTCCGCGCTGCGATCGACCAGCACCTGGAGGAAGGAGGCGCGGGGTGATCCAGCTTTGGCCGGGTCGACGTCACCATGCTCGATCGCGACGACGACATAGCCCTTGGACGCAAGGTTCTCAGCGAGATCGCTGAACCCGACCGCGCGATTGTTATAGCCATGCGACAGCACGACCAGCGGGAACCGCCCCGCTGCGGGGGCAGCCCCCCGCGCAGCATTTCCGGAGAAGCTCAACCGCAGATTGGGATCACTCTTGCGCCCGCCCAGAAACGGCGCGGGCATCGTATAGATGATATGCTGCGCGCCCTTCGCCGCCGCGATCGCCGGATACCAGATCTCGATCGGCAGTGTCCGCACGCCACGCATGAACCCGCCAGACCCATCGGGCTTCATCACGTCGAAGCGATCGGGATCGGTCAGCACCAGACTTTGCGTTCCCACCGGCGCCGACCCGCGTGCGGCAAGTTCGGGCGCGTCGGCGGGGATTTGCGCCATCACCGCCCCCGGCGCGATCAGGGCCAGCAGACCGATCATCCAGCGTCCGATCATGACACAACCTTCCATACCGATAGATCGCGCGGCGCGATGGTCGCACCGCCGATCAGATATTTCGCATCATCGGGCGCAGGGCAATCGACCGGATCGGCACCATAGTTGAACGCAAACCGCAGATTCCCGCGCCCGCGCACCCTGACATCGCCGGCAACAGGCTGGGTCGCCACCCCGGCTTTGGCGCACAGCGAAGCGAACAGCGCGTCGAGCAAGCCCGGGTCGGTCAGCGTCGCAAGATAATGGTGCCGACCATATGCGACGAGCGCGGGGGCATCGTCCTCATACCGCGCCAAGACCTCACACGCGCCAGCATCGATCGTCTCGCGCCAGGTCATGCTGGCATGGTTGACCCCGTCGAAGCGGATCGACCCCGCGCAATCGGGCCGGATCGTCTCCACCGACAGGATCCGGATCGGCAGCAGATCGCGCAAATTGCCCGGGGCCAGCCCGTCGGGAATCGTCACGTCCTTGGTCTTCGCGCCCGATCGTGGACCGAACAGCGTCACCGTCGAGGAAGCCACCAGGCCCGCCACGGTCTCCGCCGACGGCATCGCCAGCGCAGGCGCGAGGATCAGCTTGTAGGGTGCCGGATCGCCATCCGGCGCGACGAAGTCGACATCGAGGCCGAGCCGCCGCAGCGCGCCATACCAGTCGAGCAGCAACGTCGTATAATCATAGCTGTCGCCCTGCCGCTCAATCTCGCCGAGCCATTGCGCCTCGACATCGACCATGATCGCAACCGACGCCGGCGTCACCGGATCGGCGGCAAGATCGACTAGCGCCAGTTCCGCCGCGACCCGCTCGATCTCCGGCCATGCCTCGGCGGGCGTGCGGTCGGGGCGTTCGAGGCCGGCATGCATCTGTTCCTGCGCGAAGGGTGCCTGCCGCCAGCGGAAATAGCTGACCACATCGGCACCATGCGCGAACGCTTCCCACGTCCACAGCCGCACCATGCCGGGCGCTGGCCTTGGGTTGTGGCCTGCCCAGTTCACCGGCCCCGGCTGCTGCTCCATCACCCAGAAGCGCGTACCGGTCAGCCCGCGCGTCTGGTCGAAGAACACCGCGCCGAAATCGGGGTGGCCGGTGCGCATGTAAGGGCGGAATTTTTCGGGCGGAGCATCGGCCATCGTCAGGTCGATCCGCCCGAGCGGGTAATTGTCGTATGCCGCGAAATCGAGCCCCTTCGCCAGCGCGTGGTTATCGACGTCCGTCTCATGCATCGGAATAAAATTGTGGGTGACGAACCGCCCGAGCGAATGCCGCCGGATCACCGCGATCATCGCATCGTGAAACGCGACGACCTGATCGGAGCTGTAGCGCTTGAACGCCATGCGGTGCGCCGGGCTGGTCTCGGTAACCGCACCGACCGGCAATTCGATCTCTTCGAAGTCGCGATATTCCATCGACCAGAATACGTTGCCCCAGGCAGTGTTGAGCGCGGCGACATCGCCATACCGCCGGCGGCACCAGTTACGAAACCCGTCGCGTGCAGCAGGCGAGGCACTCGGCGTGGTATCATGGCAGGCGAGTTCGTTATCGGTCTGCCACCCTGCGACGGCTGGATTCTCGCCATAGCGGCTCGCGAGCTTTTCGCTGATCGCCACGGCGGCTGCGCGGTAGACGAGGCTGGAGAAATCATAATGCCGCCGCGATCCGAACCCGCGCACGCGCCCGGTCTTCACATCGACCGGCATAACCTCCGGGTTGCGGTCGATCAGCCATTTCGGTGGCGTCGCGGTCGGCGTGCCGATCACGACCTTCAGCCCCGCCGCACCTAGTGTCTCGATCGCACGATCGAACCAGTCGAAGTCATAGACGCCCGGTTCGGGCTCGAAGCGGCTCCAGGCGAATTCGCCGATCCGCACATAGGTGAGCCCCAACGCCTTCATCCGCGCAGCGTCCTGGGCCCACCAATCTTCGGGCCAATGTTCGGGATAATAGCAGACACCCAGCACGAACCGACTTCCTCTCCTGCTTCAATTCCCGTCGCCGCGCCTCGTTTCGGGCGCGATCGCCAGCGGGATGTGATAGACAATCCCAACGTCTTTGCATATTTATCGTATAAATGAGCGCGGTCAATCAAATTGACCGAAATCCAGCGCTTCGACGCTAGCGAGAGAGTGCGGTATGACCAACACCGATCCCATGCAATTCACCCGGCTCGACGGCAGGACGACCAGCCTGATCATCGACCTGTCGGGCGGCGTGCCCGCGATCCTGTATTGGGGGCCGCGCCTGTCGCGCGACACCGGCGGTGCCACGCTCGCGTTGCTCGGTGTGCGGGAGGAGGCACAGGGGTCACCCGCGATCGAGGCTCCCGTCGCACTGACACCCTTGGCCGGGCAGGGCTTTCCGGGTCGCCCGGGGATCGCCGCGCATCGTGCGGGGCGCGACTGGGCGACCTATGCGACGATCGTCTCGGTCGATCAGGTCGATCATAGAATCACGATCGACAGCCATGATCCGGTGGCAGGCATCGCGCTGATTCACCGCCTATCGCTCGATCCGGCAGGCGACGTGCTGATCGGCTCGACCGAAATTCGCAACAGCGGCATCGGCACGCTCGATCTCGCCGCGCTCGCTGCCCCGGTTATCCCCCTACCCGGCTTCGTCACCAGGCTGATCGGGTTCGAGGGGCGCTGGGCCGGCGAATTCCAGCGCCACGCGATGGACCGTCCGCCAGGATTATGGATGCGCGAAAACCGGCGCGGGCGCACCAGCCACGATGCCTTCCCCGCGATCATCGCCACCGAACCGGACACGACCGAACGACAGGGCCGCGCTTATGGTTTCCATCTTGGCTGGAGCGGCAACCACCGCACCGCCGTCGAGACGTTGCCGGATGGCCGCGCGCACGTCGCGATGGAGGCGCTGCTGCTTCCCGGAGAAATCCGCCTGGAGCCCGGCGAAACATATCGTACGCCCGATCTGTTCGCATCGGTGACGGATCACGGCCTGACGGCCTTATCGCAAGCCTTCCACGATAACCTGCGCGCCCGCTCCGACCATGCCCGCCTCCGCGCCAAACCGCGCCCGGTGCATTATAATAGCTGGGAGGCGATCTATTTCGAGCACGATCCCGCGACGTTGATGGACCTCGCCGACCATGCCGCATCGGTCGGTGCGGAACGGTTCGTGCTCGACGACGGCTGGTTCATGGGGCGGCGCGACGACACTGCCGGGCTCGGCGACTGGCGCGTCGATCCCGCCATCTACCCGGACGGCCTCGATCCGGTGATCGCGCACGTCACCGGATTGGGCATGGAATTCGGGCTGTGGGTCGAGCCGGAAATGGTCAATCCCGACAGCGACCTGTATCGCGCCCACCCGGGTTGGGCGCTGGCGACCCCGCCTGCTCCGGTGATGGAATTCCGCAACCAGCTGGTGCTCGATTTCGGCCGCGCCGAGGTGCGCGATCACCTGTTCGCCGCGGTCGACGCATTGCTGCGCGCGCACGACATCGCGTATCTCAAATGGGACATGAACCGCGATCTCAGCCAGCCGGGCGGGATCGACGGACGCGCCGCCGCCAATGCGCATGTGCTGGGATTGTACGACGTGCTGGATCGCCTGCGCGCGGCGCACCCGGCGTTGGAAATCGAAAGCTGCGCTTCCGGCGGCGGACGCGCCGATTACGGCATGCTTGCCCGCACCGACCGCATCTGGACGTCGGATTCGAACGACGCGCTCGACCGGCTCAAGATTCAGCAGGGCGCCTCCCACTTCCTGCCCGCCGAACTGCTCGGTACGCATGTCGGGCCGGGCACATGCCACATCACCGGGCGGCGGTTGTCGATGGCGCTCCGCGTCCAGACCGCAATGTTCGGCCATATGGGCATGGAACTCGATCTGCGCGCGCTCGACGATGCAGAGACTGCGGAATTGACGGCGGGGATCGCGCTCCACAAAACACACCGCGC
>NZ_JANYEK010000175.1 GCF_025363195.1 Sphingomonas sp.
CCTGCGACGGGCCTAGCATACGCCGTGAGCTTCTTGATAGGACTGTGCTCGATGCGGTCGAACGGCAGCTCCTCGCGCCCGAGCGGCTGCAGACGCTGCTCGAGGATGTCGTCAACCTATCGGACCAGAAGCGCACAATCCGCGAAACCGAGTTGGTTCATGCTCGTGCCGAGCAGACCCGTCTGCGAACGGCGATTGACCGGCTGTTGGTGCTTGTCGAAGAAGGCGTGATGGGGCCGCGCGATCCCGCCTTTGCGAGGCGCATGGGCGATAACCGTGGTGCGCTTGCGGCTTCGTCGGCGCGCATCGATACACTCGAAACGCAGCTTGCTCGCGGCTCGCGGAAGATTACCGCTGACACGGTGGCCCGATTCGGAGAGCTTCTGTCGTTAAAGCTGCGCGACGATGATCCGATGCTACGCACCGCCTATCTCAGGATGCTGGTATCTTCCGTCACGGTGTCGCGGGACGAAATCCTGATCTCCGGACCCAAGGCTGCCCTCGAAAGTGGGGTCACCAACGGTGTCCCACGTCTCGAAGGGACGGTGCCCATCTTTGACCGGAAGTGGTGCCGCTTACAGGACTCGAACCTGTGACCCCCGCATTACGAATGCGATGCTCTACCAACTGAGCTAAAGCGGCTTGTGCCCTACTAAGGCCCTACTAACTTCTCTTCCCCCGCGCTAGCCCGTTGTGATCGCACTCGGATTTCGCGGAGACCCGCTAATTACGAATGCGATGCTCTACCAACTGAGCTAAAGCGGCGCTTCGTGCGGGCTGGATTGCAGCCTTCACGAGGCGGCGCGGTTAGCAGGTCATTGTCGTGCTTACAAGCGCCCTTGCGCTGCGGATGCGCGCAACGTGGCATCCATCGCCCTTCTTTACGCATCGTTTACCACGACGGGTGCACAAGCGTGGCCGTGTAACGGATCGGATGGACGGTCCACGAAGGGTGTATGCGCAATGGACAATGTTCGCGGCTTCGATGGCGACCTCAACGCGGATCGGCTCAACGCGGATCGGATCGAGAGCGAGTTTGACGAGCCCGTGGCCAGCGAACCGAAAATCGAGATCGGCACCGACGAACGGCGCATGCATGTGCGGGCGTACAACCATTGGGTCTCGCTGCTGCGCGGCCGCGCATATCCCTCGATCGAGGATCTCGACCCCGCCAATATCGCCGATTTCGGGCCCCACGCCGTGCTGCTCGATTTCTCGCGCGGGATCGAGGATCCGGTGATCGCTTACCTCGGCACGGCACTCCGCACGGAATGCGATCTGGATGCCTCGGTAACGTTGATCTCGCAGGTGCCGAGTCGCTCACTGCTGTCGCGCCTGACCGACCATTATCTGCAGATCATCGCCAATCGCGCGCCGATCGGCTTCGAGGCCGAATTCGTGTCGCAGCGCGGGTTCAACACGATGTATCGCGGCATCCTGATGCCGTTTTCGTCCGATGAGGACACGATCGATTTCATCTACGGCGTGATCAATTGGAAGGAACTGGTCGATGCCGAGACGCAGGCGACGCTGGATGCCGAGGTGATGGCCGCCGTGCGCGCCGCACCACCACGCCCCGCGCCTGCGCCGGTCTGGGCCGATGGCCCAAGCGCCGAGCGTGAAGAGTCGGACGATATCGAGATGCGTCCGGCGGCAAACCTTGCCGACCAGTTGATGCTTGCACAGCAGACCGCCGCCGCCGTCCGTGCCGCCGATACACGTACCCGCGCAACCTTGTACCGCGCTTTGGGTCGCGCGCACGATTTCGCCGCGGCCGCCGATCGCGATCCGGCCGGGTATGAAGCACTGCTCGATGCCGCGGGCATCACCTTGCAATTGCGCGCGCCGATGACGCCGATCGTCAAGCTGGTCTTCGGTGCCGATTATGACAAAACCCGTCTGACTGAATATGCTACTGTGTTGAGCCACGCCCGCCGCGTCGGTGTGGGCACGAACGCGCTGGGGGAGTTCCTCGAGGGTTTCGAAGGCGGCATCAAGGGCGTGGTCAAGGCCGAGCGCGCTTTGCGTCAGCCGGTGACGAAGCCGCCAGTCGATCATCGTAGCGCGCTGTCGACCCGACCGGTGCTGGCCAGCTTCGCACTCGATACCGGGGTGACGGTGGGCGACTATGTCGTTCTGCTCGCGCGGGCCGGGGCGGATGGCGAAATGCAAGTCGTCGCCGCTATCGGCGATGCGGCGCTGACCGAAAAGGCGATCCGCGCGGCCACCTGACCTTCACTGCCCGCCGATTGAGCAACACCACGGGGCTTGAGCTAAAAAAGCGGCAGGCGCATAGGGCTGAGCCTATGGCCAAGACTATGCTGAAATCGCTGTCGGATGCGCTTGCCGCCCGATTGACCAAAGGTGCACTTCCGGGGGAGTTGCAGGATTTCGGCAAGAAGGAGCGCGCCGAGGCGGCAATGTTCGTCGCCGCGACCGCCGAGACCCGCCTGCCCAACATCCCGGCAATCGAGCTGGAGAGTCTGCCCGGCACCGATCCGCAGTCCGAAACGCGCCGGCGGATGCGGCTGGCGATCGTCAATGACGACATGCCCTTTCTGGTCGATTCGATCGCCGCCACGATCGGCGCGCACAACATCGTCATCGATCGTATCATTCACCCCGTGCTGCGCGTCACGCGCGACACAAACGGGCTGTTGACCGATGTCGGGGATACTGGTGCGGCGGAATCGATGGTCTATCTCGAACTGGAACGCGCCGATGCGCGCGACCGGCGGGACTTGGTCGCCGCTTTGCAGCGCAATCTGGCCGATGTGCGCGCCGCCGTCGCCGATTGGCCCGAACTGCAGAAAGTCATGGCAGCAGATGCCGAGACGTTAGCGAGTACAGCCGGCGGCCAGGAAGGGGCGGCACTGCTACGCTGGTTCCTCGACGGCAATTTCACCCTGCTCGGCCACGAAGTGTGGGTCGGTGCCAGAAGCAAGGCTTCGCTTGGCCTGTCGCGCAATGTTCAGGACGTACCGATCCTTGCCGAAACCTCGCGCACGCTTGCGCTCGAATGGTTCCAGCAGGGTGGGGAAGCGCCTTTGCTGCTGAAGTCGAACTGTATCTCGGGCGTGCACCGCCACGTCCCGCTCGATCTTGCGCTGGTGCCGGTGATCGAGGGCAAGAAGGTCGTCGGCCTGTCGATCCACGCCGGATTGTGGACCAGCGCCGCACTCGGTGCACCGCCGCAAGAGGTTCCCGTGCTGCGCACCCGCCTCGCCGCGCTGGAGGCGAAATTCGGCTTCGACCCCAAGGGTCACACCGGCAAGGCGCTAACCCATGCGCTGGCGGCCTTGCCGCACGATCTGGTCACCGCGTTCGATGCGGCGAGCCTGGAAAACCTCGCACTGACCGCGATGTCGCTGGCGGATCGTCCTCGGCCCAAGCTGGTATTGGTGCGCTCCATGCTCGGACGGCACATGTTCGCCTTCGTCTGGTTGCCGCGCGACGATTTGACCACCGCACGCCGTATCGCGATTGGCGAGATGCTGGGGGAAGCGTGCAACGGCGCGCTGCTCAACTGGACGATCGCGCTGGAAGACGGCGTGGTGGCGATGATGCGTTACACGTTCGATCTGCGCGGCGAAGGCAATATGCCGGACGCCGCTCCGCTCGACGCGCGGCTCGCCCGCATGGTGCGGGGCTGGGTACCGGCGGTCGAATCGGCCTTGGGCGAACTGGTCGATGCGCCGCGCGCCGCGCGTCTTGCGTTGCGCCATGCCGCCACCTTCCCGCCGGGCTATCGCAACAGCACCACGCCGGAAGAGGCGGCGCGCGACATATTGTGTCTCGCGCGGCTCGACAATGACGACGACCGCGCCGTGCGGCTTTATGCCGACGACCGCGGCGGGTCGCGGCTGAAAATCTACCGTGAAGGCGGCGCGCTGGCGCTGTCTGATGCAGTGCCGGTGCTGGAGAATTTCGGCTTCCGCGTGATCGCCGAAATGCCGACTGCGCTGGAGGACGACGCCAAGGGCTTCGTCCACGAATTCCTGGTCGAGGCAGCCAAGCCCTTCGCCGATGACGCCAGCGTGCTGGAAGGCGCGATCGCCGCCGTGCTGGAAGGGCATGCTGAGAATGATGCCTTCAACCGCCTGATCGTGGATGCCGGCATGGCGCCCAAATCGGTGGTGCTCTTTCGCGCCTGGTTCCGGTATCTGCGGCAGGCGGGCGTAACCTATGGCCTTTCCACCGTGGTCGATGCGTTGCGGCGCGCGCCCGGCGTCGCGGCCTGCCTGATCGACCGGTTCAACGCCGCGCACGATCCGGCACGCAAAAGTGATAGGATCGAGGCCACCGACGCGGCGATCGAACGCGGCCTGGACAGTGTTTCGGCGATCGATGACGACCGCATCCTGCGTGCCCTGCGCAGCGTAATCGTCGCCACGTTACGCACCAACGCCTTCGCCCCGGCCGGGGAAGTCGCGTTGGCGTTCAAGCTCGACAGCCACCTCGTCCCCGGCCTGCCAGCGCCCGTGCCGTGGCGCGAGATCTGGGTCTATTCACCGCGCATCGAGGGCATTCATCTGCGCGCCGGCCCGGTTGCGCGCGGTGGTTTGCGCTGGTCCGACCGACGCGACGATTTCCGCACCGAGATCCTCGGACTCATGAAGGCGCAGCGCGTAAAAAACGCGGTGATCGTGCCGACCGGTGCCAAGGGCGGCTTCTATCCCAAGCAGCTTCCGGCCCCTTCGAACCGCGATGCGTGGTTGGCCGAGGGGACCGAAAGCTACCGCGTGTTCATCCGCACTTTGCTGTCGATCACCGACAACATCGTCGATGGGAAAGTGGTGCATCCCGCCGGCGTAAAGATCCTCGATACGGAGGATCCGTATTTCGTCGTCGCCGCCGACAAGGGCACGGCGACCTTCTCCGACGTCGCCAACGCGATCGCTCTGGAACACAATTTCTGGCTTGGCGATGCGTTCGCGTCCGGCGGATCGGTTGGCTACGATCACAAGGCGATGGGCATCACCGCCAAGGGTGCATGGCTCAGCGTACAGCGCCACTTCGCCGAACGCGGCGTTGACGTGCAAAGCGAAACGATCACCGTCGTCGGTTGCGGCGACATGTCAGGCGACGTTTTCGGCAACGGCATGCTGCTATCGAAAACGCTGAAGATCCTCGCGGCCTATGACCATCGCCACATCTTCCTCGATCCCGATCCCGATCCGGCATCGAGCTGGGAGGAACGCAACCGCATGTTCGCTTTGCCGCGATCGAGCTGGGCGGATTATGATACGAAACTGATCTCCAAGGGCGGTGGCGTGTTTCCGCGCACCGACAAGACGATCAAATTGTCGAAGCAGATTCGCACCGCCCTAGGCGTGGACGCCGACGAGATGGAGCCGACCGCGCTGATTTCCGCGATCCTGAAGGCGCCGGTCGATCTGATCTGGTTCGGCGGCATCGGAACCTATGTAAAGGCGGCCGCCGAGAACAATATCTCGGTCGGCGACCCCGCAAACGATCGTCTTCGCGTCGATGCTGAAGATCTGCGCGCCACGGCGATCGGCGAGGGTGCCAACCTTGGCGTCACACAGGCGGCACGCATTGCGTTTTCGAGCCGTGGAGGCCGGATCAACACCGACTTCATCGACAATTCGGCTGGCGTCGATTGCTCGGACAACGAGGTCAACATCAAGATCGCGCTCAACCGCGAGATGATCGAGGGCCGCCTCGCCTATGACAAACGCAACACGTTTCTGGCTAGCATGACCGATGATGTCGCGCACCTCGTGCTGGAGGATAACCGACTGCAGACGCTGGCGCTGTCGGTGGCCGAGAATGACGGCGCACAGGCATTGCCGAGCTATGTCCGAGTGATCGAGATTTTCGAGAGTGCCGGGCGGCTCGACCGCGCGGTCGAGGGGCTGGTGTCGAACGACGATCTCTTGCGCCGCGTGCAGGAGTTGCGGGGACTAACCCGGCCAGAGCTTGCGGTGTTGCTGGCAACCGCGAAGCTCGCACTGCAGGACGCGATCGAACATAGCGACCTCGGCACCGATCCGGAATTACGGGGCGATCTCCACGCCGCTTTCCCCAAGGCGATGCAGAAGAAATTCGCCAAGGCGATCGACGAACATCGCCTGCGCAGCGAGATCGTAGCCACGAAGCTCGCCAATCGCATCGTCAACCGGATGGGCGTGCTCTACCCGTTCGAGCTAGCCGAGGAGGAGGGCGCGGCGATGGCCGACATCGCGGCTCTGTTCGTCGTCGCCGAACGATTGTTCGATCTACCCGCGCTGTGGAAAGAGATCGAGACGGCGGCGATGCCTGAGGCGGCACGAATCGCCTTATTCGATGAGGTGGCGGTGGCGACCCGCGCGCAGATTGCCGATCTGCTCCGCGTCAGCCGTCCCGGCACGGGGCCGGCCGAAGTCCTCGCGCGTCTCGCCAAGGGGATCGGTAGCCTCGACAAGCAGACCAAGCATCTGCTGCTCGACGAAGCCAGCGCCCAGAGCGCGCGCATCGCCGCGCGGCTCGAAGCGGCGGGGGCACCCAGGAAGCTGGTACAAAAGACCGTGCGGCTGTTCGAACTGGACGGCGCGGTCGGCCTTGCCGATCTCGGCGAACGGCTGGGGCTGGACGAACTGGTGCTAACGCGCGCCTTCACCCGGCTTGGTCAGGCGCTCGGCCTCGATTGGGCGCAGGCCAACGCCGCGCGTATTTCGCCGAGCGATCCGTGGGAACGCCTGCTCATCGCCGGGCTCGCGCGCGATTTCCAGCAATTGCGGCTGGACTTCCTTGGCCGCGGGTCGGGCGATCCGCAGACAAAGGTCGAGACATGGCTGGCGGCGAACGCGGGCCGCGTTGCACAGTTCAAGGCAGTGGTCGACCGCGCCAAAACCGCGACGGCGCCAAACGCGGCGATGCTGGCGCAGATCGCCGGGCAAGCGCGGGTGTTGCTGGGGCGCTGACCGAAATCCTCCCCGGAATGGGGGGAGACCATGAGCATTTAGCGAAGGGTGAAGGGGGCAGGCCGCAAGCGTTACGCTCGTGCAGAACCCCCTCCACCATTTGCCGGAAGAGGCAAATGGTCCCCCTCCCCGTTCCGAGGAGGATCGAGACTGCACAAAATCCAGGACCGAATAGCACTCGCCAGATTCGGCGGACCCTCGCCCATGATCCGCACCGCATCGATCTGCGCCACCAGCGCGCTCAACGGCAGTTCCAGCCGCACGGCCGCCGCCTCCAGAACCTTCCAGAATATTGGTTCCAGGCTGATCGAGGTCTGATGCCCGGCAATCGTCACCGACCGTTTTACCGGCCCGCGAAACCCGCTTTCGGGTGCCTCAATCATTCGTATCGAACAACGCCGCCAGTTGCTCCATGATCGCGCCGCCCAGTTGCTCGGCATCCATGATCGTCACCGCGCGCTGATAATAGCGCGTCACGTCGTGCCCGATGCCGATCGCGACCAGTTCGACCGGCGACTTGTTCTCGATCCAGCCGATCACCTGCCGCAGATGGCGTTCAAGGTAACTGCCCGAATTAACCGACAGCGTCGAATCATCCACCGGCGCGCCGTCCGAAATGACCATCAGAATCTTGCGATCCTCCGACCGTCCGATCAGTCGACCATGCGCCCAGATCAGCGCCTCGCCGTCGATATTCTCCTTCAGCAGCCCTTCGCGCATCATAAGCCCCAGCGAGGGTTTGGCCCGTCGCCAAGGCTCGTCCGCGCGCTTGTAGACGATGTGCCGCACGTCGTTCAGCCGCCCCGGCTGCGGCGGGCGCCCGGCGGCAAGCCATGTCTCACGCGCCTGCCCGCCCTTCCACGCCCGCGTCGTGAAGCCCAGGATCTCGGTCTTCACTCCGCACCGCTCCAGCGTGCGGGCGAGAATGTCGGCGGAGATCGCCGCGATCGAGATCGGTCGTCCGCGCATGGAGCCCGAATTGTCGATCAGCAACGTGACCACGGTGTCCTTGAAATCCGTCTCGCGCTCGATTTTGTAACTCAGCGACTGCATCGGGTTCACCACGACGCGCGCCAACCGCGCCGCATCCAGCATCCCCTCTTCCTGATCAAAATCCCACGACCGGCTCTGTTGTGCCATCAGGCGTCGTTGTAAACGGTTGGCCAGCTTCGTCACCGCGCCCTGCAGATGCACCAATTGCTGGTCGAGATAGGAGCGCAACCGCGCCAGTTCGTCCGCGTCACAGAGTTCGGTCGCCGCGATCACTTCGTCATAGGCGGTGGTCCAAGCCTTGTAATCGAACTGCCCGGCGAAATCCTGCATCGGGCGGTTGGGGCGGACCGGGAGCATGCCCTCTTCACCCTCGTCGCCCGGCTCGCCGTCCATATCCTCGAAATCATCGTCGCCCTGTTCGGCATTCTCGCCGTCCTGCGATTCGGCGTCGCGCTCCGAGCCCCGCGCCTCCACTTCGCCCTGACCGTCTTCGCCTTCGCTCTCGCCGTCCTCGCCTTCATCGGATTGCTGCTCGTCAGTGCCCTCGTCGTCGTTTCCACCCTCTTCGCTGTCTTCGGGGACCATGTCCCCCTCGATCAGTTCGAGATCTTCCAGCAAGCGGGTGGTGAGCGTCGCAAACGCCTTCTGGTCGTCGATCGCAAATGCCAGCGCGTCGAGATCCTTGCCCGCTTTCTCCTCGATCCAGTCACGCACCAAAGCCATGCCCGGCGCGGTGACGGCGGGGGCGCCCTGGCCGGTCAGTCGCTCGCGCACCATCAGGCCGAGCGCGGTGGACAACGGCACCTCGTCCTTCGAGCGCGCCCGCGTGATCGGATCGGCGCGCAGCTTCATGTCCAGCGCCATCGCCAGATTGGCCGTGATTCCGGCATAACCGCGCGACCCCAACGCCTCGATCCGCGCGCCCTCGACCGCGTCGAACACTGCACGCGCCACTGCGTCGCCCGGCGCGGCGCGGGTGTGCATAGCCACGTCATGATGCTTCAACCGCAACGCGAAGCCGTCGGCAAAACCGCGCGCCTCCGCCACCTGCTCCGCCGGCAGGGTACGCGCCGGCATCGGCACCTTGATATGCTTGCCCGAACTGGTCGGCGCATCGGCGGTGAAGGCCAGTTCGATCTCAGGCTCGTCGGCCAAAGCGCGCGACGTGCCGCCGAGCACGGCCTTGAATCGATCGAGGGGAGAGTCGGTGGTCATTTGCCCATCTCTGGCAGCACGATATGCCCCGGCGCAAGATCGCGATTGATGATGATCGTCGCCGCATCGGCCTTGGCGTCATACGACAGCACGGTCAGCACGGCCCCGGCGATGATCTCATGCGCTGGCAATTTGACGATCGACACGGTGTGGCGTGCCCCGGCCAGCGCACGCATCCGCCCGAAGCCGAACACTTCCAGGTCGAACGCTACGCTCTTTTTGTCATCGCTCGCCCCGACATAGCGCAGCTTCACGCTTGAATTCTCACCGATCGGCGCGCCCTGGATCAGCCCGAATTCGACTTTCGGGATGGCGAACGGCACCTTCCCCGCACTCTTTGGCCCGAGCAGCAGGGCGTGATCGAAAAACGAATCCTTGTCCGTATCGATCAGGCAGAAGCGTGCATCGGAGGCGGATGCGCGCGGCATAGCCTCCAGACCGAGAAGCATCTGCCCGGTCGGCGGCTGGCCTTCCGCTCGCTCGCAAAACAGTTGCCCGGTCCCATCCGAAAGGCCCGGCACACTGGTCGCCGCCAGCACCGTGCCGCGCGGCAGGGTACGCCGATCGCCGCCGGAAGCGAGCGCGACCGGCCCCACCAGGATCGCCGCATCCGGGCGCCCGAGCACGCTCATTGCCACCACTGTTCCCGATGTAACGACCCGCTCGCCCGCCGGGGTCGTCGAAGGCAGCAACCCCAACGGAGGGCCACCCGCGCGATACTCCTTCGCGTGTTCGGTCGGGGCAGCGGCAATCACCAGCGGCAGGACCATACCCGCCGCGATGCGCCGCATCACCTGCGGACCGATTCGTCTCAAGCCTTGCCCACCACGCTCTCGGGCAGATCCTTGCCGAACACGCGCTGGTAATATTCCGCCACCAGGCTGCGTTCCGCCTCGTCGCACTTGTTGAGGAAGCTCAGGCGAAATGCGAAGCCGACATCCTTGAAGATCAGCGCGTTCTGCGCCCAGGTGATCACCGTGCGCGGGCTCATGACCGTAGAGATATCGCCGTTGATGAAGCCCCGCCGCGTCAGTTCCGCCACGCGCACCATGTTATCGACCTGCGTCTTGCCTTCCGGCTTGTCATATTCCCCCGATTTGGCGAGCACGATCTGCGCCTCGACGGCGGCGGGCAGATAGTTGAGCGTGACGACGATGTTCCAGCGATCCATCTGACCCTGATTGATCTGCTGCGTGCCATGATACAGTCCGCTGGTGTCACCGAGACCGACCGTGTTGGCGGTGGCGAACAGGCGGAAATGCGGGTTCGGCCGAATCACGCGATTCTGGTCGAGCAACGTCAGCTTACCCTCCGTCTCCAGTACGCGCTGGATCACGAACATCACGTCGGGACGACCGGCATCATATTCGTCGAACACCAAAGCGGTCGGCGTCTGCAGCGCCCAGGGCAGCAGGCCTTCGCGGAATTCGGTGATCTGCTTGCCATCCTTAAGTACGATCGCATCGCGCCCGACCAGATCGATACGGCTGATATGCGCATCCAGGTTGATGCGGATGCACGGCCATTTCAGCCGCGCCGCAACCTGTTCGATATGCGTCGACTTGCCGGTGCCGTGATAGCCCTGCACCATCACGCGGCGGTTGAACGCGAAACCAGCGCAGATCGCCAGCGTGGTGTCGGCATCAAAGACATAGGCCGGGTCGAGATCGGGGACGCGCTCGTCCGCCTCCGAGAAAGCGGGTACTTCCATGTCCGAATCGATTCCGAACACATCGCGCACGGTGACCATGCGGTCTGGCGCGTCCAGGATCGTCGTTTCGCGCCCCTCAGAATTAGAAAGGCCAGGCTGGGTATTGGGGATGTCGGTCATGCTCGCCTCGTGTCTGGCCCAACGCCTTAGGGCAAGCGTGGCTCCCGACTCAACCGCTCGCGATCAACTTGCGTCTTTTAATCTGACAGAAGGAGCGCAAGCATTGCTTGCTGGCGACGAATGCGCCGGGGGAAACCCGCTTACGGTTCGCGCATAGCTCATGCCGACGTGTGACGGAAGATCGTGACAGACGATCGTATCAGACGATCGTATCAGACGATCGTGTCAGACGATCGTGTCAGAGATGTCACGTGACAGGCGACCGCGCACCGGACTAGCGTCTCGGCCATGAAACTGAATCTTGGTCAAAGCATCGCGCCGACACGCTTCGTCGTCTTCGTCATCCTGTTCATCATCGGCCTTGTTGGGCTCATCCCGATCCTAGGGCGCGGGCGCGGGGCGATGGCGGCGTTCGACCTTGCCGCAATCGTCTTCCTGCTCTCGGTCGTGCCGCTGCTCGGCAGACGCGCGGCGCAGATGCGCGCGATCGCCAAGTCCAACGATGCCAACCGCGCGCTGCTGCTAGCGCTGACCGGAATAGTGATGGGCATGATCCTCGTTTCGGTGGCCAGCGAGATGATGGGGGGCAAAAGTACACCGATGGGTATCGCGATGATCGTCGCGACCCTGGTGCTGGCCTGGCTGTTCTCGAACACGATCTACGCGCTGCATTACGCGCATCTATTTTACCTGGGGAATGACGAGGGCAAAGACAAACGCGGGCTGGATGTGCCGGGCTGTGAAGAGCCGGACTATTGGGATTTCGTCTATTTCAGCTTCACGCTCGGCATGACGTTCCAGACCTCCGACATACAGATCACTGCCCCCGCCATCCGCCGCGTGGCGATCGGCCAATGCCTGGCGGCCTTCGTCTTCAACATCGGCGTTCTGGCCTTTACGATCAACGTGCTGGGCGGTGGGGGCTGAAGGGCTGGACCTTTCCGCGTCAGAAACGTTAGTCGCCACATCCTCCCCTTTTGCCGGAAGGCCAATATGTCCCGCACTGTTCTGATAGCCAGCCTGCTTGCCGCCGTTTCAACGCCCGCCTTCGCCGAGAATTCGAAACCGCAGCCGGTGCCGTTCGCCGACATCATCCCGCAAGCGCGCGACATTCCCTATCCCGGCACGATGACGATCGCAGTGGACGCGACCGATGTGACGCGCGGCATTTTCACCGTGAAGCAGACCATTCCGGTTAGCGCAGCGGGGCCGATGACGTTGCTCTATCCGAAATGGCTGCCCGGCGCGCATAGCCCGCGCGGCGAGATCGAGAAGCTCGCCGCCCTGGTCATCACCGCGAACGGTAAGCCGGTGCCGTGGACGCGCGACCCAGTCGATGTGTTCGCCTTCCATATCGAGGTGCCAAAGGGTGCGAGGGTGCTGGATATCGATCTGAAATTCCTGTCCGCGACCAAGTCCGACCAGGGCCGCATCGTGATGACGCCGAACCTGCTCAGCCTGCAGTTCAATTCGATGAGCCTGTATCCGGCGGGCTATTTCACTCGCCAGATTCCCGTGAAGGCGGTCGTGAAATATCCCGAGGGCTGGAGCGCGGCCTCCGCCGTGTCGGCCAAAGTGGCGGGATCGACCTACAGCTACGACAAGACCAATTACGAGGTGCTGGTCGATTCCCCGGTGCTGGCCGGACGCTATTCCCGCAAGGTCCCGCTGTCACCGCGCGTCAATCTGAACATCTTCGCGGACACGCCCGAGGAATTGGCCGCTACGCCGGAACAGATCGATCTGCACAAGAACCTCGTGACGCAGGCGGTGAAGACGTTCGGCGCCCAGCATTACGACACGTATGAATTCCTGTTCTCGATCAGCGACCAGTTGGGCGGGATCGGCCTGGAGCATCACCGGTCGTCCGAGGACGGCGTGACGCCGGGCTACTTCACCAAATGGGCCGACGGTCCCGCCCGGCGCAACCTGTTGCCGCACGAATACACGCACAGTTGGGACGGCAAGTTCCGGCGCGGCGCGGATTTGTGGACGCCGGATTACCGCACGCCGATGCGCGGCTCGCTGCTGTGGGTTTATGAGGGCCAGACGCAGTTCTGGGGCTATGTGTTGCAGGCGCGCAGCGGCATCGTATCGAAGCAGGACACGCTCGACATGTACGCCTCGGTGCTTGCCAGCCTTGACAATCGCCCGGCGCGCGACTGGCGCCCGATGATCGATACGACGAACGATCCGGTGATGTCGCAGCGCAAGCCGAAAGGCTGGGTCAGCTACGAACGTTCCGAGGATTATTACAACGAAGGCTTGCTGGTGTGGATGGAAGTCGATTCGATCCTGCGCAAGCAATCGGGCGGCACCAAATCGATCGATGATTTCGCCCGCGCATTCTTCGGCATCAATGATGGTGACTGGGGTGAAGTCACGTACACGTTCGACGATGTGGTCAGCACGCTGAACCGCATTCAGCCTTATGACTGGAACGGTTTGCTGAAAACGCGGCTGACCGAGACGGGCGCGCCTGCGCCGCTCAAGGGCTTTGTCGATAATGGCTATAAGCTCAGCTATACCGACGAGCCGACCAAGGCGTTCAAATCTTCGGAAACGGCGGCGAAGCGCACGGATCTGACCTATTCGATCGGCCTGACGCTCGACAAGGACGGCGAGGCGTTCGGCGTCGGCTGGAACAGCCCAGCGTTCGAGGCGGGCTTCGATGTGGGTACTAAGATCGTCGCGGTGAACGGCACCGCCTATAGCGACACCGCGATCAAGGCGGCGATCGTCGCCGCCAAAACATCAAAAGAGCCGATCCAGTTGCTGACCAGGACCGGCGACAAGATCACCAATGCGACCATCGACTATCACGGCGGGCTCCGCTATCCGCGCCTCGAAAAGATAGGCACCGGAGAGGGTGGTCTGGATCGGTTGCTCGCACCTCGCTGACGGGGGTGAGCACACAGGTTTTCATCAGAGGAACATCATGCGCATCGACTTGATTCCGATCGGCGACGATCCCCCCAACAGCCTGAACGTTATCATCGAAGTGCCGGTCGGCGGCGAGCCGGTAAAGTATGAATTCGACAAAGCGAGCGGTGCGTTGTTCGTCGATCGCATCCTCCACACGCCGATGCGCTACCCGGCGAATTACGGCTTCATCCCGCACACGCTGTCGCCGGACGGCGATCCACTCGACGCCCTGGTCATCGCGCGCTCGCCGTTCGTACCCGGCTGCGTGGTGCGCGCGCGCCCGATTGCAGTGTTGAAGCTGGAAGACGAAGCCGGCGGCGATGAAAAGCTGGTCTGTGTGCCGGTCGACACGACCTTCCCATATTATACCGACATCGGCGAACGCGGCGATCTGCCGAGCATCGTGCTCGCGCAGATCGAGCATTTCTTCAAACATTACAAAGATCTCGAATCCGAAAAGTGGGTACGAATCGGCGAATGGGGCGATGCCGAGGAAGCGAAGCGGATCGTCCTCGAGGCGATCGAAGCCGCCAAGGCCGCGAAGGCCGCAGCCTGACTGGATTACCGGACGACGGTTCACCGTCGTCCGGTGTTCACACCTTCTTTCGCGCCTTGGGCTTCTTCACCGGCGCACGTTCCCCCGCCGCGATGCCGAGCAATCCCCAGCGGCGCAGTTCGTCGGCATCGTCATAGACGTCGTCCGGCGCGCGGCGATAATTCATCGATCCCATGCGCCCCTCGCCCATCTCGAAGGTAAAGCGCGGGCATTCCGCTGCATCCCACAGCGCATCGCTGACCGCATCGGCCTTGAACCACAGGGCATCGAGCGCAACGATCGCAAAGATCGTGCCGCCGCAATATAAGGTCGCCCCGCCCATCATCGCGCGCCTGGTGACGACGCCGACCGGCTCCATCGCCTCGGCCACCCAATCAATCAGGCCCTGGTCCACCGCCATCTCAATGCGCCGTCAGCTTGAGGCCGGCAATGCATACTACGACGCCCATAATCAGCAGCAGGCGCGGGACGCTGGCCGGTTCCTCGAACCAGAAGATGCCGACGACGACCGTGCCAAGTGCTCCGATTCCACCCCATACCGCATAAGCCGTGCCCATCGGGATCGATCGCGATGCGACCTCCAGCAGGCCCATCGAACAGCCGACAGAAGCCAGGAAGCCGAGCGTCCAGCCGATGTTCCGGAAGCCATCGACATAGCGCAGGCAGGTGGTGAACCCGATCTCGAACAGTCCGCCGATCGCCAGCAATATCCACGCCATCACATGCGCCCCGCCAGCTTCATCAGTGCATCGCCGGTCAAGCGCTGCGTGGTCCATTCATCCATCGCCTCCGCCCCGACCTTGCGGTAAAATTCGATCGCGCGCTCATTCCAGTCGAGCACCCACCATTCGAACCGTTGGCAACCGCGGTCGACGGCGATGCCCGCGAGATGCGACAACAATGCCCGGCCCGCACCCGATCCGCGTGCGTCCGGCGTGACGTACAGATCGTCGAGCCAGATGCCGCGCACTCCGGTCCAAGTCGAGAAATTGTGGTAAAACACCGCCATGCCGACCGATACGCCCTCCGTGTCGGCGATGATCGCCTCGGCCGCCGGATGTGCGCCGAACAGCGCCTCGTGCATCACCGCCTCGGTCGAGGTGACCTCATCGGGCGCCCTCTCGAACTCGGCCAGTTCTCGCACGAAACCCAGGATCGTGCCGACATCGGCCGGTGTGGCGGGACGGATCGTAATGGTCATGCGGCAGCCTCGGTTTGCGGAGCGGGGGCGACCCGCCCGCGAATCGCGAACAGGCACCCGACGATGATCAACAGCGCCCCCGCCACCGTCCATACGGTAACGTGTTCGCCGAAGACCAGATAGCCCAGAATCGCCGACCAGACGAAGGCAGTATATTCGACCGGCGCGAGCACTTGCGCCTCGGCATGACGGTACGCCCAGGCAAGGAAAATGGCCGAGACCGATCCCAAAGCCGCCGCGCCCAATATGCCCGGCCACAATGCGACAGCGGGCATCGATGAGAAGAACGGCGCGCCGACCAGCAACACGGCGGCAAGCACCATGCTGGTGAACAAGGCCACCTCCAACGGATCGGCGACCTGCGCCTGTCGCCGCAGCAGGATCAGGCTGCCGGCATAGAGGATGGATGCCGCGAAGATCGCCAGCGACCCCAGCACGATTTCGGTGGATGCCTGCGCCTGCCATTGTCCTGCGGCGATCGCCAGCACGCCCAGGCTGGCGATCACCGACCCGCCGATCGCGCTGCGCCGGATCGTCTCGCCCAAGGTTGCTGCGGCAAGGAACAAGGCGATCAGCGGCGCAAGGAAGGTCAACGCTACGCCCTGTGCCATCGTCACGCGCACCAGCCCCCAGAAGAAGAGCAACACCGATGCACCCCCCACGCTCCCACGCGATACATGCAGGATCAACGCCTCGCGCCCCGGCCACGGTCGCCTGCGCGCGATGAAGATCGGCATCATCAGCACCACGCCCGCGACCGACCGCCATAACACCGCACTGTATGCACCATGCGCGATCGACATGCCCTTCATCACTGCGTCCATTACCGAATAACTGGCGATGCCGATGCATGCGACGGCGAAGGCCCTGCCGGGGCTGGCGAAAGGCCCGATCTGGCGCATCAGGGCGGCGTAGCGAAGCGGACCGTTCGCGTCTATCCGCCGCCGCTACTTGGAGGTGAAAGAGCCGGATCCGATCGGATTGCATTTCCGATCGGCCGCCGACGGTCGCGATCATCTTGCCGATCGGGGCAATCGATCATGCCGGATGACTGGTAGGCCTATTCCCCCGAACCCCCCGAAAGCGGTGATTCTCGGCCCCCGCGATATCGGCAAGTGGCGAAGGTATCGTGCAGGTCCCACGTTCAACGCCCTTCAGGCCAAGCGGACCAAGATCGAGCTGGACGATGGCATCGTCGAATTCGTGATCGATCGCGCGCGACAGCACTGCGTGCCATCGCGGCGCAGACTGCCGCCTTTTGTCGAATTTTCACGAAATGACGGCGATGGTCTGCCTCTGACCGTAATCCCGCTGTAAACCGGCGCGGCGCGCGGATTATTCCGCCGCCACCGCCTGCGCCTCTTCATGCGCTTCGATCTCGGCGGCCTTGGCCTCCACCAGTTGGACGATGTGTTCGAGCATGTCGGCGCTCGACACGGTGTGGTCGGTGACGCCGGACAGGTAGACCATGTGCTTGCCGTTGCCGCCGCCGGTGAGGCCGATATCGGTTTCGCGCGCTTCGCCGGGCCCGTTGACGACGCAGCCGAGCACCGAGAGCGACATCGGCGTGCGGATATGCTGGAGCCGTTCCTCCAACGCCTGAACGGTGCGGATCACATCGAAGCCCTGCCGGGCGCAGGAGGGGCACGAGACGACGCGGACGCCGCGATTGCGGATGCCGAGCGCCTTCAGGATCTCGAACCCGACGCGGACTTCCTCCTCCGGCTCGGCGGACAGCGAGACGCGGATCGTATCGCCGATACCGTACCAAAGCAGGCTACCCATCCCGATCGCCGACTTCACCGTGCCGCCGACGAATCCGCCCGCCTCGGTGATGCCGAGATGCAGCGGGCAATCGACCTGTTCGGCGAGCTGCTGATAGGCGGCGACGGCAAGGAACAGGTCGCTGGCCTTTACCGCGACCTTGAATTCGTGAAAGTCGTGATCCTGCAACAGCTTGATATGGTCGAGCGCACTTTCGACCAAGGCATCGGGGCACGGCTCGCCATATTTTTCGAGCAGATCCTTTTCGAGAGAACCGCCATTCACGCCGATGCGGATCGCGCAGCCATTGGCCTTGGCCGCATCGACCACCTCCTTCACCCGCGCGGCAGACCCGATATTGCCGGGGTTGATGCGCAGGCATGCCGCACCGGCATCGGCGGCTTCGAGAGCGCGCTTATAGTGGAAATGGATATCCGCGACGATCGGCACGCGGCTTGCGCGGACGATCTGTTTCAGCGCGGCGGTGCTTTCCACATCGGGGCAGGATACGCGGATGATGTCGACACCGGCATCCTCGCAACGGCGGATCTGCGCGATCGTCGCCTTCGCGTCGCTGGTCGGCGTGTTGGTCATCGTCTGCACGGTGACGGGGGCATCACCGCCCACGGGGACGTTGCCGACGATGATCTGGCGGCTCTTGCGACGCGTGATGTCACGCCAGGGACGAATGGACATGCGATACTCTATAATGCCGCCGGGCCCGCGCGGCAACGCTAGCCATGCGACCATGATCGACTAAAGAGATCGTATCATGGCACGGCATTACGGACTGGACTGGCTTCGCATCGGCGCCTTCGCGCTGCTGATCCTCTATCACGTCGCTTTGGTGTTCGTGCCGTGGCCGTTCCTAGTGAAGACCGCAGACCCGGCCGATTGGGTCGCGTTGCCGATGATGGCGATCAATGCGTGGCGGCTGATCCTGCTGTTCTTCGTATCGGGCTATGCCAGCCGGGCGTTGATGGCCAAGGGCGGCAAACTGGAGGCATTCATCCGGTCGCGCAGTGCGCGGCTGCTGATCCCGCTAATGTTCGGCATTATCGTCATCGTGCCGGTGCAACCGTGGATCGAGCTGATGGGCCAGCATCATTATGCCGTCGGCTTCTGGAGCTTCTATTTCCATGATTATTTCGAATTTCGGTCGATCGACGGAATTGCCCTGCCGACATGGCAACATCTGTGGTTCGTGGCGTATCTGTGGCTCTACACGGTGCTACTGGCGCTGGCCGGTATGGCCTTACGCGGCAGGAGCTTGCAGGGCGCGTTCGACACGCTGTTCGGAGGGGTGTGGCTGTGGATATGGCCGACCCTGTGGCTGGTCGCCGTGTCGGCGTGGCTGTTTCCGGGTGGGCGAGAGACGCATGCCCTGTTCGGCGATTGGGTGGCACATGCGAGTTACCTGCCCGCCTTCCTGTTCGGGTTCGCCTTTGCCGGTTCCGACAAGGGTTTTGCCAGCGTGGCGCGATTATGGCCGTGGGCGGCGGGTGTGTCGTTGCTATGCTACGGCATCGTCGTCGCGATCGAGCTGGCATGGCCGGTCGATGTCATTCCGCCATATCCGTTCGGATTGGCCTTCTCCGTTGCACGCGGAGTGCAGGGGTGGAGCGCGATCATCGCGCTGATCGGCATCGCGGATCGCTATTGGAACCGCGACACCTTATGGCGCGCGACCCTGACCGAGGCCGTGTTCCCGTTCTACATCATCCATCAGACAGTGATCGTCGGAGTGGAATGGATGTTGCTCCCCTATAACCTGTCCGCAGGACTCGAGTTCGGAGTGCTAGTGGTGGCAACGATCGTCGGCTGTTGGGCCTTTTACGCTATTGGGCGCGAGGTCGGATGGCTGCGCCCGTTGATCGGGCTGCGCAGTCGCGGCCCGGTGCACCCGCCGCGCGGATTGACGCTGGCATCGGAGGAACACTGAAATGACCGAGAACTGGACGTTGCTGGTACATGGCGGGGCGGGGATGATGACGCGCGAGCGGCTGACCCCGGAACAGGATGCCGGATCACGTGCCGGGCTGAATGCGGCGCTGGACGCCGGGTCGGCGGTGCTTGGGAGCGGTGGCACGGCGCTGGATGCGGTCGCCGCCGCCGTGCGCGTGCTGGAGGATGATCCGCACTTCAATTCCGGGCGCGGCGCAGCGCTGAACTGGGATGGCGCGGCGGAGCTGGACGCCGCGATCATGGACGGGCGCGACCGGCGGGCCGGCGCGGTGGCGGGCGCGACGACCGCACGCAACCCGGTCGATCTTGCCCGCGCGGTAATGGAGGACGGCGCGCATGTGCTGCTGTCCGGCGCGGGCGCCGACGCCTTTTCGATCGCGCACGGGTTGCCGCAGGCTAGGGCCGACTGGTTCGTGTTGCCCGAACGTGCGGCGCAGCTGGTGGAATTGAAGGCGCGCGGCGGCAAGTTCGACGTCGAGATGAAATACGGCACGGTCGGCGCGGTCGCCTGCGACGCGCACGGCCATATCGCCGCCGCGACCTCGACCGGCGGCGTGACCGGCAAGCGTTGGGGCCGGATCGGCGATTCGCCGCTGATCGGCGCGGGCACCTATGCCGACGATCGCGCCGGGGCCGTCTCCGCCACCGGATCGGGCGAGTTCTTCATCCGCGC
>NZ_JANYEK010000195.1 GCF_025363195.1 Sphingomonas sp.
GACGATGTTGGTCGTCAGCATGGTCGCCTTGTTCTTCACCTCCACGGTGAACCGTGGATTGGCCTGGCCGGTCATCGCGCTCGCCTTGACCGGACCGTTGCTGGCTTTGGCCCGACGGCCAAGGGAGGTGTTGTCCCGCAAGGCGACCCATCTAGTCGCTCCAGTGCTGTCTTTGCCGACCGAAAAGCTTGCCGACGGATCGCTTTGAAGCGCAGATTATCGTACATCCTGGGTGGCATGCCCTGTCAAAGTCGCTGCCCCTTGCTATCGCGCTCGGGGTTGAAAGTTGGCATCAGGGTTGCGGCATGATCGCTTTGGCGGTCGCAGTCCTCCCGAGCGGAGGTGCGGGGGCGATATTTGAATGGTGGGCCTGGACGTGACATCATGGATGGTGGTGCCGTCGCGGCTAATACATCCTTGCCAAATCCGATGCGGGGAATACCCGGCGACCGCCGATGGGGTGTATCTCTTGCATAGCGATGGCGATCTCATCGACCTGTCGAGGCGCACATCGCCGGAGAGTTGCACATTCAATCCGTTGACGGATATCGGGGCGTGCCGGGCGATACCCATGGTGACGGCATCGCGGACTTCCTCATCAGCGTCATTTCCAGCCCGAACCCGCCGGTGATTCAAGACTAGGTAGTTTGACGTTCAGGGCGATTTTTTGATGGCAGACACTTTCCGCCGGACCCACTGGTTCGCCGGAAATTCGATCACCCTGTAGCTCAGCGTGGCGGCGAGGATGGCAATGGCCAGCATCACCAGCGACAGCATGTCGCCCATCAACGGTGTGCTGCCGGCGAATTTCCGGGCGCCGATCGTCGTCACCAGCCCATCATGGTGCGTCAGCCGGCCGATCACCTCCAGCGCGTTGTCGGCGCGGAAAACGAAGAACAGATGCACCATGTAGATCGAATAGGAAATCCTGCCGAGAAACTCGAACGGCGGCAGGATCAGGAAGCGGCTGACCGCGCCGGATTGCTGCGCGAACACCAGGATCACCAGCGCGAATACCGGGGGGACCGCCAGCGAGAGCATCGATGCGCCGGCCATCACGACCACCCCGATCGTCGCCACGACCGCCAGGATCTCCAGCGCCGTAGCCACCGCCACGCTCAACTGCGGGCGCAGCAGGCGATGTGTTCGGAACGCGACCACGCCGAGCGAAAAGCCGAGCAGACAGCGGGCGAACGCGCCATCATGGAAGACGTTGAGATAGCGGTCGGTCACGATCAGCAGATAGCATCCGCACCCGATCGCGAGCGCCAGCGCGGCCGGCACCAGGAAGCGCCCGAAATAGCGGAAGCCGAACGCGAACACCAAATAGGTCCAAACCTCGACAGCGATGCTCCAGGCCGGGCCATTCCAGGACGTCGCGTCCGCCCCGACGAACGTCTGCACCAGGCCGAGATTGGCGAGGATCATCGTGATGCTGTAATTGTTGGTGAACGCCAAATGCCCGGACGGCCGGACGACGTTCATCGTTGCCAGTTCGAAGGCGACGAACAGCGCCAACATGATGACGTGGAGGGGATAGACCCGCCCGAGCCGCAGCATCATGAATTTCGGAATCGAATAGCCCCCGCCGAGCCGGTCGCCATAGCTCGCCGCGATCACGAAGCCGCTGAGCACGAAGAAGAAATCGACGAACAGGAAAGCGTTCTGCACGAAATCCGATCGGCTGATATGCCCGAACGTGTCGAAATGCAGCAGCACGATCATGCACGCGCACACACCGCGCAGGCTGTCCAGCGCAACGAAGCGGTTTTTGAGCCCCCCGGTCATGCTTTCCCGTTGCACGTTGTTGTTTCGACGCCAAGAAATATCAGCGCGACCGTGTGATTACCCGGGCAGGAATTCCGGCCATGCTCGCCCCTGCGGGCACATCGCACAACACGACCGCGTTCGCCCCGATGCGGGCATGCGCCGCGACATGGATCGGCCCGAGCAATTTGGCCCCGGCGCCGATATCGACATGGCCGTCGATGCGCGGCACGCCTTTGTCGTTCGCGCCCAACGTCACCTGCTGGAAGATCAGGCAATTCGGCCCGATCACGACGTCGGGATGGATCACAATCCCGTTTGGATGGGGCATCAGCAATCCGCCGCCGATCTGTGTGGTCAGCGGGATGTCCGCGCCCGACACCGCCGACCACATGCGGTGGCGCAAGACGGCCCGCACCCTCGTCGCGCGCGCGAAAGGCCCCGATCGCGCCGCCGCACGCTGATAGTCGCGGATGCTGGCGAGCAAGGCCCGGCCCGGATCCCAACCAATCCTTCGCTCCCT
>NZ_JANYEK010000233.1 GCF_025363195.1 Sphingomonas sp.
ATATTCGAATCACGCCGTCCTACCCGGGATTGTCGCAAAGGCCGCCTTCTATCCAGGTTTTTTATACTATCGATGGACGGGTTTCACCAAGATCTTCCCGAATAGAAAAGGAGGAAAGTGATGGCAGATTTAGAAGAGGCCGTCATTCTCTCTGAAATCTCTGGAATGGTCGCTGATCATACAAGACCCGATGCTGATGCGGCATTTCTTTACGCAGAAGCGGAGGATGGTATGGTTGGACCAGCACTCTTCCAGGACATGGGTGACTTCGTTCGGTATATCGCTCCGAGCCTTGCATT
Organism: Sphingomonas sp.; assembly: GCF_025363195.1. Taxonomy (GTDB): domain Bacteria; phylum Pseudomonadota; class Alphaproteobacteria; order Sphingomonadales; family Sphingomonadaceae; genus Sphingomonas. Next base: position 300 of record NZ_JANYEK010000233.1, read on the forward strand.
GAGCCTGAAGATTATGGATCTGTGGGATGCCGCCGATGAGACGAAGAAATGGGCTGCACTTTTCCTGACAATACAGGGCGATCAGTTCGACGCGCGATTTCAATATCCCGGGGAATGGGGCGATGAAACCGAGGGGGAGCGCCGCGATCGGGTGCTCGAGGCGAAATATGGCAACAAGCGGATCGTGTATGAAGGTTGAAATGAGGCTTGGCGAGCCCGGCCGATATCGGGGTCGTATCGATATGCGGTTTGCTTGGGCGGTCATCCTGCCACGCCCGCACTTTCGGCATTGCCTTGCCCACACCGTTTGAGTCCCCGCCGCCATTCCGCTAAGGCCCGCGCTCGCTTTTAGGTTCGGACTTTTCATGACACTCTACACCCGTTTCGCCGCGCATCTCGATGCGGCTCTCGATACGCTCGTGGCTGCGGGCGATCTGCCGGCTGGTCTGAACCGCGCTGCCGTGACGGTGGAGCCCCCGCGCGACGTGACGCATGGCGATCTCGCCACCAATGCCGCGATGGTGCTGGCCAAGCCCGCCGCGACCAATCCGCGCGCGCTGGCCGAGAAGATCGCCGCCGAGTTGGGCAAGCTGGACGAGGTCGAGGCGGTGTCGATCGCCGGGCCGGGCTTTATCAACATGACGCTGAGCGAGGATATCTGGCGCACCGAATTGTCGGCGATCATCGACGGGGCTGAGGATTACGGGCGTTCGTCGCGCGGCAAGGGCACGACGGTCAACATCGAATATGTCTCCGCCAACCCTACGGGTCCGATGCACATGGGGCATTGCCGCGGCGCGGTGGTCGGCGATGCGCTGGCCAGCTTGTTGGAATTCGCCGGGAACACGGTGATCCGCGAATATTATGTCAACGATGCCGGCGGGCAGGTCGACGTCCTCGCGCGCTCGGCTCACCTGCGATATCGCGAGGCGCTGGGCGCGACGATCGAGATTCCGGAAGGGCTGTATCCGGGCGACTATCTGGTCCCGGTGGGCCAATCGCTGGCGCAGGAATTCGGCGACAAATATGTCGATGCGCCGGAGGGTGATTGGCTCGCGCTGTTTCGCAAAAATGCAGTCGCGGCGATGCTGGTGCTGATCAAGGCCGATCTGGCGCTGCTCGGCATCCATCACGATCTGTTCTCGTCCGAGGCGGAATTGCAAGCGGCGGGCAAGCCCGAGGCGGCCGAGGCGGAATTGCGCGCGCGGGGTCTGATCTATGATGGCGTGCTGGAAGCGCCGAAGGGCGAGACGCCGGACGATTGGGAGCCGGTGGTGCTGCCGCTGTTCCGTTCGACGCAGTTCGGCGACGATCAGGATCGGCCGATCCGCAAGTCGTCGGGCGCCTGGACCTATTTCGGTGCCGACCTCGCTTACCACTACCAGAAGGCACAGACCGCCGATGCGATGATCGACATCTGGGGTGCCGACCATGCCGGGACGATCAAGCGGATCGTCGCAGCGGTGCAGGCATTGACCGGCGGAAAGACCAAATTCGACGTCAAGCTGGTGCAGATGGTGCGGTTGCTGCGTGCGGGCGAGCCGGTGAAAATGTCCAAGCGGTCGGGTAACTTCGTGACGCTGGCCGATGTCGTGAATGAGGTCGGCAAGGATGTGGTGCGCTTCACCATGCTGACGCGGAAGGCCGATGCGCAAATGGATTTCGATTTCGCCAAGGTGGTCGAGGCGTCGAAAGACAACCCGGTTTTCTACGTTCAATACGCCCACGCCCGCATCATGTCGCTGCATCGTCGCGCCGATGAGGCCGGAATCGTGTGCGCCGGGCCTGATTTGTCCCAGCTTGAAACGGACGACCTGGCTCTGGTGAAGCTGGCCGCGCAATTCCCGCGCGTGGTCGACACCGCTGCGACGGCCCGCGAACCGCATAGAATTGCTTTCTATCTCTATGACTTGGCAGCGGCTTTCCACGCGCTGTGGAATGTCGGCAATGACGATCCGGCGCGGCGTTTCCTGATTACGGATAATCCGGCGGTCACGTGCGCGCGGCTTTTCTTGGCCGACGCAATCGGGCAGATCATCCGCAACGGACTTGGCATCATGGGGGTGCAGGCGGTCCAGGAGATGAAGTGATGGCGACCTCCAACGATCAGGCGATGCGGGACGAGGATCGGCTGCCCTGGCTGGAAACGGTTGAGGAGGATTATGATAACGGCCCGAGCATCGTCAGGATCCTGGGGCTATTGGTGGTCGGCCTCGCGGTAATCGCCGCGGCGATCTTCGGCTATCGCTATTTCGAGAAGAGCCGCGGAGCCGATGGCAACGGCGCGCTGATTGAGGCGCAGCGGGGCGATTACAAGGTCAAGCCCGACGATCCCGGTGGCCTCAAGGTGAAGGGCGAGGGTGACACAGCGATCGCGACCAGTGACGGCGCGGGCACCAGCAACGGCGTGATCAACCTCGATGGTGCGCCGGAAGCACCCGTGGCGGGCACCAAGACAAAGGCCGGTGCTCCGGCAGCGGCGACGGGTGCTGCGAAGACGGTGGCACCGGTTCCCGCCTCGGGCGGTAAACTGATGGCGGCACCGACCGGCCCGGACATCAACGTCGCAGGCGCGGCGTCGGGCGGGTCTCTGGTGCAGCTCGGGTCGTTCGGTAGCGAGGGGGAGGCCAATGCGGTCTGGGCCAAACAATCCAAGCGCTTCACCTATCTCGCTCCGCTCGGCAAATCCGTCGTGAAAGCGGAGGTCAACGGCAACACCGTCTACCGCCTGCGCGTCAATGCGGGCAGCGCGGGTCAGGCGACGGCGCTTTGCGGCAAACTGAAGGTCGCGGGTGAGGCGTGTTTCGTTCCGAATTCTTGAAGCTTCCGTCCGTTTCCGTCCGTCCTGATTAGCCTCAGCCCCTACTCAGGACGGGCGGAGCTTGTTAGGCTGGGGTATGATTCCAGTTATTTTCGGCCTGTCGGGCCTGGCCATCACTCCGGAAGAGCGCAGCTTTTTCGCCAGCGTTAACCCTGCGGGCTACATCCTGTTCAAACGCAATATCGAGACCCGGTCGCAGGTTCGCGCCCTGACGGACGAGCTGCGCGTGCTGTCGGGGCGGGACGACCTGCCGATCCTGATCGATCAGGAGGGTGGGCGCGTGGCGCGGATGCAGGCGCCGGAATGGCCCGAATTCCCCGGCGGTCCCGCGTTCGACGCCCTGTACGAACGCGCGCCGATTTCCGGAATCGAGGCGGCGCGGGTCAACGCGCAGGGGATCGCGCTGATGCTGACGGAGGTGGGCATCACGGTCGATTGCTTGCCGCTGCTCGATGTGGCGCAGCCCGACACCACCGAGGCGATCTCAAGCCGTGCGCTGGGCCGCGAGCCGATGCGCGTCGCGGCGATGGGCCGCGCGATCCTCGATGGGTTGCAGCGCGGCGGTGTGGTCGGCGTGGTGAAGCATATGCCGGGGCATGGCCGGGCGCTTGTCGACACCCATTACCATCTGCCCACCGTTACCGCATCTGAGGTTGAGCTGGCGATCGATCTCGCGCCGTTCATCGCGCTGAAGGATGCGCCGATGGGGATGACCTCGCACATCGTGTTCGAGGCGTGGGACAAGGAGCGGCCCGCCACGCTGTCGCCGATCGTCGTGCAGGATATCATTCGTGGGCGGATCGGTTTCGACGGGCTGTTGATGACCGACGATATCGACATGAAGGCGCTATCGGGCAGCGCAGGCGACAAAGCGGCGGGGGCGATCGCGGCGGGCTGCGATATCGTACTCGATTGCTGGGCGCGGATGCCGGAGATGGAGGATATTGCCGGGCGGATGAGCCTCATCTCCGAAGCGTCGCGGGCGCGGCTGGACCGGGCGATGGCGACGATCGCAGGGGCGGCGCCGCAGGGTGATTTGGCCGAGTTGATCGCCAAGCGGGATGCATTGCTCGCAATGGCTTAAATCCTCCCGGTATCAGGAAGGATCGGTTAGGATGCCCGCGTGATCGACGAGCCCGAACAATTGACGCTGGACATCGATGGGTGGGAGGGCCCGCTCGATCTGCTGCTCGATCTTGCCCGGCGGCAGAAGGTCGATCTACGTGAGATTTCGATCCTCGCGCTGGTCGATCAATATCTGCGCTATGTCGAGGAAGCCCGAACGATCAAGCTGGAACTGGCCGCCGATTATCTCGTGATGGCGGCGTGGCTGGCCTATCTGAAATCCGCCCTGCTGCTGCCGCGCGATCCGGAGGCCCAGCCCGATCCTGACGAACTGGCCTTGCGCCTGCACTTGCGGCTGGAACGACTGAACGCGATGCGCGAAAGCGGCGCGCGGCTGATCGCGCGTGACCGGATCGGGCGGGATGTGTTCGCCTGCGGCTCACCGGAGGGGTTGCGGACCGTCCGAAAGGCGCTGTGGCAGGCGGAAATCTTCGATCTGATCGCGGCGTATGGCCGGATCACCGCGCGCACGCGTCCCGTGATGCATGTGGTCGCCGATCGGCAGGTGATGACGCTGGAGGCGGCGCTGGAGCGTGTCTCGCGGCTGCTCGGGATGACGGTGGAATGGGGAACGATCGAGAGTTTCCTGCCCCATAAGGCAACGGGGACGCTGCGCAAATCGGCGTTGGCGAGCAGCTTCCTCGCCGCGCTGGAATTGGCGCGGCAGGGGCGGGTGGAACTGCGGCAGGCATCGCCGTTCGCGCCGCTTTATCTACGGGCGCCGGCATGAAGGCGGCGGACGATCTTGCCCGAGCGGTGGAGGCGGTGTTGTTCGCCGCGACAGAACCGATGACGGTGGCGGCGATCACTACGCATTTGAACGATGCGCCCGGCATCCGCGACGCGCTGGCGCGCCTGCAGGGAGATTACGAAGGGCGCGGCATCGAGCTGGTTGTGCGCGGCGACCGCTGGCATTTCCAGACCGCGCCCGACATGGCGCATTTGCTGCGCCGGGACCGTGAGGAACCGCGCAAGCTGAGCCGGGCCGGGATCGAGACGTTGGCGATCATCGCCTATCACGAACCGGCGACCCGCGCCGAGATCGAGGCGATTCGCGGCGTGCAGATATCGAAGGGCACGATCGATGTGTTGATGGAAGCGGGCTGGGTACGTCCGGCCGGACGGCGCGAGGTGCCGGGGCGGCCTTTGCTCTATGCCACGACACCTGATTTCCTCGCCCATTTCGGGCTCTCCAGCCGCCGCGACCTGCCGGGGATCGACGATCTCAAGGCGGCAGGGCTGCTAGCTCCGGTCGATATCGCTTTTGAAACTATCGAGGTGGCCAATCCGTATGAGGAAGACTAAATAGAGTGGAATCTCCAGGAGAAGTGTCATGGGTCTCGGCCCCGTTCATTTGATCGTCCTCGCCATCGTCGCAATCCTGTTGCTCGGTGGTGGTCGCTTTTCGAGCATGATGGGCGACGTCGCCAAGGGCGTTAAGCAGTTCAAAAAAGGCATGGCGGAAGAGGATGATACCGCCACGCCCAACCGGATCGAAGCCAAGAAGGCGGCCGATCCCGCCTTTGACAGCGATGGCGAGAAGCTCAGCGAAAAGCGCTGACGTTCGGAATTCCCGTTCATCCTGACTGTTTCGATGGGGTGTTCTTCCTTTCACAGGCCGAAGGGAGGGGCGGGTCGCTGAACTTTTTCAGGATGAGCTTTTCACCTCTTTTTCTGGCTGACCGCCATTTTCTTGCTGAACGATAGGCCCGCATGTTTGATATCGCGCCCTCCGAATTCCTGCTCGTCGCGGTGGTTGCCCTGCTGGTCATCGGGCCGAAGGACCTCCCCAAGGCGATGCGCTTTCTCGGCTATTGGGTCGGCAAGGCGCGCGGCGTGATGGGGCAGGTGCGCTCGGGCTTCGACTCGATGGTGCGCGAAGCCGAATTGCACGACATGGAAAAAAAATGGGCGGCGGAGAATGAGCGGATCATGCGCGAGCATGCCACGCCCGCTGCGCTGGCATCCGATGTACCGGGCGATGCATCCGGTGCCGTGGTAGAGCATGTTGCACAGGATGCCCCGCCGATGATGGTCGAACAGCCTGTGATGGTTGAACATCCGGTCGTGATCGCCGCGTCGGACGGTGCGAGCGAAGCGATTGCGCCGACCGCACCTAAGCCACGCAAGCCGCGGGCGAAGAAGACTGAACCCAAGGCGGAATCGTGAGCGACGAGACAGAGACCGAGATTGACGCATCGCGGGCGCCGTTACTGGATCATCTGATCGAACTGCGCCGCCGATTGTTGTGGTCGGTCGTGGCGATTGTGATCACGTTCTGCGCCAGCCTGTATTTCGCACGCCCGATCCTGGGGTTTCTTGTCGCGCCGCTGAAGATCGCGGGCCAGACCAAGATTATCAACACCGAAATCTTTGGCGGCTTTCTGGTCGAGGTGAAGGTCGCGTTCTTCGCCGCGCTGATGCTATCCTTTCCGGTCATCGCCAACCAATTGTGGCAATTCGTCGCGCCAGGCCTGTACCGCAAGGAAAAGCGCGCGCTGCTGCCATTCCTGCTGGCGACGCCCCTGCTGTTCATCGCCGGTGCGTCGATGGCCTATTATATCGCGGTGCCGATGGCGCTGAAGTTCCTGCTGGGATTTCAGGGTAATCTGGGCGGCGTGACGCAAGAGGCGTTGCCGGACGTCAACAATTACCTGAAATTCATGATGCAGTTCGTGTTTGGCTTCGGTGTGTCGTTTCTGTTGCCGGTGGTGCTCATGCTGCTGGAGCGCGCCGGGATCGTCACGCGCAAGCAGTTGATTAACGCGCGGCGTTACGCGATCGTCGCGGCGTTCGCGATCGCTGCGGTATTGACCCCGCCGGACATTGGATCGCAACTGCTGCTCGCGATCCCCTTGTGCCTGCTGTATGAATTGGCGCTGATCGGTATCTGGTTCACCGAGCGCAAGCGCGCCAGGGTAGCGGCTGAGGCCCCCGAAGGCGTCTGAAACGAAAAATGGCTCCCGCCGCAACGGCAAGGGCCATGATCTTTCCAAACAGGGCTCAGCCCAGGCCAGATATTATTTCGCGCCCTTTGCCGTCTTGGCAACGGTGTCGCCAGCGGACGAAACGTCCTTGCCGGCACCTTCGATGGTGTTGCACGCACTGACCAACAGTGCTGCGGCGACGACGGCCATTCCTACGAGTTTGCGCATGGGAGGTTCTCCTTCTGGATAAAGATTTTTTGGAGTCTGAAAACATCCAACCATCTCAGAATGATTGATCCGCAATATCGTTCCGGCAACGCTGCCCATTTGCACAGGGACGCACCGCTTAAGGCATCCGGACTATGGAAAGGGCTCTAAAAAGTGTTGGGCCCGGAAGCGTCTCCGGGGGGAGGGTGACGCCGCCGGGCCCATGTCTTGGATAGCGAGAGCGGGGGGGCATAAATTCGCTATCCGAAGAGTAAAACGGCCTTCGTTAAGATCGGTTCCGGAATTTTTTCACAAAACGGATTCTTTTTCGCAGGCGGGAATTTCGACTGAAATATCAATCGTGTCCGATCACCGCGATGGAAATCTCATAGGCACCGACCAGCGGATCGTGGTGCAGTTTCGACCGAAGCTGTCGCGACAGGCCTTCCATGACGCGGCCGTAGCGATCCTTCACCGCCGCTTGCAGAGCGTCGCAATCGATCAGGGCGGGGGAACTGATGCGCAGGATCGCGCGCTCTGCCGTCTCTCCGGGCTTTACCGAGATACGGATCTGTGCCGCCGGGCTGCAGCTCATCGCCAGCTCGACGATCTCGGTGATGAGGAAGGCCACGGCAATGCCGATATCCTGATTGACCAGCCACGGTTCGACATCGAGCAGGATGCCAAGTCCCGCTGAACCTTCTGGCGCGGTGGCACGAATGTTCGAGGCTAGCTCGCCCACCACCGATCGTAGCGATAGGCCGCGATGCTCCTCCATCTCGGCGAAATGGTGGCGGTGGACGACGGCGAGCGCATCGACGCGGCGCTGGATGCCGGCATAAGCGGCGCTGGCCTCGGCCGATTTGGCGCTGCGGGCGTGGAAGTTGATCAGGCTGGAAATTACCTGAAGATTGTTCTTCACGCGGTGATGCACCTCGCGTGTCAATCGCGTCTGGCGGACCAACCCTTCGGCCAGCCCAGCCTCGTGTGCCGCGACGGTACGGCTGATGTTGCGGAAAGTATCGCCGAGTTCGCGAATCTCCTGTGCGGGCAGCGCCCGTACTTCCTCCGGGTCGATCTCCTCGCCGGGCACGTAGGCTGCGACGGCACTTCGCAAGCGACGTAACGGGTGGATCAACAGCCGATCGACGATGAACCAGCCGATGCTGGCGGCGGCGAACCACATCAGGATCGGGAAGAGCAGCGCGATCAACATCGGCGGCGTAATCGGTTGGCTGCGCACCGTCATCAGCAGGTCGAGATTGTCGATGCCCAAGGCGACGCGCTGCGTTTCACGTCGTTCCAGCGCGGCACGGTCGGGCAACGGGGTCAGCGCGAGTTGCGCGCGGTCGCGCATCAGCATCGTCTCGAACGGGACGGTGAAACCGCTCGGCAGTCCGACATCCGCAAGGAACCGTGCCGGAAAGAAGGCGTTGGCGCTCGCTCCCCTTGTGCCGCCGATCGCCAGAACGACGCCCTTGCCCGGCACGACGCGCGCAGCGATCGGCTGGGTGCCGTCGGGGTAGGGTAGCAGCAGATCCGCCGAGATGGCGGTGCCGCACAGGATACGGCGATTGGCATCGATGATCGCAAAACGCGTGCCGCTCGCCGCCTGTTGCGCAAACACGCCCTGCGCGCGGGCGCAACTCGGGGCATCGCCGGCATCGGTGTCCAAGGCGTTGAGTGCGGCGCGCAACGCCGTCATGTCTCCGACCATCTCGATGGCGATTTTGCGCGCGCTTTCGGACGACGCGACACGCACGCGGGCTCGGGCATCAGCGGTGGCGTTCTGCGCGGTATTCAGCGTCGCGAAGAACGCGATCACCGCGAGCGGCAGGAGGGCCGCGCTCAGAATCAGAAAGACCTTTGCCCCGGTCGGTATCTGCGACACGAAAAGTGAGGACCGATCCGAAAATTTCTGGTCGGAAATCGTACTGGATGTCGCGGCGCGATCTTCTGACAAATCGATCGGGCCAGGGGAGGGGCCCTTTTCAGTATCGACGATCACTACCCGGTCAATCGAGTTTACCCAGAAGATCGAGCAGATCGGCTGGAATGTCTTCGTCGACGGTCTTTTGGTATACGGTGCGCAGTGCCGCGCCCATGTCGCGATCCTTGCTTTGCACTCTTGTACTTCCGCCCGATGCTGGCTTTTTAGAAGACTTTGAAGACCCGTCGCCCGAACGCAATGCCGTCCCCCCTGAACAACCCGGCGGCCGCCGGATTTGAAATGATATACCGATGCGGGACCGGCCTGATGAAAAACGAATGACACGCGAAAGCGCGTCGATCAACCGAACGTACGTAGTACGACCAGTGCATGAAACCAAATAGCGCGCCGATTGTTCCGCCTACGATGCGAATATTTTTCAGGCGCTGAATCGCATTGCAAACGGACCGAGCCGCTTCCACAAGGAAGGCGAATTTTTAAGTCAGGAGACCCCGACAGCCATGTCGCTTGGACAGCAGCTTGCCCCCCATCTCCCTTTCCTGCGCCGGTATGGCCGGGCCCTTACCGGAAGCCAGACGCATGGCGACCGTTATGTTCGCGCCACGCTTGAGGCGATTGTCGCCGCGCCGACAGAATTTCCGCGCGATGTCGATCCGCGGCTCGGCCTTTATCGTATGTTCCAGGCGATCTGGAATTCGACCAATTATGACGAGACGCTGGAAAATTCTTCCGCGGGCGAAGGTGACGATCAGGAATCCATCGCCCGTGCGCGCCTCGCCCGGATGACACCCTTGTCGCGCCAAGCCTTGCTGCTGACGGCGATGGAAGGCTTTACGCCCGAGGACGCAGCATACCTGATCGAGGTGGATACCGCCGAGATCGAAACGCTGGTCAACGAAGCGCTCGGTGAAATCGAGAAGCAAACCCGCGCTCGCGTACTGATTATCGAAGACGAGCCACTGATCGCAATGGATATCGAGACGATCGTGCGCGATCTGGGCCATGAAGTGACCGGGGTTGCCGTGACGCGCGACGAGGCTGTTGCGCTGGCGATGGAAGACCGGCCCGGTTTGGTGCTGGCCGACATCCAGTTGGCCGACGACAGTTCGGGCATCGACGCAGTGAAGGACATCCTCGCTAAATTTCAGGTGCCGGTCATCTTCATCACGGCCTTTCCGGAGCGCTTGCTCACCGGCGAGCGCCCCGAGCCGACCTTCCTCATCACGAAGCCGTTCCAGCGGTCCACCGTCAAGGCGGCGATTGCCCAAGCGTTGTTCTTCGACTCGGCGACCGTTCCGGCGCTCTGACCGGCGAAATCCCGTATCGTTGGCAACGAAGGTTCCCAACGATACGGACCCAAAACGGTTTTCGCGGGTTTATCCGGCATGACCGACCCAGAAGAAAAGATTCGAATCTCCGGCCAGGAAGCGCGTTCGGGCGCCACGCCGCACATGACGCGCTATATCCTGGGCATCTCCCTGGTGCTCGTCATCGCGATATTCGCATTTCTGTTCATGAAATAGCGCGCTCTAAGCGATTGATTTCCGGGCGCGTGCTGGCTTTTGCTGCGTAACGCCCCTATCTCCGTCCCTGGCGAGGCGAAAAGCGGGTGTTCATGTCTGAATCCGAAACCAACGACGACGATATCGGCGAAGACACCGCCGAAGAGGTCGTAGAGCACGTCCCTCTCTCCGATCCCGAGTTCAAGAAGGAATTGGCGCAGGTTATTCCACATCTGCGCGCTTTCGGGCGTTCTTTGTCAGGCAATCGCGATCTCGCCGACGATCTGGTGCAGGAGACGCTGATGAAGGCGTGGGCCGCGCGCCAGCGTTTTCAGGCCGGCACCAATATGCGCGCATGGACCTTTATCATCCTGCGCAACCTGTATCTCAGTCAGATGCGCCGAGCGCGCTTCAAGGGGGAATGGGACGATCTGGTCGCTGACAAGATTCTCGCTGCACCCGCCAGTCAGGATCGTCATGTCGAATTGGGCGATATGCAGCGGGCATTGCTCCACCTTCCCCAGCCCCAGCGCGAGGCGCTGATTCTGGTGGGCGCGGGCGGCTTTGCTTACGAGGAAGCTGCCGAGATTTGCGGCGTGGCGGTCGGCACGATCAAGAGCCGTGTCGCGCGTGGCCGCGTGGCCCTGGAAACGATCCTAGGCGATGGCTCGCTGCCGTCGCGGCGAACCCATAGGAACGCGCCGGGGATGACGGCGCTCGATACGATTATGGGTGAAGTCGAGAGCTTGAGTCGCGATCGGGGCTGAACCCGATCCGGCTCGGGTTGGACCAGCCTGACTCTGGCGCCGTTTCGGCACAAACCCTGCAAGACAGCGGGTTGTCGGGAAACTCGGTCGATGGGTCGGCAAACGAATCCTGCCTGAATTCGTCACGGTCCTCAATCGAGTAGGTCGAGACGTTCAAGCAAAACCCGCAAATCCTCGGGCATCCTGTCATTTCCGCCATAGGCAGCATTCAGGGCACCAGCGACCACATCTCCGCGAAACGGCGCCACCACACTGAACGCACCTTGGGTTACAACGTGCGCTGAAGTGAGAAGGGCCTCTGTCATCATCACGTCCAAACGACTGAAACCACTATTTGTTGCTTGCCAATCGCCAGCAGGAGCGCCGATGCACCGGTTTGTCGCATGAATATCGCCCGACCAGATTCCAGGATCATCCATGCCCTAGCCCGGGCGCGCGCGGAATCGCCGTTCCTCACCATGGTGCTGGGTCGGGAGCCGGAATTGGCGGAAATGCTCGAAGCCGGCGTGCTGCCGCCACTCGATCCACCGATCCTCGTCACCCCGGACCAGCCCGCGGCCCGCGCGATGCGGCTAGCGCGGCGGCGGATTTCACTGCTCGTTGCGATTGGCGATCTGGCGGGGGTGCTCGACCTGACCGCCGTGACCGGGGCGCTCAGTTTTTTTGCGGATCGCGCGCTCGATCTGGCGATCCGCACGGCGATCGAAGAGCGCACGCCCAGCGCCGAACCGGTCGGCTTCACCGCCATTGCGCTCGGCAAACAGGGCAGCCACGAGCTCAATTATTCTTCCGATATCGATCCGATCCTGCTGTTCGATCCCGCGACCCTGCCACGCCGAGCGCGCGAGGATCCGCAGGAGGCGGCCGTGCGGATCGGCAAGCGCGTCGTCGAACTGCTGCAGGCGCGCGATGGCGACGGCTATGTCCTGCGCGTCGACCTGCGCCTTCGTCCCTCGCCCGAGGCGACCCCGCTGGCGTTGCCGGTCGATGCCGCGATCGCCTATTACGAATCACAGGCCTTGCCGTGGGAGCGTGCCGCCTTCATCCGCGCGCGCGCCGCCGCCGGGGATGTCGTGCTCGGACGGCGTTTTCTCGATATTATCCGTCCGTTCGTATGGCGCCGGGCGCTTGATTTCGGCGCGATCGGCGAAATCCGCGGCATCTCTCGCCGCATCCGCGATCACCATGCACAGGGTCAGGTGTTCGGCCCCGGTTTCGACCTGAAACGCGGGCGAGGGGGGATTCGCGAGGTCGAATTCTTCGCGCAGATCCATCAATTGATCCACGGTGGGCGCGAGTTCACCGTTCGGGCACCAGCGACACGCGATGCTCTGGCGGCGCTGGCCGGGGCAGGGTGGATCGGGGCGGACGAAGCGGCGGCAATGACGGCAAGCTACGCAGTGCTGCGCACGATCGAACACCGCGTGCAGATGGTCGATGATCGCCAGACCCATCATCTACCGGTCGGTGCAGCGCTGGATGGCGTCGCGCGGTTGCACGGGCTGGGGGACCAAGCGGAACTGCTCGATCTGCTGCGACCGCATGTCGCCAGCACCGCGCGGATCTACGATTCGATCGAGCCGGAAGGCGATGCGCTGTCGCATGATCCCGCGCGGCTGGCCGAACAACTCGCCGCTGCCGGGTTCGCCGACACCACCGGTGCCGTAAAACGGGTCGAGCAGTGGCGCGGGGGATCGTATGCCGCATTGCGCAGTCCGGCGGCGTTGCAAGCGCTGGAGGCGGTCCTGCCGGGCTTGATCGACGCGCTGGGCACCGCGCCCGATCCGCATGCCGCGATCCTCAGGCTCGACGCTGTACTGTCGCGGCTGCCCAGCGCGATCAATTTCCTGCGCCTGATCGAGGCGCGTCCGGCGCTGGCCCGGTTGCTCGGCGCGATCCTCAGCCATGCCGCGCCGCTGGCCGAAGCCCTTGGGCGGCGCACCGACCTGCTCGACGGGCTGATCGATGCAACCGCGCTGGAGGCGGTCGGTTCGGTTGCCGAACTGGCTACCGAAATGGGCGCCGATGTTTTTGGGAGCGCGGATTATCAGGCCAAGCTCGATCACGTCCGCAAGGTGGTGGGGGAAAAGCGCTTCGCTTTGGGCGCGCAAATCGTCGCTGGAGCATCCGATCCACTCGATGTGTCGGCCGGCTATGCCCGCGTCGCGGAAGCCGCGATCCAGGTGCTGGCTGAGGCCACCGTCACCGAATTCGCCGCCCGGCACGGCCGCGTCGCCGGCAGCGAATTGGTGGTGCTGGCGCTCGGGCGAATGGGCGGAGGCGCGCTGACCCACGCGTCAGACCTCGACCTGATCTATCTGTTCACTGGCGATTTTGCTGCAGAATCGGATGGCGAAAAACGCCTTGGCGCAGTGCTTTATTACAATCGTCTCGCACAACGTCTAACCGGGGCGCTGTCGGTCGCCACCGCCTCCGGTCCGCTCTACGAGGTCGATACGCGACTGCGGCCTTCGGGCACGCAGGGCCCGCTTTCCGTCTCGCTCGATGGCTTTGCACGCTATCAGCGCGAGAGCGCCTGGACCTGGGAGCATATGTCACTAACCCGGGCGCGGCCAGTATTCGGATCATCGTCGGCACGGGCCGAAACGACCGCCGTGATCGCAGCGGTGCTGAACGGCGCCCGCCCGGAGCGCGACCTGATCGCCGACGCGGTGAAGATGCGCGCCGACATGGCCGCGCACAAACTACCCGCCGGGCCGCTCGACGCCAAGCTATTGGCGGGCGGCCTGGTCGATCTGGAATTCGCCACTCACGTCGCGCAGCTCGTCCACCGCACCGGTTTCGACGCCAATCTCGGTCGCGCGATCGACGCGCTGGTCGCCGCCGGTCTGGCACCGACGGGCCTGCGCGATTGTCACGATCTCCTCACCCGGCTGATCGTCACGGTCCGGCTCGTTGCGCCCGACGCCCAGGTTCCGGAGCCGACGACGCAGGCGCTGATCGCTCGCGCGGTCGGCCTGCCGGATTGGCCGGCGACGCTTGCCGCTTTCGAGCGAACGCGGCAGGAAGTGATGCGATTCTGGGCGAACGTCGGAGGTGAAGATGGCAATTGAAATGGGTGATACGCTGCCGGATGTCACGCTGACGCTACCTGATGGCACGAGCGCGGGGCTGCGTGATTATGTCGGCAAGCCGCTGGTTTTATATTTCTATCCGAAGGACGACACCACTGGCTGCACTCGCGAGGCACAGGATTTCGGTGCGTTATATCCCGAGTTTCAGGCCCTCGGTGCCGAAGTTCTCGGCGTATCGCGCGATACTCCGTCGAAGCATGCGAAGTTCATCTCAAAATACGATCTGAAGGTGCCGTTGGCCAGCGATACGGATCATTCCGTGACCGAAGCGTTCTCCGTCTGGATCGAAAAGCAACTCTACGGCAAGGCCTATATGGGCATCGACCGGTCGACCTGGCTGTTCGATGCCGGCGGGGCGTTGCGTCAGGTGTGGCGCAAGGTGAAGGTGCCCGGCCATGCCGCGATGGTGCTCGACGCGATGAAGGCGCTACGGTGAGACGGCGCGCGGGGATTTAATGCACCGAAATTTCCTAATCTGCTCAACGAATTCGCGGGAATCGCTGTGCTCGAATGTGCACTGCGTCGGGAAATTCGCGGTGCGTTCCATGGCAAATCTTCGGCTCGCCGCGCGACTCCGGCGGTTGACCGCGCAAACCGCGCGAGAGGGTTGATCGTTAACGACTGGGTAGGTCAGAAAGGTGGGGTCAAGAACGCGGAGGGGCTGCGATCTGGACGGTTCGGAATGGGATGCCGGGATTATTCGGCGTCCGTAGCAAGATCGTCGGGGATTAATGACCAACATTTCCATCGCGCTCGCCGCGGAAAATACCGCTGGCAAGATCGCGCGGTTCCGGGCGTGGTTCATCACGCGGGACTTTATCTTTCATGACGGTCGTGCCCTGCGCCGCTTCAGCATCGGCGGCCGGACTCAGGCCATCGCCGCCAGCGTCGCCGCCGTCACGATGTGCTTTTCCGTTTATGGCGTGGCGCAGGCCGCCGTTGGTGCGGTCGCATTGACTGGCATCGTCGCCGCGCCTCAGTCGCCCGACGCGAAGGTCGCGCAGATGCAGGCGAAGGTCGCCGCGATGCAGGCCGATGTCGCTACGATCAAGAGCGTCGCCCAGGCGCATGCCGTCCGTGTCGAGCAGCGTCAGGCTTTGATCACCGCCGTCGTAACCGGTCAGGGCGCGCCGCGCGAAGTCGCTGCGACCGTGATCGATCCCAAGGCTGCGAAGCTCGCCGCCGATGTCGTCGCGCCGCTCGCGAAGATCGAGCGTCGCCAGGTCGTGCTGGCCGTGCAGGCCCGCCGGGTGGTCGAGCAGCGGATCGCGATGACCACGCAGAAGGTCAACCGCCTTGGCGTCGTCGCTCACCGTTTAGCGAAAACGCCGCCCCGGAATGTGGCAATGGGTGGGCCGTTCGAGGCCGCCGACAGCAACGAAGCCAGCGTCGATCTGCAGGCCGACCAGCAGTTCCGCTCCTTGTTCATGACCTGGAAGAAGCTCGATTCGCTCGAGCAGTCGGTGATCGCAATCCCGTCGGCCCAGCCAGTCGAACGGTTGAGCTTCACCAGCAATTACGGCGTCCGCACCGATCCATTCCGCGGCACTGCAGCGATGCATGCCGGCGTGGATATTCCCGGCCCGGTCGGCACCCCTGTTTATGCCACCGCCGATGGGTACGTGGATCGCGCCGAGCGGTCGGGTGGCTACGGCAATCTCGTCGAGATCGACCACGGCAAGGGCATCCAGACGCGCTACGGACACCTCTCGAAGATCCTTGTCGCACCCTTCACGCGCGTCAAGCGGGGGCAATTGATTGCCTTGATGGGCTCGACCGGGCGCTCCACCGGCCCGCACCTCCATTACGAAGTGCGGATCGACGGTCATGCCGTGAACCCGGTGCCGTTCCTGCAGACCGCAGATTATCTGGCCAGCGCTCACACCGGTGCGAAGACGATCACCGTTGCGATGGGTGGACCAGCGCCCGCACCCGCGGACTGATCGCAAGATCGCCATGACGTTCGGCGGATGGATGTCCGGGGTCGGTGGTCCAATATGGTCTTTCCCTCGACTCTCCTGGTGATGGGAGCTTTGGCCTCCATTTAACGATCAGACCGATTGGTGGTTCGCACCAATGTCTCGGGTGCCGCGGGGTGATCGCATCGGTATCGGCGGCGGTCACTGCCGTTGCCGTTCGTATCGTAAACGCCTATCTTCCGGTAATGGCCACACTCGCTCCTTCTTCCGTCACGTTGACTGCTTCCGCCGCCGCGCGCGTGGCCGCGATCGCCGAACGGCAAGGCAAGCCGGCCATCCTGCGGCTCGCGGTCGATGGCGGCGGGTGTTCGGGCTTCCAGTACAAGTTCGAGTTGGCCGATACGGTTGCGGAGGACGATGTCGTCGCGGAAACCGATCGGGTGAAGCTGGTGGTGGATTCGATCAGCCTCGATCTCGTGCGCGGTTGTTCGGTCGATTATGTCGAATCTCTGGGCGGGGCAGCGTTCAAGGTGGAAAATCCCAATGCCGCCTCCGGCTGCGGCTGTGGCTCCAGCTTCTCGGTGTGATTGTTTTCGCGTGAAGATCGTCACCTTCAATATCAACGGCATCAAGGCGCGCCTGCCGCGCCTGT
The DNA here is from genome assembly GCF_025363195.1 of Sphingomonas sp. Classification (GTDB taxonomy): domain Bacteria; phylum Pseudomonadota; class Alphaproteobacteria; order Sphingomonadales; family Sphingomonadaceae; genus Sphingomonas. The sequence goes on from NZ_JANYEK010000233.1 coordinate 17,266, forward strand.
TGGAATATCTTGCCGAGCAGCAACCGGATATCGTGTGCCTGCAGGAATTGAAGACGAGCGACGAAACCTTTCCGGAAGCGGATATCCGTGCGGCGGGTTACGGTGTGGTGTGGCATGGACAGAAGAGCTGGAACGGGGTTGCGGTTCTCGCCAGAGGCGCAGACCCGATAGAACGCCAGCGCGGGCTTGAGGGCGAGCCCGAGGACGAGCACAGCCGTTACCTCGAATGCGAAGTCGACGGCGTGATCATCGCATCGATCTATCTGCCCAACGGTAATCCGCAGCCGGGTCCGAAATTCGATTACAAATTGCGCTGGATCGAGCGACTGTCGGCACGGGCACGGCTGTTGCTGGCAGAGGAGAAGCCGGTTGTTCTGGCCGGCGACTATAATGTCATCGCCAATGACGACGACACCTATTCGGTGCGCGCGATGCAGGACGATGCGCTGATGCAGCCCGAAAGCCGCGAGGGGTTTCGCCGCCTCGTCGCGCAGGGCTGGACCGATGCGTTGCGCACGCGTTTCCCGTCAGGCGGAGTATGGACCTTCTGGGATTATCAGGCCGGCGCGTGGCAACGCGATGCCGGGTTTCGCATCGATCACCTCCTGCTTTCCCCCGTCGCCGCCGATCTTTTGGCCGATGCCGGCGTCGACAAGGACTATCGTGGACGTGACAAGGCCAGCGACCACGCACCGACCTGGGTAAAATTGCGCCACCGATAGGCGATCGTAGATTGGGGGGGCATGCGCTGGATTTTGACCGGAATAGTGTTGGTTGCCGCCGGGGCAGCCGCGATACCAGCCACCGCGGAGGAACGTGATTACTGCCCGGCCCGACCCGGAATCGGTACGCCAGCTTGCACGATCGCACCGGGCCATGTCTCGGTTGAAACCGCATTGGCCGATTGGACGCGCGACGAGAATTCCGATCATCGCAGTGACACGATCCTGATCGGCGAAACGCTGGTGCGGCTCGGCGTGACCGATGCGATCGAGCTGCAGGCCGGATTTACGTCGTTCGGCCATGTCCGTACGCGCGACAAGCTTTCGGGCACGGTCGAACGCGCGAATCGGGTTGGCGATGCGCTGTTGGGGTTCAAGGCGAATCTGAAGAACCCGGACGGCAGCGGTCTTTCCGCTGCCGTGCAGCCTTTCGTCACCTTGCCGGTCGGCCGCTCACCCGTCGGCGCGGGAGATTGGGGGGCGGGGCTGGTGGTTCCCATATCCTATGATTTGAGCGATGCGATCAATCTGGAAGCGACCTCCGAAATCGATGCTGCGGTGAATCAGGATGGTCACGGCCGCCATCTCGCGTTCAGCGAGACCGCGGGGCTGACGCTTGCCTTGAACAAAAACGTGACGGCGACGGCGGAACTTCAGGCGCTGCGTGACGACGATGCGTATGGGGCGACGACGCAGTTTCTGGCCGGGCTGTCGTTGGCGTGCATGGTTGATAAAAATATGCAGATCGATGCCGGCGCCAATGCCGGGCTCAATCGCCATTCACCCGCTATGGAGCTTTATTTCGGTGTTGCCCGCCGTTTTTAGGGGCGTTCATACAGTTCGACAGCGCGAATACCTCGTTTCTGGGCGCATGGGGTTTGGCCCAAGGTTGTGCCGGGCGGGTACCATATAATCTGTTGGGCGCAATGCTTGAACACAGCGCCAATGATTGGCGATATTTCCCACATCATTGGGGATTTCAAACTATTTGGGCGCGGAGATTTTCGCTAAGCATCTGATAATCTGACATGGAAGTGTTTGGCATAACTAATGCACTAACACAGTCACGATCGGCAATCAGCCAGATCGACCGATGGAGGATTTCATGATCAAGATGACGATGTTCACCGTGACCGCCACCCTGCTGGCCGTCGTATCGCCCGCTTTCGCCGCTGTCGCCAGGCCCGCAGGCGCCGCCGCGCGGCCGATCGACGCGACCAATGTCCTGCCGAAACTCGCGTCAAAGCCCGTGCGCTATTGCATCGTCGGTCAGGTGACCGGTTCGCGCCTGCCGATCAAGGAATGCCGCAGCCGCGAAGATTGGCTGGCCCAAGGTTTCGATCCGCTCGCCAAATAAGGCGGCCAAATTACCCGGGCAAATTATCCAGCCAAATTATCTGGCCAGCTCGCGGCGGTATTGCCCGTCGCGGGCGTCGGTCGGTCCGCTCTACAGCGCCCGTTCATAGATCTCGTACTTCTTGTTGACCTTGCATTCGATGATATCGGCGATCGAGCGCATGCCCTGATTGTCTTCGAGGATCCAGCCAATTTCGCCGCGCGATGCGCCATATTCGCTGACGGCCGACCGGCGGATATATTCGATCATCATCAGCGCCAATTGGCTGGCGAGGCGCGATGATTGCAGGCCCTTGACCACGCCCATCAATGGCACGCGCACCGTGCGCACCTTGGGCTTGCGCAGCCACCACAATACCTTCGCCCAGCCGAACGGCAGCAGATTGCCCTTCAGCGGTGCGATCGCCTCGTTCAGATCGGGCAGGGTGATCATGAACGCGACCGGCTCGCCATCCACCTCCGCGATGCGGATCAGATCTTCGAAGACGATGGGCTTCAGTTTTACACCGACGTCGACGATCTCCGGTTCGGTGAGCGGCACATACCCCCAATTGTCCGACCAGGCATCGTTCAGGATGGACAGGATGATTGCCGCTTCCTTGTCGAAATTCTTCTTGTCGACCTTGCGGATGCGAATGCGCGGGTTCTTCTCGCCACTGGCAATGATACGCCCACAGATTGGTGGAAATTCTTTCGTAATATCAAGATCATAAGTATATAGCATCTTGACGCCGCGATAGCCGGCGGATTCGATCCATTCCTGATAATGGGGTTTGTGATGGCCCATCATCACCGTCGGCGGATGGTCGAATCCCTCGATCAACAGTCCCGGTTCTTCCCAGATCGACATGCTGATCGGCCCGAGTGCGCGCACCATCCCCTTGCCGCGCAGCCAGGTCTCGGCGGTGGCGATAAGCAGATGTGCCAGATCGCGGTCCTCCGCCTCCAGCAGCCCCCAGCATCCGACGCCGGGGCCGAAACCCTGTTCCGCTGGCAGCGTCAGCGCCAGCGTATCGATATGCGCGGAGATGCGCCCGACGATCTTGCCGCCCCGCTCCGCCAGATATAATTGCGCTTCGGCATGGCTGAACCAGCCATTCTTTTCCGGTGTGATCAGGCCCAGCGCCTCGCTCTTCAGCGGCGGCACCCAATTCGGGTCGTCGGCATTCAGCCGGAACGCGAGATCGATGAACGCTTTGCGATCCGCCTTGCTGCTGATCGGACGGATAGAGAGCGATTGGTCGGCCAAGGGGTGCGCGCCTCATGCGAAAGGATGGCCGGTTAAGTCCCGCCTGCGCGCCTGACTGTCAAGACCGAGGCGGCACGCGACCCGTCAGACCTGTTACTGCCACGCTGCCGCCACTATCTAGGGCTAATGGAACGTCCGATGGAAAGATTTCTCACCCTCGATCGCCGCGCTGCCGAGGCTCCCGCCATATCGACGCGCGTGGCCAGGGAAATTATTGCCGACGATCGCGCGATGCTGCGCGCCGCCGCGGAACTGACGCGCGATATCCTTGCGCATCGGCCGGCCATTTATTGGGCCGACCTGATCGTGTCGACGGTCGTCGGTTATGCCGCCTTTGCCGCGGCCGTGCTGGCCTCGGGCGGTTGGGCCGTCCTCGCCGGGGTGATCTCGGTTCTCGCCTTGTACCGCGCAGGATCGTTCATCCACGAGCTTACCCACTTCAAACCTTCCGCCGTGCCTGGTTTTCATGTTGTATGGAATGCGCTTGCCGGCATCCCGCTGCTGGTGCCGAGCTTCATGTATGAAGGGGTGCATAATCTGCATCATGCCCGCACGCGTTATGGCACCGCGGAGGATCCCGAATATCTTCCGCTGGCATTGATGAAGCCGTGGACGCTACCATTGTTCATCATCGTTTCGGCACTGGCACCGATCGCATTGTTGTTTCGCTATGCCGTGTTGACGCCGCTGTCGGTGATCCCGGCGGTGCGCCGCCTGGTGGTCGAGCGGTATTCGTCGCTGTCGATCAACCCCAGCTTCCGCCGCCGTCCGCCCGAGGGTCCGGCGCGTCTGCAATGGCTGTGGCAGGAAGTGGTTGCCGCCATTTGGGCAATCGCCCTGGTTGCTATGGTCGTGACCGGGATAGTGCCAGTGCGGGTGTTCCTGATTGGCTTGTCCATCGCTTCGGCGGTGATGGTGATCAATCAGGTGCGGACGCTCGTCGCGCATCTGTGGGAGAATGAGGGCGAGGCTATGACCGTCACCGCCCAATATCTCGACACCGTAAACGTGCCGCCACCGGCTTTGCTGCCGATGCTGTGGGCGCCGGTGGGCTTGCGCTATCACGCGCTGCATCACCTGCTGCCGGGATTGCCCTATCACGCGCTGGGTGAGGCGCATCGCCGAATTTCCGCGGCTTTGGATGCCGAGTCGCCGTATCACAAAGCGAGCTATCCGGGCTTGCCGGGTCTCGTCGCCAAGATCGCGCGCAGTACGATGGTGGCACGCTGAATTTAGGGTCGGCTGCTTTTCACTAAGAAGGACGCCGATAGCATCCTTCCCAGAACATCAAAATCGATGTGATCGGCGTGGCGATAGCGGACGCAGCCCTTGCCAAACGTCGCGCCCGTCACGAGCGCCTTGTGATCATCAATCGCCGCTTTGCCGATATAGACCGAAATATGGTTCTTCTGGCTATTGAAGCTGATGAGAGCGTCGGAGCCGGGAGGGCCATAGCCTGGCATGCCCCATTGCATTCGCTCGTCCCAATCCGTCAGTCGGGCGCGACATTCTTCACGTAAACGGCACATCGTATCGATGCGATCCGGTGCCAGACCGAGAAAATAGTCGTCGACAGTTAAAGCGGTCGATTGAACCATGCGCCAGGATCATCGAAAATACCGAGAACTGCAATCGGGAACCGCCACGCGGCCAATCAACCCACCCGGTTGCGTTACTCTTCAGTCCGCACCAGCACCGCCTCGCCGATCAAAAAGAACAACAAAAACGGTGCCCACGCCGCCAGAAACGGCGGATATGCGCCAAGATTGCCCATCGCCAACGCGAAATTGTCCGCAACGAAATACGCGAAACCCAGCCCCATGCCGATCGCCGCGCGCAAGAACAATTTGCCCGACCGCGCGAGGCCGAACGCTGCGACTGCGCCGAGCAGGGGCATCAGCACCGACGACAAAGGCGCGGAGAGCTTGTGCCATGCCGATCCTTCCAGCGCCTTTGTCGGGCGCCCCGCATCGGACAGGTCGCTGATCGCGCCGCGCAAGGCGCCGAACGACAGCGAATCGGCATTGACCGTGGCAAGGGTGAACTGGTCGGGACGAACGCCCTTGGCCACCACCGCATTGCCGATCTTCGTAACCTTGCCGCTGGTCACGTCAAAGCGTGTTGCATCGAAGAGTTGCCAGCCCGGTGCGGCGTAGCGCCCGCGTTTGGCCTCGATGATGCCGACCAGATTTCCCTTATCGCGGTCGTACAGCGTCACCCCACCAAGCGTCGCCGCAGCGCCCCGGCCCTTGATCTGAGCCGCCTGGATCAGGTCGTCGCCATCGCGCACCCATACATTGGACCGGTCGCCGTGATCGATCGGAAGGGGGCCATAATTGACGTTCTGCCATTGGGTCAGCGTCGCTGTTGCACGCGCGACGATACGGTCGTTGAAGGCGAACGAAATGATTGCGACGATGAAACTCGCCAGCACCAGGGGTGCCAGCACCTGATGCGCTGACAGGCCCGATGCCTTTAGCGCGATGACCTCGCTATTCTGGTTCATCTGGCTGAGCGTGAAGATGGTGCCGAGCAACACCGAGAAGGGCAGGATGAAGGCGATGATCTGCGGCGCGCGCAGGCTCATATAATGCCAGACCTGTGCATCGCCATTACCGGGATAGGCCAGGATATTGCCCGACTGGCCGAGCAGATCGAGCGCCTGCAGCACGAGCACGAGCCCCGCCATGACGGCAAACGTGCGCACGACGAACATCCGCGCCATGTAGATCGCGACCACGCGGGAGGGGAAGAAGTTCATGCCGTCCCCAATCTGGCCTGCGCCTCTGCATCAGGCCGGCGACCGGGCATGTGTCGACCGATCCATTTGCCAATCTTGCCGAATACGCGCTCCAGCGCGCCGATCGGCTGTCCATCCGGAATATAGGCGATGGTATAGAACATCCACGCAACCAAAGCGGCGAACACCGCGAACGGCGTCCACAAGGCAATCAGTGGATCGATCTTGCCCAACCCGCCGATCGCCTCGGCATATTGATTAATCTTGTGATAGGTGACGACCATCACGATCGCCAAGAAGATCCCCAGGCCGGACGTCGATCGTTTGGGCGGTACGCCCAGTGCCAGCGCCAGCAATGGCAACAGGAACATCGTCGCGATCTCCACGACGCGGAAGTGGAACGCGGATCGGCTGGTATCGCGCAATTCCTCACTGCTTGCGGGATCGCTGCCGATCCGCACGAGTTCCGGCAGGGTCAGCTCCATATTGCCCTCGCCACGCTGGCGGAAATTGCCGTATTTGGGCAATGGTATCGGCAGATTGTGGGTCGTAAAGGTCAGCACGCGGGGTGAGGGGATCTTCGGTGCCTGGCTGATCAGCACTCCGTTGGTCAGCTGGAAGACGATCTCGTCCGGATTGTCGGTGGCGAGAAACTTGCCGCTCTCCGCCGTTACCGCAAACGACGTGCCGTTCTTGCCCACCGCCTGTACGAAGATGCCGGAAAGCTCGCGGCCCTCGTCGCGGCTCTGTTCGATCCGGATCGTCATCTTGTCGCCGAAATGCGTAAACTCGCCGACCTTGATCGACGCGCCAAGTGCTCCGGTGCGCAGTTCGAAGCGCAGGCCCTCATAGGCGTAGCGCGCCTGTGGCTGGATGAACCCGACGATCGCGAGGTTGATGAGCGCCAGCACGATGGCGAACAGGTACGGCACGAACAACAGCCGCCAGTAACTGATGCCGACACCGCGCATCACGTCCAGTTCCGAACTCGTCGCCAGCTTCCGGAACGCGAGCAGCACGCCGAGCAATAGGCCGATCGGAATGCCCAGGCCGAGATACTCCGGCAACAGATTGGCCAGCATCTTCCACACCACCGTTATCGGTCCGCCCTCGGTCGCGACGAAGTCGAACAGGCGCAGCATCCGGTCGAGCACGAGCAGCATCGCCGAGATGATCAGCGTGGACAGCAGCGGCACCAAAATCAGCCGGACCATGTAGCGATCGATCGACTTCATGGTGCGGGGAAGGGCTTTCGGGCAAAGGGCGCATGATACGACGCCGGAGAGGATGGATCGCTGCTATATCCGGGCGCAGCGCCCGCGTCAGCCGCTAAATGCTGCGGGCGTCCGTCGGACGTCCATCACAACCAAGGTCATTCCGGATGGGTCGGAGACCGCTCTTCCGATCAGGGGTTCCCCGGCGAAGACCGGGTCCGGTCGCGCAGTTTCTGGTTGGATCGTGCCTTCTTCGACCACGACCGTGCGCGCAATTGCGCCTCGGTTTGAACAGGGTGGCATCGATCCAAGCCTATTCGGCGGCAATACTCTGGGGGGCTGAATGCGGGTCGGGGCGCTCGGCGGCCATTGCGGCGGCGATGGCCCGTTCCAGGCCGGCGATGGTAAAAGGTTTGCGTAAGACATTGTGCCCGCCGAATTCCGCCTCGCCACCCGCCTCGCCGGCATAGCCCGTAACGAAAAGGACCGCGATATGGGGATATTCGGCGGTGAGTTCGGCGATCAGTTCGGGACCGGTCTTGCCCGGCATCAGTACGTCGGACATGATCAGGTCTACGCTGCCGGCGGCGGCGAGCATGGCGGGGGCCGCGCGCGGGTCGCTGCACGGGACCGGGCGGTGGCCGAGATCCTCCAGCGCGCCGACCGTCGCGGTCAGCACGCGCGGATCGTCTTCGACCACCAGAATGTCGAGCGTCGCCGAGGGCGGGGGCTCCGGCAGCGGGGCCGATTTCGCCGACTTGGCCGATTTGGCCGGCGCATCGGCAATGAGGCGCGGCAGATACAACGTCACCGTCGTGCCCCTGCCGGGTTTGGATTGTAGTGCGATTTCGCCATGCGCCTGGCGCACGAATGCGAAAATCTGGCTGAGGCCGAGGCCGGTGCCCTGACCGATCGGCTTGGTGGTGAAGAATGGCTCGAACACGCGCTCCATTACCTCGGGCGTCATGCCGTGGCCGGTGTCGGTAACGGCGATGGTGACGTATTGGCCGGCGGCGCAGCGCCCGACGGCGTCTTCGGCCAGCTGCACGCCCGCAGTGACGATGGTGATATGCCCGCGCCCCTCCATCGCATCGCGCGCGTTGACGGCGAGGTTGAGGACGACATTTTCCAGCTGGTGGCGATCGGCGCAGGTCAGCCACGCCCGGCCCCGATCGCGCGCTTCCAACGTTATCGCATCCCCCAGCGTACGATCGAGCAGGTCGGACATGCCGGTAATCAACTCGCCCGCTGAGATCGGCTCCATCTTCAGCGTTTCCTCGCGGCTGAAGGCAAGCAATTGCCGGGTCAGCGCGGCCGCGCGGTTGGCGCCCTCCATCGCATTGTCGATGTGGCGGGGCGTCGCGTCGATATCCTTGCCGAGGCTGCGTTTGGCCAGCTCCAGCCCGCCCACGACCACGGCCAGCATATTGTTGAAATCATGCGCGATTCCGCCGGTAAGTTGCCCCACGGCCTCCATCTTCTGAATCTGGCGGAGTTTGCTTTCCTGCTTGCCCAGTTCGCGCGTCGCCTGTTCGACCGCAAGTTGCAACTCGTCCGATCGTTCGCGTTCCTGATCTGCCTCGGCCCGCGCGGCGGCGCGTTCGCCCAGCGCCTTGACGGTCAACCAACCCAGTACGATCGCGCCGATGACGATCAGCATACCGAACATCGCCAGCACCGCCGCCGAGCGGTTGGAGCTATCGGCCGATTTCATCGCGCTGCTGGTCCGCTGATCGAGCAACGCCCGTTCATGCTCGACGATCTCGTCGAGCAGGTCATTGATCTGCGTCAGCGATGTCGCCCGCCGCGATGCATAATAGCGCTTCAGCGCCATGTCGTTCTTGCCGTAATTGGTGCTGAGCGCGGTATCCGCCAACTCGTCCCCGCGCCGTGTGTAGGCGCGGCGCAGGCGGTCGACCAGCGTGTGCTGCGCCATGTTGTCCCGCGTGACCTGTTCGAGTCGCTCGATCTGTTGCCCGGCGGTCTGCCACTCATCCGAATAGAGCCGCCCGAGTTGCTTGTCGGCGCTGATGACATAGCGCCCCAACGATGCCTCGGAATGGGCGATCGTGCTGGAGAATGTGCGGGCGAGGATCATCACCTCATAGCTGTGGGATTGCAGCCGCAGCGCGCGATCACGCTGGCGATTGGCCTCGCCCAACGCGAATGTGAGCGCGACGAGCACCAGCGCGCCCAGAACCGCCATCACGACCAGCATGATGGTGCGCCAGGCGGGTCTGGGCTTCCCCGGAACCGCAATCTCGCCCTCGTTCCCGCTCATCGCCCGAATATATACACATTCCGGAGACTAGTGGGAAGGCAGGGATCACGGACTATGCGATGACACCCACTGCTTTCCCCGCCGCTTCGAACATGGCGAGGACAGTCTTGATCTGCGCCGGCGTATGTTCGGCGGACAATGAGCAACGCAGCAGAAACGTGCCGGCCGGCGTCGCGGGGGGACGCGCCATATTGACGTACAGGCCACCGTCGAGCAGCGCCTGCCACATCGTTACCGCTTGCTCCTGATCTTCCAGGATGATCGCGATGATCGCGCTATCCGAGGTCTCGGTGCCCAGCCTGAAGCCGAGCGCCTTGAGCCCGGCGTGCAGCCCGCGGGCATTCTCCCACAATTGCGCGCGTTTCTTCGTGGCGGTCTTCAGCTTGCGGATCGACATCGCCGCCGTCGCCACGACCGATGGGGGTAGCGAGGCGGTGAAGATGTACGGGCGACATGCCAGCCGGATCGCCTCGAACTTTGGATGGTTCGACACGCAGAACCCGCCGACCGTGCCGACCGATTTGGAGAAGGTGCCGACAATGAAATCGACATCGCCCTCGCACCCCTGATCCTCATACACGCCGCGCCCGTTGGGGCCGTAAAAGCCCATCGAATGCGCCTCGTCGGACAGCACCATCGCGCCGTGTTTTTTGGCGACCGCGACCATCTCCTTCAGCGGTGCGATGTCGCCCAGCATCGAATAGACGCCTTCGAGGATGACGAGCTTCCCCGCCTCCTTGGGCAGGCGCCCCAGCCTCTTGTCGAGATCCTCGACGCTGTTGTGGCGAAAGCGGACGATCTCAGCATTGCCCTGCTTGCACCCGTCATAGATCGAGGCATGGCTGTCGGCGTCGAGAATGACGTATTCGCCCTTGCCGACCAGCGTCGATATCATGCCGAGATTGGCCATGTATCCGGTCGAAAAGACGATCGCGCCCGTTACGTCGTAAAAATCTCGCAGCGCATCCTCGACCTCGATATGGTCGCGGAACGTGCCGTTGAGCATGCGGCTGCCATTGGTGCCGGACCCGAACTCGTCGAGCGCATCCTTGCCCGCCTGGATGACGTCAGGATCGAAGGTCATGCCCATATAATTATAGGTGCCGAGCAGGATCGTATCGCGCCCGGCGATCACCGCTTCGGTCGGCGATTTCACCTGATCCATTACGATCGCGAACGGATCGGTCACGCCGGTATCGATCAGCGCCTTGCGCTCGGCGATCAGGCTGTCGAACTTCGACATGAGGTCGGCTTCGGGGGGAACAGCCGCTGGATGGGCGGCGAGCTTCTCGGGGGCAAGTCCTGCATCGGTCATCCGTTCAACCCTTCAGCTTCGTCACCGCGTCGACCAACTGGCCGACCGTCTCGATTTCCGCCTGCATGTTCATCGTGATGATGATCTCGAATTCGTCCTCGATCGCGGCAACGAAATCCATGACGGTCAGGCTGTCCCATTCCAGATTGCCCTGGAAGGTGGTCGCGTCGGTGATTTCGACCTGTTTCTTGTTGAACGGTTCGATCTGGGCGACGACGGTGTCGAAGATGGCATTGCGGTCGGTCATGCAAGAGTCCTTATCGGCTTGCCCACGACCTTGCCAAGGGATTGCGGCGGGAAGGGGGCGCGTCAGCCCAGCAGGCCGTTTGCGCGATACCAGACGGCGGTGGCGGCAAGGCCTGCGGGCGTGGCGATGGCAGGAGTCCACAGCGCCGCGTCCGGGCGATGCGCGGGATCGCTGGTCCAGTCTGGATGTACCAGATAGCCGACCCGGTCCTGCGTCAGCTTCGCGCCGTTCCCGCGAAACGCCGTGTCGGCGCGCGCCGCCAGCGACAGCAGGGCTTTGGGAAGGGGCAGGGGCAGAACCTTCCGCCCGACCGCCGCGCCGATCGCTCGGGCGAAGTCGCCATGCGTCCAACCTCCGGGGAGGCCATCATCGGGATCCAGGATGATTTTGCCGGGATCGGTCTCGACCAAGGCGATCAACAGCCGCGCAAGATCATCGACATGGATCACCGATAGCTTTCCAGGCGGTGGTAATAGAGCGAGGCCCATGCGCGCCATGCGGAACATGTCGCGCATCTCCAGGTCGCCAGGGCCATAGATTGCGGGCGGGCGAACGATTGTCCAATCGAGCGCGGAGTCTTGTACCTCGACTTCGGCCAGCCGTTTCGATTGGCCATAATGCGACAGGAGCGGCTCGCGCGCCGACAGCGAGGAGACGTGGATGAAGCGGCGCACGCCTGCTGCCTTGGTCGCGGCGAGTGTATTCGCCGTGCCAGCGACATTGCCGTGCAGGAAATCCGGCAGAGTGGCGGCGTTGACCACGCCCGCGACATGGATCGCCGCGTCCGCGCCTCGCATCACGGAAGTCAGGCTGCCGGTATCGTCAAGGCTCCCCTGGACCCACGCGATCGCGTCGTGCGGCGGTTGCGGGCGACGGGTGAGGGCACGGATGCGATACCCTTGCTCCAGCGCGAGCGCGATCAGGCGCTTGCCGACAAACCCTGTGCCGCCGGTGATGGCGATGGTCTTCATCGCACATCCCTCGCGAAGGGTTTGCGCCCGCAGCTCACAACATCGCCATATGGTTGCGATGCACCAGCGCCCCACGCGGGGCATAGCCCAGGATCGCCGCCAGCGCGTCGCTGCGCCTGCCCGTGATCCGCGCCGCATCCGCCGCGTCATATTCCGCGAGCCCGCGCGCCAGCACCACCCCGTCCGGTCCGGCCACCGTAACCAGCTCTCCGCGCGCAAAAGTCCCCTCGATCCGCGTCGCACCCGCCGCGAGCAGGCTCTTTCCTGCCCTGAGCGCGCTCACCGCACCGGCATCGATGTGCACGATTCCGCGCGCCGTCAGCCCGCCCGCCAGCCACGCCTTGCGCGCCGGGGCGGATTTCTCCGCGACGAACATAGTGTGCCGCGCCGGGGTCGATGCCAGGATCGAGAGGGGCCGGTCGATTCGGCCGCTGGCGATGGCGAGGTGTGCCCCCGCCGCATTGGCGATCCGCGCGGCAGCGATCTTCGATACCATCCCGCCCGATCCCATGCCCGATGCGGAGCCGCGATCGGCCATCGCCTCGATCTGCGCGTCGATCCGCTCGACCCGCGCAATGTGTTCGGCGCCGGGCAAAGCCGGGTTGCGATCGTACAACCCGTCCACATCGCTCAGCAGCACGACGCCCTGTGCTCCCGCCGCCTGCGCCACGCGCGCGGCGAGACGGTCATTGTCGCCGAAACGGATCTCCTCGGTCGCTACGCTGTCATTCTCGTTGAGCACCGGCACCACGCCCAATCCCAGCAACCGGTCGAGCGTGGCAGCGGCGTTAAGGTAGCGGCGGCGGGCCTCCAGATCATCGAGCGTGACCAGGATTTGCGCCGCCGTGAGCCCCTCTGCGCCGAGCGTCTCCGCCCATACCTGGCTGAGCGCGATCTGCCCGACAGCGGCGGCGGCCTGCGCATCTTCGAGGCTCGCGCGTCCGCCTTTGGTCAGGCCCAGCCGCCGCGCACCGAGCGCGATCGCACCCGAGGACACGACCGCCACTTGCTGCCCAGCCTTGGCCCGCACGGCGATATCGGCGGCGATGCCTTTCAACCAATCCCGCCGCACGCCGCCATCGGGATCGACGAGCAACGCCGACCCGATCTTGACGATCAGGCGCGGGCAGGATTCGGGCGGAAAGAGCAACATCGCTGCTTGCGTTAGCGCGTCCCTGTCGATCATGCCAATCGGTCAGGAAAAAGCCGCCGGTCTTGCGACCGACGGTTTTGCATCGCCCCCCGGTGAAAGTGAATCAGGCGATAGTGCCTGCGGTGATCCGCTTGATCTTTTGACCCGGACACTTCCAAACGGGAAGGCCGACTGGTGCGCCTCGGCCCGGCCTCCGCCTCACTTCCCGCGCTTCGCTGCTCAGATCGGCGACCATTCGATCGCGTCTTCACCCTCGTCATCGTCGGAAACCTTGCCCCCCTTCGGGCCGATCGCCTCGAGCAACCGGTCCAGCACCCAATCCACCCCGGTCCCCGCCGCGCCCGAGATCGGGATCACTTCCGCGCCACTTTCTGCTTCAAGTTCGGCGGATAGCGCTGCGATCAATTCATCATCCAGCGTGTCGATCTTATTGAGCGCGACCACCACCGGCTTGTCGGTCAGCCCGCCGCCATAAGCTTCAAGCTCGTCGCGGACGATGCGGTAGCTCTCCGCAACATCGGCATCGTTCGCGTCGATCAGGTGAAGCAAAACGCGGCACCGCTCGATATGACCCAGGAAGCGATCCCCGATCCCCGCGCCTTCCGACGCGCCTTCGATCAGGCCGGGAATATCCGCCACGACGAATTCGTTGTGCTTGTGCCGCACCACCCCCAGCTGGGGCCGGGTTGTGGTGAAGGCATATTCGCCGACCTTGGCCTGCGCGTTCGTGACGGCGTTGATGAAGGTCGATTTGCCCGCATTGGGCAGACCGACCAGTCCGGCATCGGCGAGCAGCTTGAGCCGCAGCCATACCCACATCTCTTCATATGGCCAGCCGGTGCCGTGTTGCCGCGGCGTCCGATTGGTGCTGGTCTTGTAACTGGCATTGCCGCGCCCGCCATCGCCGCCGCGCAGAAATACTACCTTCTCACCGATCTCGGTAAAGTCGGCCAGCACTTCTTCCTTGTCCTCGCTCAGCACCTGCGTACCGATCGGCACCTGGATGACGAGATCATCGCCACCCGCGCCGGTCATGTTGCTGCCGGCACCACCGTGGCCGCGTGGCGCCCGGAAATGCTGGGTGTAGCGGAAGTCGATCAGCGTGTTCAGGCCGGGCACCGCGACGAACACGATGTCGCCGCCCTTGCCGCCATTGCCGCCGTTCGGGCCGCCATATTCGATAAACTTCTCACGTCGGAAACTGACGGCACCGGGGCCGCCCGCGCCCGATCGGACGAAGATCTTTGCTTGGTCTAGGAAATGCATGGCGCGCTGCGTAGCGCTTTAGCGCAGCTAAAGCCACACCGGCAGCGCGCCTGGCGAGCCTCGCCCCAGCGAGGACCGACAAAGCCTGTCCTGAGCGCCTGCCTTGGCAGGCAGTCGAAGGGCGGCTTTGCCGCGGCGCGCAACTAGCTGCCTGGAGGCACACTAGAATGCGACATCACCAGCGACTTCACCGCCAGTTCCCGCGCCGTTTCGCGCGGTAAGCCGAGCGCCTTGGCCATCGGCCCACCCAGTAGCGCGTCACCCAGCGCCGTCAGCACCAGCTGCAACGTCTCCTCGTGGATCGACGGGCGACCCGGCTCATGCCCCTCGGACAAATCGTCGACCAGCCGGTGGATCGCCTCCAATATCGGGTCGAGCGCATCCTGATTGCCGCTGAGGATCATCCAACTCGCCATCGCCCCCGCACCGCGCGCAAAGGCGTCGAAGGTCATGTCCACCACCTCGCGCGGATTCTGGTCGCTGGCGCGCGCGCGCTTTGCCGCCTCGCCGATCTGCGCCGTGATCGTGTCGGCGAGATGCTTGATCAGCGCCTTCTGCAAATCCGCCGCCGAACCGAAATGGTGTAGCAGATTGGCGTGCGTCCGCCCGATCCGCGCCGCGACCGCCTTCAGCGTCACGGCTTGGGGACCAATCTCGACCAGCAGTGCACGCGCCGCCTCGATCGCGGCATCACGGGATTGTTCGGGGGAAAGGCGTTTGCGAATTGTTGACACGTTTGTAAGTAACGCCTATTTACATTGTTGTAAGTTAAATGTTGCTAGGTCCTTTCTGGAGGTTTCTGTGGCGAAAGCAACCACTCCCGCTGATCTCAGGATAACACCGCGCGATCTGCGCTTCGGACGCGGCGCTAATATCCCCCGCTGGTGGCTGAACGACGATCCTGTCGCCACCGCCTTCTACAATGCGCTGTCGGTGACGTTTCCGAAGGGCGAGGGCTTTTTCGTCGATAGCGTACGTAATTTCCGCGAGGGTACGTCGCCACGTCTCCACGGCGAGATTCAGGCCTTCATCAAGCAGGAAGTGATCCACACCCGCGAGCATGTCGCTTTCAACCGCCATGTCACCGATCAGGGCTATGACGTCGTACCTTTGGAGCGCGATCTCGACGCCGCGCTGGCTTTGACCAAGGGCAAGCCACCGATCGCCAGCCTCGCCGCGACAATGGCGCTGGAGCATTTCACCGCGATGCTGGCGCACGAATTGATCGCCAATCCGAAGCACCTTGCTGGTGGTGACGAGCAGGCTACGGCATTGTGGAAATGGCACGCGGCTGAGGAGATCGAGCACAAGGGTGTTGCCTACGACACCTGGTTGCACGCGACGAAGGACTGGAGCCGCTGGCAGCGGTGGAGGGTCAAGGCGATCGTGATGATCGCGACGACCCTGAAGTTCTTTCAGGGGCGCCGTCGCGGGATGATCGAATTGCTGCGACAGGACGGGCTGACCGGCCCGAAAATCTGGGCGCGCATGGCGTGGTATGCGTTCGGCAATCCGGGCATGGCGCGCAAGATCCTCGGCGCGTGGATCGCATTCTTCCTGCCCGGCTTCCACCCGTGGAACCATGACGACCGCAAGCTGATCGGGCTGGCCGAAAGCGATTATGCGGCGGCTGTCCTCCCGCGCGCGGTACGGGAGCCGGTTGCGGCCTGAGGCGGCGATCAGGGCCGCGGAACAGCATCTGCGCGGACCCTGATTGCTCAAGCCGCCAGCAATTCCTCGCAGGATCGTCCATCTTCCAAATCGAGTTCCAGCATGACCGATTGCGCCGTGCCGCCGCGCGCGAGCGATTGACGTTGTTCGACCCGACCGTTCGGGCGAAAGCCAAGCTTGACCAACACGCGGCCCGATGCCGGATTGTCGGTAAAATGGAAGGCGTGGAGTCGTTTCAATCCCAGTGCATGGCGGGCGATTTCCACCACCTGCCGTCCAGCCTCGGTGGCATAGCCGCGTCCCCAGGTATCGGGGGTGAACCAATAACCGAGATCGTATTGCCCGGACTGCTCACCCGGCTGGATGCCGATTCCACCGACCAGGCGCGGTGCTTCGGTCGGCGATTCAAATACCAGGAACCGCGGCTCGGTCGGATCGCCGCGTGTCGCCAGGAATCGCTCGGCATCACCCAGCGCGTAGGGCCAAGGAGCACGTGCGAGCTTATCCACCACCTGGGGATGCCCGATAGCCTGGGCCAACGCCGCAGCATCCTCCGGCCAGCCCGGCCGTAACGTCAATCTCTTCGTGCGAGCGAACATCTCTCTACTCTCCTCGTCGCGTCGTCGCTTGAACACATCTGTGTGACGTGTCGGCGACAGGGCAGGGGAGGGAGCAATAAAAAAGGGAGCCGGGGTGGACCCGTCTCCCTTGTTCGGACCGCTTGCGCGGACCCGGGTCACCCTGGTGGGCAACCCGGTTGGTTACCCGATGTTATTCGGCGGCAATGGCTACTGGCATATCGACCGAACAGAACTTTCGGCCGAGCCGGCCTTCCTTGAAGGACACGCGACCTTCGGTCAGCGCGAACAAGGTATGGTCCTTGCCGATGCCCACATTGGTGCCCGGATAGAATTTGGTGCCGCGCTGACGCACGAGGATGTTGCCAGGGACGACCGATTCGCCACCGAACTTCTTGACGCCGAGGCGACGACCGGCCGAATCGCGACCGTTGCGCGAAGAGCCGCCTGCTTTCTTATGTGCCATCTCGAACTACTCCTTACGCCTGAGCGGCCGGGGCTGCTGCAGCCGGCTCGGTCTTTGCGGCGGCCTTTTTGGGCGCCTTCTTCTCTTCGCTGCCGATCGCGGTGATCTTCAGGATCGTGTGTTGCTGGCGATGGCCGTTCTTGCGGCGATAGTTATGCCGACGCTTCTTCTTGAAGACGACGATCTTGTCGGCCTTCGCCTGGGCGATGATCTCGGCGGAGACGGTCAACCCCTCGACCGACTTAAGGTCGCCACCCTCGCCAGCGAACAGAATGTCGCTGAACGAAATCGACGAACCCGCTTCGCCATCGAGCTTCTCGACGACGATCTTGTCTCCGGCGGCGACGCGGTATTGCTTGCCGCCTGTGCGCACGACTGCGAACATGGCCTTACATCACTTTCAAAATAACGAGCCCCACGTCGAGCAAGCCCGGCGCGGGAAAGAAGCGCTGCCTATGCAAGGGGGACGCCGCTGTCAACCGATTCACGCTCCTCGCGGGGCGCAAAAGTTGCCGCGCACCAGCGAACTCTCGGCATCAATGCCGGTGCTGCGGCCTTAGCGTGTATCGGCCGTCGGCATAATCGGTGAACAGACCGGGGATCGCCGGATGGTCGATCGGCTCATCGCTTTCGTCCGGGATCAGATTCTGCTGGCTGACATAGGCGATGTAGGTCGACTCCATGTTCTCGGCGAGCAAATGATAGAAAGGCTGGTCCTTGCGCGGGCGCAGGTCGAGCGGGATCGCGTCGTACCATTCCTCACTATTGGCGAAGATCGGATCGACGTCGAAGATTACGCCTCGAAAATCGAACATGCGGTGGCGCACGACCTCGCCGATGCCAAAGCGCGCGGTGGCGACCGGCGGCAAGGGAATTTCGGAGGAAGCAGGCGTCATGGGGATATGGGCACGGAACATGGGCTCAATCTAATGCGCTTTGCGCGCGGCACAAGTTTTGTAGTGCCGACACCCTTGCGACCGGCGGGGTTGCAACGCTCAGGATAGTTCATTAGACGCCCGCCTTCATCGACCGGTGCCGCTTTTCGGATTTGCGTCCGAACGGCATCTTATGACCTCGCGGAGAGGTGGCAGAGTGGTCGAATGTACCGCACTCGAAATGCGGCGTGCCCTCACGGGTACCGTGGGTTCGAATCCCACCCTCTCCGCCACAGCCCTGTTTTTAGCAGTCCTCAAACGTCCACCAATATCGACTTTTTCCTCCTGAAAACCGACGCTTAGCCGATCTGTTCGAGCGCATGCCTCCATACCCGTCCAAGCCCGTTTCGCGAAAATTCGGGGTACAAAACGTGGTACGGCCAATTAAAAACGTGGTATTTCAGGAGGCCGGAAATGTTGAGTGAAAACAAAGCGAAAGCCGCAAAATCACGTCAAAAAGCGTATAAGCTTTCCGACAGCGCCAGATTGAACCTTTTCATCACCCCCAGCGGCGGCAACCTCTGGCGCTGGAACTACGTCTATGACGGCAAACAGAAAAGCATGGCGTTTGGGCCGTTTCCGCGCGTCTCGCTGGCGGAGGCGCGCGAGAAGCGCGACGCCGCCCACAAGCTCGTTAGCGAAGGTTGAGACCCCAATGTCGCCAAGAAACTGCAGCTGGTCGATGCGATCGACGCTGGGCGCAACACGTTCGAGCAAATAGCGCGCACGTGGCATGCCAATGCAAAGCCGCAATGGGCAGGCGTCCATGCCGACGATGTCATCCGCAGCCTTGAGCGCGATGTATTCCCGATAATTGGCGCGCTACCGATCAGCGACCTGACGCCTCCGCACATCCTCGGGGTGCTCGAAGCAATCCAAAAGGGCGGTGCGATCGAGACCGCAAAACGCGTCCGCCAGCGCATCTCGGCAACGTTCGTCTATGCAATCGCTAAGGGCATCACCCACGCCGACCCGGCCGAAAAGCTTGGAGCGGTCTTGAAGCCGATCTGTCGCGGGCGTCAGCCCGCCATCACGGACCTCGTGCCGCTTCAAAAAATGATCCGGGCGGCAGAGGACGATCCGGCGCGACCGATTACGCGGCTGGCGCTGCGGATGCTGGCGCTCACCGCAGTACGGCCCAGCGAAATGCGCGGGGCAAGGTGGGCGGAGTTAGAAGACCTGAACGGCAAGGAGCCGGTCTGGCGGATTCCAGCGGTTCGCAGGAAGGGGATCTCGATCGCAAAGAACAGCTCGGCGGCGATCATCTGGTACCGCTGACCTGGCAGGCCATTGCGGTACTCCGGACTCTTTGGGCGCTGACCGGCAATGGCGATTTGCTCTTCCCAAATACGCGACATCAGCACCGGCCGATGAGCGAAAATGCGATTGGCTATTTGCTCAACCGCGCGGGCTATCACGGCCATCATGTGCCGCATGGGTTCCGGGCCGCGTTTTCGACCATCATGAACGAATTGGCCGAGCGCGAGGGCAAGAAGCACGACCGGATGATCATCGACATTATGCTCGCACACGTGCCGAAGGACAGGGTGGAGGGAGCTTATAATCGCGCCGCCTACATGCCGCGCAGGCGCGAGCTCGCGCAGATACGCGCACGCCCAGCCGACGTTGCCGCCGTGGTGGCATTTCTCGCAGAGTCTGACGAACGGTGGGTTGCAGGGCAGGTGCTGATCAGATGTCATGACACGGGCAGATCGAACGAAAGTCAACGAAAAGCAAAGCATGAGGAGGCGCTTGCGCCGAGTGCTAATTGCGGCCGTGGTGATAGCGGCCCCCGCTGAGGCGCGACCCATATCGCGATCCCGATCCGATGACGATGCGACGATTTACGCGGAGCAGGCAGGGCCCTACGCCAAACTGAAATTTGTCCCGCTCTGGGATGGTGATTTCGCGTCGCCCGGCGCGGATCTGCGACAGGGATTGAAGCGTGCAGCGTTGGGAGCCTCGGGCTGCGGTCGCAACGATCGGACATCGACGCCTGCATCGCCTGCTGCTCCACGCAGACCTTCACGTCGGCACGTCGGTTCGCCTCTTTGCTCAACTTGGCAGCCATGGAAGTCGGGCGGGACGCGGGTCCGGCGCCAGTGGACCGCTATCGACTCGACCTTGCGCAGGGGTTCGTCGATGAAGCCGTGCCCAGCGGGACCAGCCGTATGACCTGACGCGTAGGCAGGGCGGAAATGAACTTCGACGTGGGCGTGCTGATTGGACTTCGCGATGGCCCCAACCTCAGCCAGGGCTGTGACGGCGTACGGGTGAACTGGCGCGCCGGTGCCGTGCAACTCAATGGGTTTGCCGTGCGCCCGGTCGGGCTCCGCGTTACA
>NZ_JANYEK010000003.1 GCF_025363195.1 Sphingomonas sp.
GTCGTAACTGGCCAGGCGCAAGCTTGCGGAGATCGGCCGGAACAGCGACCGTGTCCAGCAACGGGGTCTTGGTGATCACATCATACATCCAGCCGATCTAGCCCAGCCCAAAACCCCTGTCGATTGCCCAACGGCAAACCTACATCAAACATGATGCCGCTTGCACCGACCATGGACATTACGCGACATGACTGCCTTAACCCACCGCGGCACGACGCCTCACTCCGACGCGTCGCATTCCGCGCAGGTGCCGCGCACCTCGATCACCGGGCGGATCGGGGAAAACCCCGTTGCTTCCGCTGCGGACCGCACGCCGTTGGTGAGCACGTCATTATCGAGATGCACCGTGTTCCCGCACGAATCGCACACCAGGAAGATGCAGTCGTGCAGGCAATCCGGGTGCGCGTTGGCGACATAGGCGTTGGCGCTTTCCACCTTGCGCGCCAGGTTCGAGGCCACGAACAGATCGAGGATGCGGTATACGCTGTTGGCGGCGACGCGGCGGCCTTCGGCTTTCGACACGGCCTCGGCAATGTCATACGCGCTGGCGGGCTTGTCGAAGGCGGCCAGCGCCTTGAAGATCTGCGCGCGCATCGCGGTCCATTGCTCGCCGGATTTCTCCAGCGTGGCCTGCGCCGCCTTGGTCAGGTCGGAGCCTTGGGGTTCGTGATGATGATGCGCGGCCATGACGCGAAGGTAAGCCTTCGGATGCGCGGGGGCAAGTTGCACCGGCCCGGCGGCGTCGCTCAATTCACCGCGCGGCGGTTGAGATCATGTCCCAAAGCGAGCAGCCCCACCCCGATCAGCGTCCAGATCGTCTCGCCGCCGGTGCCGTCATGCGGCAGCGTCATCGCGCCGGCCATGATGCCCAGCCCCATCGCGCCGACCGAGGCCGGCATCATATAGCCATGCTGCGCAATGCCACGCCCGAGCGCGATGATGCCGAAGCCGATCGCGATCGTCAGCCCGACTTCATGGAACAGGGGATTGAGCAACAACCCGCCCGCCGTCGAGAGCAACGCGAGCAACACCGCGCTGGCCAGGCAATGCACCATGCACAGGCCGGACAGCCCAATCGCCAGGCGATCGGAATGCGACTCGATCCACTCGAGGTAGCGGGGATGAGCATGGGACGACATCGTTGCGGCGGATATGGCACGCGACCGGTGAAGTTACAATATATCATGTGACATATGCCGTAGCGAATTTTTCGCGGCCTGTTGTCCTTACCCGGCGCCCTGTGCGCTTCCCCGGTGCCCTTTGCGCTTCTTCGGCGAAGGCCGGGGTCCAGTTGCCAAGGTTTTGGTTGGCTAAGGAATTCCTCGATCATGACCATCCGTGCAACTGGACCCCGGCCTTCGCCGGGGAAGCGCAAAATCCTGAAGATCGACCGCCAAATTGACGGTCAAATTGTCCCACCCCGCCCAACGATCATGGACGGGCTCGCCAGCCTCACGTAAACGCATGGTGCATGCTCCAGGCCACCACCCCCGCCACCACCGCCCGCCCCCGCGCGCTGTCAAACTGGCTGCTGTTCGTCGCCGCGTCGATCGTGCTGATCGTCGTCGTCGGCGGAATCACGCGGCTGACCGAATCCGGCCTGTCGATCACGCAGTGGAAGCCGATCACCGGCATCGTGCCGCCGCTGAACGATGCGCAGTGGCAGGCCGAATTCGCCAATTACCGCCGCATTCCGCAATACGCGCTGACGAATGCGGGCATGGGGCTGGCCGGGTTCAAGGCGATCTTCTTCTGGGAATATCTTCACCGCTTCATGGGGCGGTTCATCGGCATGGCCTATCTGGTGCCGCTGATCTGGTTCGCGGTGCGACGGCAAATACCGCACGGTTACGGCGTGCGGCTGATCGCCCTGTTCTCGCTGATCGTGTTGCAGGGCACGCTCGGCTGGCTGATGGTACGATCGGGCCTGAGCGACCGGACGACGGTCGCACCCGGTTGGCTGGCGACGCATTTGCTGACCGCCTTGTTCACGCTGGCCGGCATGGTGTGGACCGCACTCGATCTGCGCGCGATGGCGCGGTCGCCGGAGTCGCGACCGGCCCGTATGACCGGACTGGCGGCGATCGTCGGCATCGTCCTGTTCGTGCAGATCCTGTACGGGGCGCTGATGGCCGGCCTGCGCGCCGGGCTCGTCGCGCAGGATTGGCCGCTGATGAATGGGGCTTTCTTCCCCGGTGCGAGCCAGAGCGGAGAATCGCCGGGCACGATGCTGTTCGGCGATCCGGCGATCGTCCACTTCATCCATCGCTGGTGGGCGTGGGCGGCGGTCGCCGGGCTGATCCTGCTCGCGCGGGCCGTGAAGCGCACTGGGCATCGCCCCGCCGCCGTCGCGATTCACATCGCCTTCGGCGTCCAGATCCTGCTCGGCATCGCGACCGTGATGAGCGGCGTGAGCATTCCGCTCGCCGCCTTGCATCAATTGGGCGGCGCGCTGCTGCTGGTCGCGGCCACCATCGGCGCGCATGCCCTCGGTCGCCGCGATCACATGGTATCACAATACCCGTCAGGAAACCCGCGCAAAGCTTGACTTCCTGCCCCGCTGCAATCATTAGCCCCATCATTCGCGCTGCCCGGAAACGGGCGGCGCGCGTTTATTTAAAATCTGGAAGGTCACAAGCCCCATGAAGGCGCTGATGAAGACCACCAAGTCGGTAAAACCGTACGAGGTGGAGAAGAAATGGCATATTATCGATGCCGATGGTCTGGTCGTCGGCCGCATGGCCTCAATCGTCGCGAACATCCTGCGCGGCAAGCACAAGACCAGCTTCACCCCGCATGTCGATTGCGGTGACAATGTCATCATCATCAACGCCGACAAGGTGAAGTTCACGGGCAACAAGCTCAAGGACAAGATCTATTATCGCCACACCGGTTATGCCGGCGGCATCAAGGGCGTTCCCGCCGGCAAGATCCTCGAAGGTCGCTTCCCGGAGCGGATCATCGAAAAGGCTATCGAGCGGATGATCCCGCGCGGACCCTTGGGTCGTGAGCAGATGCGCAACCTGCGCGTCTTCGCTGGCACCGAGCATCCGCACGCCGCACAGGACCCGCAGGTCCTGGACATCGGCAGCATGAACCGCAAGAACAAGGTGGGCGCATAATGTCCGACAACCGCCAGTCGCTTTCCGATCTCGCCGGCATGACCGGCCAGGCTCCGGCAACTTCGAACAACGGCCAGTCCACCCCTGTTCTCGCCGGTGACGAATACGCACCCGCAGCGCCGGTGATCGAGCGCGAGCCGATGCCACTGCGCGAGCAGATCATCGACAAGCAGGGCCGCGCTTATGCCACCGGTCGCCGCAAGGACGCGGTCGCTCGCGTCTGGATCAAGCCCGGCACCGGCAAGATCACGATCAACGGCCGCGATCAGGAAGTGTATTTCGCCCGCCCGACGCTGCGGCTCGTCATTAACCAGGTGTTCGGCGTGACCGAGCGCGAAGGCGCGTACGACGTCAACTGCACCGTCAAGGGCGGTGGCCTTTCGGGCCAGGCCGGCGCGGTCAAGCACGGCATCAGCCAGGCGATCACCAAGTACGAGCCGATCCTGCGCGCCCCTGTAAAGGCTGCAGGGTTCCTGACCCGCGACAGCCGCACGGTCGAGCGTAAGAAGTACGGCAAGGCCAAGGCCCGCAAGAGCTTCCAGTTCTCGAAGCGCTAAGCTTTCAGTTCAGAGTTTACGCGAATGGGGCGGTCCGGCAACGGGCCGCCCTGTTTGTTTGGAGGTGGCAGGTTTTTATTGGTGAGCCGTCCGGCTACTTTCAGACGGGCAATTGCGAATAGGGCCGTTCAGCCCATGACCGACTTTCCCGAAAACGATCGTGAAACCGGAACTGGGCTTGCCAGGGCAAGGCGACCACGCCTACTGTGTTAACATGGTAAGACACATAGAGGCGGGGACGATGAGCAAATTAATCCGAGCAGCATGCGGTTTGGCCCTCATGTCCACTCCTGTCAGCGCCCAGCAACGACGGCCAGCCGCTTCTGCGCCACCCAAGATTGCCGAGGTGGAGCAGGGCCTGACGCCGGCCATCGTGCTGGCAGGCACGATAGCGCCGCGCGGCACGATAGCTGCCGAGATGAGTCGCTTGCATGTGCCCGGCGTCAGCGTTGCCGTTCTGCATGGTGGAACGATAGAGTGGTCCAAGGGATACGGAATCACGCGCGTGGGCGGCCCACACGTCACGCCCGACACGCTGTTCCAAGCGGGTTCCATAAGCAAGCCGATCACGGCGCTGGCGGCCTTGCGCCTCGTCCAGCAGCACCGCCTGACACTGGACGGCGACGTCAACGGACAGCTCAAGGGTTGGAAACTCCCGATACCTGCCAACCAACACGTCACGTTGCGCGAGCTACTCTCGCACACTGCGGGGACGACGGTGCACGGCTTCCCCGGCTATGCTGCCGGTCTACCCGTACCGAGCGTGGACGACGTGCTCGCCGGACGCGTGCCCGCGAACACCGAACCGGTCGTCGTCGATACCCCGCCCGGCACTGCCTGGCGCTACTCCGGCGGCGGCTACACCGTCATCCAGAAGCTGATCGGCGACGTGACGGGCAAACCGTTCGCGCAGGTGCTTCGCGACGAGGTGCTTCGTCCGGCGGGCATGACGCGCAGCAGCTTCGCCCAGCCGCTCGACGCCGCCTCGCTAGCGAATGCCGCATGGCCCCATGACGGAGTTGGGCAAGCTGTGCCCGGCGGACCACATACTTATCCGGAACTGGCTGCGGCAGGATTGTGGAGCACTCCGGGCGACCTGCTGCGCTACGCCGTCGCCGTGCGCGATAGTGCACGCGGTAGCCCGGACGCCCTTCTGGACCGTTCACTCGCGACGGATATGCTAACGCCCGGCAAGGGCGATTATGGCCTAGGCGTCGAGGTCCACGGTGCCTCTGCCGATCGCGACTTCTCGCACGGCGGCAGCAACGAAGGATACGAGAACTTCCTGGTCGCCTATATCGGCTCGGGCGATGGCGTAGCCGTGATGACCAACGGCGCGCAAGGCAATGAGTTGGGGCTTGAGATTACCCGCAGCGTGGCCGCCGCCTATGGCTGGCCGAGCTACCGCAGCATCGAGCGCGCGAGCGTGCCGATCCCGACCGCCACGCGTGCGCGCTTGATCGGGAACTATGCCATTCCCGGTCTTGGCTCCTTCTCAATCGCCGAAGAAGGATCAGGTTTGGCCCTGTCCCTAAAGGAGGGGGTCCGTGAGCCGCTCTATGCGTCGGCGCCGGACAGCTACTTCATCCTGTCGACGGACATAGTGCTGCGCGTGAATGGCAGCGAGTCCCCCGTCAGCGGGCGGCTCGTTACCGGGCCATTCGACCTGCCGTTCGCGAAAGAAGCTGACGCTAAGCCTTAAACTGCGGCGTTCCCGTAAATGGACCCATAGCGGAACGGTCGCCCGATCATCGGGCCGATAGGCGTCCGAGGCATCGATTGCCCCAAAATCTCTTCCCGAATGCTCTTTCTTTAATGGCCAATTGGCGACGGGAAAACTG
>NZ_JANYEK010000104.1 GCF_025363195.1 Sphingomonas sp.
GTTTCTACCATAAGCCACGGTTTCGCGCGAAGCAGAAATGTGTGGATTGCCGGATCGCGTCCGCGCTCTATCTAGGGGCGCATGCAGACGATCTCCGGCACGCTCGCTCAAAATACGCTGGCCCTCATTGGCAATACCCCGCTGGTGCGACTGAAGGGGCCGAGCGACGCCAGCGGGTGCGATATCTTCGCCAAGTGCGAGTTCGCCAATCCGGGTGCCTCCGTGAAGGACCGGGCGGCGTTGTTCATCGTCGAGGATGCCGAGTCGCGTGGCACGATCCAGCCAGGCGGGACGATCGTCGAGGGGACGGCAGGCAATACCGGCATCGGGCTGGCGCTGGTCGCCAATGCCAAGGGGTATAAATCGATCATCGTCATGCCCGAGACTCAGAGCCGGGAGAAGATGGATACGCTGCGTGCGCTCGGCGCGGAATTGGTGCTGGTGCCGGCCGCCGCTTATTCCAACCCGGGCCATTTCGTGCACACCTCGCGCCGCATCGCCGAGGAGACACCGAACGCGGTTTGGGCCAACCAGTTCGATAATATCGCCAACCGCCGCGCGCATATCGTCGGCACGGCGGAGGAAATCTGGCAGCAGATGGAGGGGCGTGTCGACGGCTTCACCTGCGCCGCCGGAACCGGCGGGACGATCGCGGGGGTTGGTCTCGGGTTGAAAGCCAAGGACGAGAAGGTGTGCATCGCGCTCAGCGACCCGCATGGCGCGGCGCTGTACGAATATTATGCGCATGGCGAACTGAAGTCGGAAGGATCTTCGGTCGCCGAGGGGATCGGGCAGGGGAGGATCACCGCCAATCTGGAAGGCGCGCCGATCGACACGCAATTCCGCATTTCCGATGCCGAAGGCATGGAGTGGGTGACGCGCTTGCTGGCAGAAGAAGGGCTGTGCCTGGGCCTTTCGTCCGGCATCAACGTCGCCGGCGCGGTGCGGCTAGGCCAGCATCTGGGGCCGGGCAAGCGCATCGCGACGATCTTGTGCGACACCGGGTTCCGCTACCTTTCGACCCTGTACAATCGTGATTGGCTCGCAGCCAAGAATTTGCCTGTTCCACCTTGGCTTGCTGCAGGTTAAGCTGTGGCATCGACAGGACGAGCCGACTAAGTTACATTTATGCCACAGGCATGATGACAAAACAGGATCCCAACCTCGATCGGGGCCAGACCACGCAACGCGTGAAGGTCGGCATGATCGGCCTTGCCGCCGTGCTGTTGCTGATCGGGTTGGCCGCGGCGATCTTCTCCACGGCCAGCCGGGAGCGCGCGGTAGCGGGTGGTGCGAACCCGGACGTGGTCGCCAATCTGACGATCGCCAACGGTATGGCGGGGATTCGCGACGGCAGCGAGCCACTGGCCGATTTGGGCGTTGCGCCGAGTACCGCGATCGAGAATTCCAGTGCTGTAGCTCCTGCGTCAAACACGGCTATGCAGAAGTGAGCATCGCGCGCTTAACGGGGAAATCTTGGGACGGTCTGACGGTCGGTGGTGAATTCCCCGAGTCTGATCGATGGAGCGCGACGCTAACCATGAACGGAAGGAGAACACGTTGTTCTGCTTGCGAAATATTTAGTGCGAATTAGCGCCAGATAGCGCGAATTCCCTAAATCTCCCCGGGTTTCCCCTTGAATCCCTGTCCCACCCAAGATAACCATCACTGCATAGAGGGGCATACTCTTTCGCCTGCGCCAGTCAGGAGCCGGAATTCGATTCACGATCGTTTTCGGGAACGAAGAGCCATGTCCGCTAATGTGGGGATGCAGTGGCCGAACGGGTGGATTACCAGGGAGATGGCATTGGCCTTGTCGACGACAAGGGCCGCTGCGCCATTCCTGCATCCCTTCGCCAGGCTTTGGCCGCCAACAGCCCGCGTGCCGACGGCAAGGATGGGGGCACCGTCATCGTCGGCGTCCATCCCAAGCATACCTGCCTGCGCGCTTATGATCCGGCCTATGTTGCAATCCTGAAGGCGCATTTGAACGCCCGTGAAGAGGCGCACACCGGCGAGGATGGCGAACCCAATTACAATTTCAAGCGGCGCGGCGCGAGCGGCGAAGCGGCGCCGTTCGACGGTAGCGGTCGTTTCATCATGCCCGGCTTTCCGCGCGATTACGCTGGAATCGAGGAGACGGCGTTTTTCTGGGGAACGATGGACTGGATCGAGATCTGGGACCCCAAGACGCTGCTGGCGGCGACCGATGTCGACCCCGTGATGCAGGCGGCGTGCCGCTATCATTGCAAGCAGAAGGGGATCGTTCTGTGATCCTCCTGGCCGATGCTCCGCACATTCCCGTCCTGTTCGCCGAGATGCTCGACGCCCTCGCCATTGCTCCGGGCGAGCGCCATGTCGACGCGACCTTTGGCGCGGGTGGGTATACGCGTGGCATGCTGGCGGCGGGGGCGAGCGTGTTTGCGTTCGATCGCGACCCCGACGCGATCACGGCAGGCCGCGCGCTCGAGGCGGAATTCGACACGCTGACGTTGGTGCCAGCGACCTTCTCGGCGATGGAAGCGGAACTGGATGCGCGCGACGCGCTGCCGGTCGACGGCGTGACGATGGATATCGGCGTGTCGTCGATGCAGCTCGACCAGCCCGAGCGCGGCTTCAGCTTTCAGGCCGACGGGCCTCTCGACATGCGCATGTCGCAGGAGGGGCCGACTGCCGCCGATTTCGTCAACACCGCAGACGAGAGCGACATTGCAGACGTACTGTACGAATATGGCGACGAGCCGCGTTCGCGCCGCGTGGCGCAGTTCATCGTTTCGGCGCGACCGATCACGCGCACGGCGGAACTGGCGCGCGTCGTTCGCCGGGCGCTGGGGTACAAACCGCACGACAAGAAAGACCCGGCGACGCGCACGTTCCAGGCGCTGCGCATCGAGGTCAATCGTGAGCTTGGCGAACTGGCTGATGGTCTCGCCGCCGCCGAACGGGTGCTGAAACCGGGTGGCACGTTGGCCGTCATCACGTTCCACTCCGGAGAAGACCGGTTGGTGAAGCGTTTCCTGAAGGAGCGCAGCGGCGGTTTGCCGTCGGGGTCGCGACACCTGCCCGAAGTGCAGGCGACGGCCGCGCCGAGTTTCGAACAGGTCGCCCGCGCCGTGCGCGCCGGTGACGAAGAGATTGCGCGCAACCCGCGGGCGCGATCGGCGACGTTGCGGGTAGCGAAGCGAACGGCCGCCGCAGCCTGGACCAGTGTAGGAGTAAGGACATGATCGCGCTTGCGTGGAAGATGCTGGTCTGGTTCGGGATCGGTGTAGCGATGGCCCTGAGCGTGCTGATCGTGCCGCTGCACGTCGCCGCCGAGCGCAAGAAGCTGGATGCGACGACCACCGAGGTCGCGCAGGCCGAGCGGGACATCCGGGCACTGGAAACCGAATTCGAGACGCGCTCGAACATCGCGCAACTCGAGAAGTGGAACGGCGATACGCTGCGCCTGTCCGCACCGGTCGCCGCGCAATATGTGCGGGACGAGGCGGCTTTGGCGTCACTCGATTTCAATCATCCGCTGGGGGCAGGCGGCGGCGTGCGGATGGCATCGGCGATCGTGCCGTCGCAGCTGGTGAGCCCTACCGCTCCGGTCGGCGCGACGCCTGCTCCGGTCGGCCCGACGCCTGCGCCGGTCGCCGCCCCCGCACCGGTCGCGATGGCCGCCGTCGTGACCATCGTCCGTCCGGAGCCGTCGGTGGCCGCTCCGTCGATCGTGCATAATGTCGCGATGGTGAAGACCGCCGCTATCGTTCGTCCGAGGATCCAGGCGCGAGGCACGCAAGCCGTGGCAATGCTCGACCGGAAGCTCTTGAGCGATGCGATGCTCGGCGACCTGGCCAGCGGCGCCAGCGCGGAAGCAGGTCGCTTGCGGTGAGCATCGTCGTCGCCCGTCCGATGCCGGGGCGCCGGCCAGCCGGGCAGCGGCATGCGCTGATCCAGACCGCGCACGTGCGGCTGATGATCCTGCTGCTGCTGTTCACGGCAGCGATCATGGTCGTGCTGATCCGGCTTGCAGCGCTGGCGTTCGTGGCCGATTCGGGCACGACGCGCACGGCGGTGATCGGCGAAAACTGGAGCCGAGCCGACATCGTCGATCGCAATGGCGAGCCGCTGGCGCGCACGATCGAGGCGTGGGGCATCGGCGTGCATCCCGGCAAGATCCTGGGCGACAAAAGCCAGATCGCGGACCGGCTGGCGCAATTGATGCCCGATCACGACGCCGCATATTTCTATCAGCGGCTGACGATGGACGTGAACTTCACGTATCTCGAACATCACGCCTCGCCCTCGCTGGTGACGCAGGTGCATGCGCTGGGCGAACCGGCGCTGACCTTCGAGAAGGAAGCCGAGCGGCTGTATCCGCAATCGACCATGGCCGCGCACGTGCTCGGATATCTGGGTCACAACAAGGATGACCAGCGCATCATCGAGGGTCAGGGCGGGATCGAGCGCGCGTTCGAGGATCGGCTGACCAATCCGGCGGAGCGCAACACGCCGCTGGCGCTGTCGCTCGATTACCGCGTTCAGGCGGCGATGGAGAGCGAACTCGGCGCGGCGATGACGACTTTCGCGGCGCGCGGCGCTGCCGGCATCGTGCTCGACGTAGATACGGGCGAGGTCATCTCGATGGTGTCGCTGCCGGTGTTCAACCCCAACCGGGTCGGTCTGTCGGGCAGCGAGCAATTGCGCAACAACACGACGCAGAGCGTCTATGAGCTTGGTTCGACGTTCAAGCCGATCACGGTTGCCGCAGCGATCGAGTTCGGAGTTGTAAAAGATATCAGCCGGCCGTTCGATGCAACGGCACCGCTGAAGGTGGGGCGGTTCACGATCCACGACGAAGCGGGCGATCCCAAGCGGTGGCTGAACATGCCCGAGACGTTGATCTATTCGTCGAACGTCGCCACCGCGCGGATCGCGGACGAACTCGGGCCGCAGCGCATGCAGACCATGTTCCGTCGGCTGGGGCTCGACACGAAGCCGGATATCGAACTGCGCGAAAAGGGCCGGCCGCTCTGGCCCAAATTCTGGGCCAGAACGACCACCATGACCACGGGTTTCGGTCACGGAATCGCGATCACCCCGCTGCAATTGGCGGCGTCCTATGCGGCGCTGGTGAACGGCGGCACGTGGCGGCCGTCCACCCTGCTGAAAGTGGGGCCGGGGCATCCGGTCGCGCCCGGCCGCAAGGTTATCAGCGATGCGACGAGCTATCGCATGCGCCAGATGCTGCGCCTGATCGTCCTCAAGGGCACCGGTCGCAAGGGCGAGGCACTGGGATACCGCGTGGCCGGAAAAACCGGAACGGGCGAGGTGCCGACTGCGGGCGGTTATGACCGGTCGCGCAACATGGCGACGTTCGTCGCCGCCTTCCCGATCGATCATCCGCGTTACGTGGTGCTGGCGATGCTCGATTCGCCCCAGGGCACGAAGGAAACCGGCGGATGGAAGACCGCGGCCTGGAATGCGGCGCCCGTCGTCGGCCGAGTGATTTCGCGGGTCGGCGGGTTGCTGGGGGTGATTCCCGATTTGAACGTCGACATCGACGAGTCCGATCTGCTGCCCTTGTTATGGCAGGCCCCGGGAGAGCGAACGGCAGATGCGCGATGAAGCTGGGCGCGCTGACCGGACGCGGTGAGACGGCGACGGTCAGCGGTTTCGCGATCGACCATCGCAAGGTGGCTGAGGGCTGCGTGTTCGGCGCGTTCGAGGGCGCGAAGGTGAACGGCGAGGATTATATCCCGGCGGCCGTCGCCGCCGGGGCGATCGCGGTGGTGGCGCGGCCCGAGGCGGTGGTCGAGGGGGCGGTGCACATCGCGGATGTGAACCCGCGCAAGAAATTCGCTGAACTCGCCGCGCGCTTCTTCGCGCCATTCCCCGCCGTCGCGGTGGCGGTTACGGGGACCAACGGCAAGACGTCCTGTGTCGAGATGACGCGGCAATTGTGGCGCATGGCCGGCTTCCCTGCAGCGTCGATCGGTACATTGGGCGTGACGACCGGCGACGACCGCGTCTCGACCGGGCTAACCACACCAGACGTCGTGACGTTCCTGTCAAACACGGCGGGCTTGGCGCGCGAGGGCGTGAGCCATGTCGCGTTCGAGGCATCGTCGCATGGGCTGGACCAGTATCGCACCGGAGGATTGCCGGTGCGCGCGGCCGCGTTCACCAACCTGTCGCGCGATCACCTCGACTATCACGGCACGATGGCAGCGTATTTCGACGCGAAGATGCGGCTGTTCTCCGACGTGGTCGCAGGCGATGGTGCGGCGGTCGTCTGGGCGGACGATCCGCTGTCGGCCAAGGTGATGGAGATTGCGCGCGGGCGTGGCGTGAGGGTGCTGAGCGTGGGCACGCAAGGCAAAACGCTCAAGCTCGTATCGCGCGATCCGACCTTGCTTGGGCAGGGGCTGGTGATCGAGGCCGAGGGCACGACGCACAAGGTCAACTTACCGCTGATCGGCGCGTATCAGGCGGCGAATGCTTTGGTGTCGGCCGGCCTGGTCATCGCGACCGGCGGCGATGTTGCGGCGACGCTGGCGGCGGTGTCGCGCTTGCAGCCGGTGCGTGGGCGGCTGGAACGCGCGGTGATCTGCCGTTCGGGTGCGCCGGTGTATGTCGATTATGCGCACACGCCGGACGCGCTCGAGGCGGCGATCTCAGCGCTCAAGCCGCACGCATCCGGCCGGCTGATCGTGGTGTTCGGTGCGGGCGGTGATCGCGACCAGGGCAAGCGCGCGGCGATGGGCGCGATTGCCTCGGCGATGGCCGACGTGGTGATCGTGACCGACGATAATCCGCGCGGCGAGGACGCGGCGGCGATCCGGGCGATGGTGATGCAGGGTGGACCGGACGCGACCGAAATTGGATCGCGGCGCGAGGCGATCGGCGCGGCGATCGCGATGGCGGGCACACAGGATATCGTGCTGGTGGCCGGCAAGGGGCATGAGCAGGGGCAGATCGTCGGGGATCTGGTGCTGCCGTTCGACGATGTGTCGGTGGCACGGGAGATGGCGGCGTGATGTTCTGTCTCTTTTTGCTCGCCTCCCGCTTGCGGGAGGGGCTGGGGGAGGGACAATCGACCAGCGATTTCCTGTCCGGAACTGTCCTCCCCCGACCCCTCCCGCAAGCAGGAGGGGGGACGTGAGCCTCTGGACCTCCGCCGCAATCACTGAAGCGATCGGCGGCATTGCTTCACAGCCGTTCGACGTAAACGGCGTGACGTTCGACTCCCGTGAAGTCGGCCCCGGCGACCTGTTCATCGCGCTGACCGGCGAGGCGACGGATGGCCACAAATTCCTGACCCAGGCGTTCGATCGTGGCGCCGCCGGGGCGATCGTCAGTGAGGACGTCGCAAATCCCATCGTGCGTGTCGGCGACACGATGGCCGCACTCGAAGCGCTGGCCGTCGCAGCCCGCGCGCGAACTTCGGCTAGGATCATCGGCGTCACCGGCTCGGTCGGCAAGACGAGTACGAAGGAAGCCCTGTTCGCTGCCTTAGACCGCGCCGAGCCGGGCGCGACGCATCGTTCCGTGAAAAGCTACAACAATCATACCGGCGTACCGCTCAGTCTTGCGCGGATGCCGGCGGCGTCGAAATTCGGCGTACTGGAAATGGGCATGAACCATGCCGGCGAACTGGCGCAGCTGACCAGTTTGGTCCGTCCGCATGTCGCGATGATTACGGCGATCGCCCCGGCGCACACCGCCTTCTTTACCGACGAAAGCGCGATCGCCGATGCCAAGGGGGAGATCTTTGCCGGGCTTGAGCCGGGCGGCATCGCTATCATACCCTATGACAGCCCGCATCGTGACCGGCTGATCGGTCATGCCAAGCCGCATGCCGCCCGGATCGTGACGTTTGGACTGGAAGCGGGTGCCGATGTCCGGGCGATTGAGGCGATGCGGCTGGCCACCGGCGCGACCTTCGTCACCGCGCGGATCGGCGCGCGGGAGTTGAGCTTCACCATGAAACAGCCGGGGATGCATTGGGTGTCCAACGCGCTCGGCGTGCTCGCGGCGGTGGAGGCTGTGGGCGCCGATCTCGGCATGGCCGGGCTCGCGCTGGCGGAATTGGGCGGATTGCAGGGGCGTGGCGCGCGGTTGATGGCCCGAATCGCCGACGGTGAAGCGCTGGTCATCGACGAGAGTTACAACGCCAACCCGGCATCGATGCGCGCAACGCTCGCCGTGCTGGGGGCGGAGAGCGCCGCGCGCAAGATCGCGGTGTTGGGTGAGATGCGCGAATTGGGGGAGGGCAGTGGCGCATATCATGCCGCGCTGGCCGATCCGGTCGTCGAAGCGGGCGTGGAATACGCCGTATTGGTCGGTCCGGAGATGGCGCATCTGGCAGAAGCCCTTGAGGGTCGCGTGCAATTCGTCCATGTGGCCGATGCCGCTACGGCCCAAAACAGCCTGAACGACATTCTGGCACCGGGCGATGCGGTGCTCATCAAGGGATCGAACGGCGTAGGTCTGGCGGCATTGGTCGCAAGCCTTAGAACCTCGTCAACGGGGGACGGGACAATTTAATGCTCTATCTCCTCGCCGAACATCTGGGTTTCCCCGGCCTGCTCAACCTGATCCGCTACCAGTCGGTGCGGACCGGCGGGGCGGTGTCGATGGCACTGGTCATCGGGCTGATCATCGGGCCGCGCTTCATCGGCTGGTTGCGGGTGCGGCAGGGCAAGGGCCAGCCGATCCGCGCCGACGGGCCGCAGACGCACCTTGCCAAGCGCGGCACGCCGACGATGGGCGGGCTGATGATCCTGACCAGCATGGCGTGCTCGATCCTGATCTGGATGGACCTGCGCAACCCCTATGTCTGGGCGTGCCTGTTCGTGACGCTGGGCTTCGGCGCGATCGGGTTTATGGACGATTACGACAAGGTGCGCAAAGGCAGCACGGCGGGCGTTTCCGGGCGCACGCGGCTGATCCTCGAATTCCTCATCGCGGGTATCGCCAGCTGGATCATCGTCGGGGAAAGCGGCACGCATCTGTACGTGCCGTTCTTCAGCAGCGTGTCGATCGACCTGGGGTATTTCTACATCCTGTTCGCCGCCTTCACGATCGTATCGTTCGGTAATGCGGTGAATTTGACCGACGGGCTGGACGGGCTGGCGACGATGCCGGTCATCATCGCGTCGGTCGCGTTCATGCTGATCGTCTATCTCGCGGGTAACGCGAAGTTCGCCGGATATCTCGGCATCCCGCATGTGCCGGGGGCGGGGGAACTGGCGATCTTCTGCGGGGCGATCGTCGGGGCGGGGCTGGCCTTTCTGTGGTTCAATGCGCCGCCTGCCGCGGTGTTCATGGGTGATACCGGCAGTCTCGCGCTGGGCGGTGCGCTCGGCGCGATCTCGGTCGTCGCGCATCACGAGATCGTGCTGGGGATCATCGGCGGGCTGTTCGTGATGGAGGCACTTTCGGTTATCATCCAGGTGTTCTTCTACAAGCGCACCGGCAAGCGCGTGTTCAAAATGGCGCCGATCCACCACCATTTCGAACAGCTCGGCTGGGCCGAGGCGACGGTGGTGATCCGCTTCTGGATCATCGCCTTCGTCCTGGCGTTGGCCGGTCTCGCGACGTTGAAGCTCAGGTGATCACCTCTCCGTTCTGGCGCGGGAAACGTTTTGCAGTGCTGGGGCTGGCGCGCTCCGGCGCGGCGACGGTGCGCGCGTTGGTGGCGAGCGGGGCCGAGGTGGTGGCGTGGGATTCCAACGGCGCGACGCGGGAGGCACTATCTTCTCCCTCTCCCAGCAAGCGAGGAGAGGTTGGGGGAGACGGGCAGTCACCAGCGGCGTCCTTCGGTACTGCACCTCTCCCAACCCTCTCCCCGCAAGCGGGGAGAGGGCTTTTGAGTTTTGCGGATCCCGAATCCATTGACCTGGCCGGCTTCGATGCCTTGGTCGTGTCGCCGGGCGTGCCGCTGAACCGGCACCCTGTGGCGGCGAGAGCGCGCGCGGCGGGAGTGCCGATCATCGGCGATATCGAATTGTTTTCGCAGGCTCGCGCGTGGTTGCCTGGACACAAAGTGGTCGGCGTTACTGGCACCAACGGCAAGTCGACCACGGTGTCGTTGATCCACCACATCTTACAGACTGCCGGGATCGCATCTCGGCTCGGCGGGAACATCGGCCTGCCGATCCTGGAACAGGAGCCGCTTCCCGAGGGCGGAGTCTATGTGCTGGAACTTTCGAGCTATCAAATCGACCTGACCCAGACGCTGGATTGCGATGTAGCGGTGTTGCTCAACATCACGCCGGATCATCTCGATCGATATGAGGGGTTCAATGATTATGCCGTATCCAAAGCGCGGCTTTTCGAAATGCAGTCTGCCCAGGGGTATGCAGTGGTGGACGACGGTGCCGAGGCCGATTTTGGTGTCCTCGACAATGCAGAAGATCCGATCATCGAGTTCATCGCCGACGTCGATGTTACCGGGCAGGAAAGCTGGCCAGCGCTGCAGGGGCCGCATAACCTGCTGAATGCCAAGGCGGCCGTTGCCGTCGCTTGCCATTTCGGTGTTTCCGATAAAGCGATCGAGCAGGGGCTTCGCTCGTTTCCCGGTCTGCCGCACCGCATGGAACTGGTCGCCACCAACCACGGCGTCGCTTTCGTCAACGACAGCAAGGCGACCAACCCGGAATCCACCGCGCCGGCGCTGGCGGCGTTCGACCGGGTGCACTGGATCCTCGGCGGGCAATCGAAATCCGACGACCTCGATGCCTGCGCGCCGAGCTTCGGCCATGTCGTGCGCGCCTATACGATCGGCGCGGCAGGCCCAAAATTCGCCGATATCCTGAAAGTCCATGTGCCGGTAGAACAGAGCGGCACGCTGGCAAATGCGGTTACATCGGCGGCGGCACAGGCTAAAGCGGGCGAGACGGTGCTGCTGTCCCCCGCCTGCGCATCGTTTGACCAGTTTCGCGATTTCGAGGATCGTGGCGACCAGTTTCGGCATGCGGTCGAGGCCCTGGCATGACCGATGGACGATCCTCGCAAACGCCTGGCGGCGGCGTGTGGAGCCGGATGAAGGGTCGCGGCGGACGCGGCGATCGGTCTGCGCTGGGCATGTGGTTCTGGGATATCGACCGGGTGCTGCTGCTGCTCGCCCTGCTGCTCATCGCGATCGGGCTGGTCGCGGTCGGGGCGGCAAGCCCGTCGGCGGCGGCGCGCTATTCCGACGACAAGCATCATATGCCCGCACTTTATTATCTCTGGTGGCAATTGGGCTGGGTCGGCGTGTCGCTGCCGGTGCTGTTCCTCACCTCGATGTTGCCGGTGTCGGCCGCGCGGCGCCTGGCGCTGATCGGCACGGTGATCTGCCTCGGCATGTTGATCGCGGTGCCGTTCCTTGGCGTGACGCACAACGGCGCGCGACGCTGGCTGAACTTCGGCATATCGCAGTTGCAGCCGTCCGAATTCCTCAAGCCGTGCTTCATCGTCACCACCGCGTGGTTGCTGTCGCTGCGCGCGCAGGACAATGAATTGCCGGTCGTCCTAATCACCGGCGCGTTGACTGCCTTCGTCTCGATGCTGTTGATGCTGCAGCCCGATTTCGGCCAGACCGTAGTGTTCTGTTCGGTGTGGATCGCGCTGCTGATGATCTCGGGCACGCCGGTGCGGGTAATGGCGGCGCTGATCGGGTGCGTCCCGGTCGGGTTGCTCGCGGCCTATCTGTTCTACGATACGGCGCGCGTCCGGATCGATGCGTTCCTTTTCCCGGGGGCTGAAGGCGGATCGGACAATTTCCAGACCAATGCGGCGTATAACGCGATCACCAATGGCGGCTGGCGCGGGACCGGGCCGGGTGGCGGCACGATGAAATTCCGCCTGCCCGAGGGGCATACCGATTATATCTTCTCGGTCATCGGCGAGGAGTTCGGGCTAGTTGCCTGCGCCGTGATCGCGATTCTGTTTCTGGCGATCGTGGTGCGCGTATTCGTGAAGCTGCTCGACGAACAGGACGAGTTTCGTTTGTACGCTGCCGCCGGTCTGGCGACCCAATTCGGGGCACAGGCGCTGATCAGCATGTGCGTCAACACCGGCCTCGCACCCAGCAAGGGCATGACCTTGCCGTTCATTTCCTACGGCGGATCGTCGATGGTCGCGCTGTCGATCGGCATGGGATTGCTGCTTGCATTCACGCGCCGGAACCCCTTCGTGTCGCGTTCCCCCTATATCGCGCGGTGGAGCGGCGAATGAGGATTTCAGCGTGACCGGTCAGAAGCATTTCGTATTGGCGGCGGGCGGCACCGGCGGGCACATGGTGCCCGCCGCATCGCTGGCGGCGGAACTGGGTCGGCGCGGGCATCACGTCTCGTTGATCAGCGACGATCGCGGCGTGCGCTTTCCGGGACTGTTCGCCAATGGTCCGGGGGGCGTGCAGACTCATGTTTTGCCCGCCGGTCGTCTGGCGGGCGGACCGATCGGCTGGGCGAAGGCGGCGAAGGCGATGATCGAGGGCCGCGCGCAGGCGATCGAACTGTACCGGCATCAGAAACCGGCGGCGGTGATCGGCTTCGGCGGATATCCCGCGTTGCCGGCGCTGTTGGCGGCGTTCAAGGCGGGCATACCCACGGCGGTGCACGAGCAGAATGCGGTGCTGGGCCGCGTCAACCGGCTGGTCGCAGGCAAGGTGGATGCGATCGCCACGTCCTACGCCAATGTCGCACGGCTGAAGGATAAATATCGGGGCAAGGCGCATCTCGTCGGCAATCCGGTGCGCGACGCGGTGTTGGCATTGCGCTCGCAACCTTATCCGCTGCTGGAGGAAGACGGCATCTTCCGGGTGCTGGTGACGGGCGGGAGTCAGGGCGCAAGTGTGCTGTCTCAAGTGGTGCCGGACGGGCTATCGCTATTGCCGGTCGCGTTCCGGCGGCGGTTGCAGGTGACGCATCAGGCGCGGATCGAGGACATCGATGCGGCGCGGGCGAAATATGCCGAACTGTCGATCGCGGCGGAACTGGCGACCTATCTGCCCGATATGCCCGAGCAACTGGCCTGGGCGCATCTGGTGATCGCGCGCGCGGGGGCTTCGACGCTGGCGGAACTGACCTGTGCCGGTCGCCCGGCGATCCTGGTGCCGCTGCCATCTGCGACCGACGATCACCAGACGGCGAATGCGCGGGAAATGACCGAGGCGGGCGGCGCGCGCACGATTGCCCAGCCTGCCTTCACGCCGGTCGAACTGGCCAAGCAGATGCAA
>NZ_JANYEK010000114.1 GCF_025363195.1 Sphingomonas sp.
GACCGGCGCGGCGTGCGCCCGGCGTCGCTCGACGATCTCATCGCGGCGTCTGTCGGATGATGCGGTGGTGGGCCCGGCAGGACTTGAACCCGCAACCTAGCCGTTATGAGCGGCCAGCTCTAACCAGTTGAGCTACAGGCCCACGCGCACGCCCGCCTAGCGGAAGCTGCTTTGCCCGCGCAAGCCCCGCGTTCACCCTTCGATAAAGTCGAGATACCCCACCACGTCGTTGCTGGTCTGCAGGAACAGCCCGTCCTGCACATCGTCCGGCTGGCTTGCGGCTACGGCCAGCGCCTCGGTGAGGGTGCCGTAGACGAGCGTGGAGGCGACACCGTCGTCGCTCAGGTGATAAAGGCGGACGGCGACGTCCTGGGAAATCGTGCGCATCAGGCAGGTCCTGGACGCAATATGCCGACGACAGCAAGGGTTTACCTTAGCATTGCCCTGTTGAATATCACGGGCATCGCCGTTGCCCTGACGTCGTATCGTGAGTGTCATCCGGTGCTGCCTGCGCCCGGCCGACGTATTTCGCGGGGCTGGAGCAGAGCGGATCGTGGTCGTCGCTTCTGCCCCGTGGTGCGCGCTCATTACAAAGTGCTTGGAGTTGAGGCGGCCGACGTCGATAAACCTGCCGATCTCGATCTCGATCTCGATCTCGATCTCGATCTGGTGCTACGGCTGAGTGTTGGGCGTCAGGGGGCGGTTCTCGCGACCTAGAAAAACGTCGTCAACCCGTAGAACAATGCCCCCACCGTGGCGGACGCCGGAATGGTGATGATCCACGCCATCACCACGCTGCGCGCCACGCCCCAGCGCACCGCCGATGCGCGGCGCGCCGTGCCCGCGCCGATGATCGCACCGGTGATCGTGTGCGTGGTCGACACCGGAATGCCCAGCGCGGATGCCGAGAACAGGATGATCGATCCACTGAGCGAGGAACTGAAGCCCTGATGCTGCGACAGGCGCGTGATGCGCGACCCCATCGTCTCGATGATCTTCCACCCACCCGTCAGCGTGCCCAGAGCGATCGCGATATAACAGCT
This sequence comes from Sphingomonas sp., assembly GCF_025363195.1. Taxonomy (GTDB): domain Bacteria; phylum Pseudomonadota; class Alphaproteobacteria; order Sphingomonadales; family Sphingomonadaceae; genus Sphingomonas. The sequence continues at coordinate 1,044 of NZ_JANYEK010000114.1, forward strand.
GATCGCCACCCAATGCGGCACCTGGAAATCGCCAGTCAGATAGCCGGTCGAATAGAGCAACACCGTAATCAGCCCCATCGTCTTCTGCGCATCGTTCAGCCCGTGGCTGAGTGAATAGGCGGCGGAGGACACGAGATGCAGCGCACGGAAGCTTTTTTCCGCCATTCTCGCACTGCTGCGGTGGAACATCCAACTGGTGATCAGCATGATCAGCATCGCCAGGATCATGCCCAAAGTCGGCGACAGCACGATCGCGATCAGCGTCTTGTTGAGCCCGGCCCATTTGACGCCGCCGAGACCAGCATGCGCCACACCCGACCCGATCAATCCACCGACCAGTGCGTGGCTCGATGACGAAGGAATGCCTTTCAGCCAGGTGACGACGTTCCAGAACATCGCGCCGACCAACGCCCCGAAGATCACCGCCGGGGTTACCAGATCCTTATCGATCAGTCCCTTGCCGATCGTGTCGGCCACCGCGTGCAGCGCAGGAAACCAGAGCGTCAGGAAATAGGCTGCAAAGTTGAACACCGCGGCGAAAGCCACCGCCTGTACCGGACTGAGCAATCGCGTCGCCACCACGGTCGCGATCGAGTTTGCCGCATCGTGCAGGCCGTTCAGATAATCGAACGCCAGCGCCAGCGCGATCAGCGCGACAAGCAGGGGGAAAGCTAGTTCATGCATGTCCGGGCTCGATCACGAATGATCGATGACGATGCCGTCGATCTGATTCGCGACATCCTCGAACGCATCGACGATCCGCTCCAGATGCTTGTAGATTTCGCGATCGACGACGAATTTCAGCGTATTGGTCGCGCCAAATTCCTTGAACGCGTTCTTCAGCCCGGCGGCGTGGATTTCGTCGGCATGGCCTTCCATCCGCACCAGTCGTTCGGTCAATTCATGCAGCCGCGCGCCGTTCGCGCCGACATCGCGGAGCAGCGGCATCGCCTCGGCCATCACGCGCGCGGCATCGACGATGATGCCGGCCATGTCCTTCATCTCGGGGGCGAAGCTCTGCACCTCGTACAATCCGATTGCGTTGACGGCGGCCTGCATCTCGTCGATCGCATCATCCATCGACCCGATCAACGCACTGATCGCGCCGCGATCGAATGGTGTCAGAAAGGTCTTGCGCACCGTCTGCAACACTTCGCGCGTAATCTCGTCGGCGTCATTCTCACGCTCGGTCACTTCGCGGATATGTTCTGCCGCCGCCGGTCCGCCTTCGAGCAAACGGGCAAGGGCGTCGGCCGCCTTGGTCACCGTCGCGGCATGGGCTTCGAACATCGCGAAGAAATTGCCGGTACGAGGCAACAGGCGCTGAAACCAGGCGAACATCGATCCTACCTTTGATTGTGTGACTGCGGCACTGAGGCCTGTACGCCGCGTCGCGGCCTTGAATTCGGAGGCGCCGAACGAGCGGATGAGTTCGCGCAGATCGGGTTCTTCCACCGCGCCAGCCGCCTCGGCCAGCGTGAACCAGCGGCGCTCGCGTTGACCCTGTTCCTTCCACTGGGGGAATTCACGCGTCACAGCGAGCGGGAATACATCCACGTCGATCATCAGCGAAGCACCGCTGCCGCGTTTCTTGCGATAGCGGTAGGACCCGAGCGGGGTGGGGCAGACTGGTCCGGAAACGCCGGCTTCTTCTTCCGCTTCCTGCAACGCTGCTGCATGCGGACCCAGGCCTGCCATCAGATTGCCCTTGGGGATCACCCAACGCTTCGTCTCGCGCGACGTAACGAGCAGGATCCGCACACCGGATTCCGCGGCCGTCCCTTCAGTGCGATACGGCAAGGCGGCGATCTGGCGAATAAGCGAACCCCTGTAAAACGACGCTCCCCGGCAGCGCCCGTCCCTTGTAGCGCCTTCATGCGTCTGATGACAGATCGATGCGGAGGAAAGAGTTGGTCGGGGAGACAGGATTCGAACCTGCGACATCCTGCTCCCAAAGCAGGCGCGCTACCGGGCTGCGCCACTCCCCGACGCAAGGGAGCGATTAGGCGGGGTTGGGGCAGTGTGCAAGGCGAATAAGGGTGTGGCGTGGGACTTTTCCCTCAACCATACGGTTCGAAACCGACGGAAAGTCGAAACCAAGATCCAGTTGATGCGCTTTGGAGGGCGTCGCGGCAAAGCGGCGCCGTCGGTCGGCGCACTGGGCGCGGCCGTCCGGTTGCGCCGCGATCGCGCGACGTAGCTTTGCTTCGTCCTACAAGGCGCGACGAAAAAGGGCGCCTCCTTGCGGAAGCGCCCTTTGTCGACATAAATCCATCGGGCCATGAAGGCCCGACAGGACTTACTTCATGTTGCCTGCTTTGGCATCCGCAGCTTCGCGGACGTTGTCAGCGGCTGCGTTGATGTTGTCGGCAGTGTTCGAGATCATGTCGGCAGCCATGGCGTTCGACGTATTGTCGGCCATCGCGTCCATGTTGTCGGCGGTCATTTCCATATTGTCTGCGACCATGTCGGCGTTGTTCACGACGGCTTCGGCCCCAGGGGACTTCGTGCAAGCAGCCACGGACATCAGGCCGGCGGCGGCGAGAACAAATGCGATCTTCTTCATGCGGTTGCTCCCAAGCATAGCAAAACTCGCGGCCAGCTCGATTGCCCCCCGCGAGAGCCTGCAAATAACGGCGTTTACCGAACCGTCAATCGTAAACTCCGATCAAGACGGTCGGGATTCAGCTTACAGTAAGAAGAGGGCGAGAAACGGCTCGCCTCATTTCACCGAAATGGTGCCGACATCCTCGGATGCATTCGCCACCACTGCGAGCATCGCGGTCCATGCCGCGACGTTCTGCGCGATCTGCACCGGGTCGATGCGATCGAGCGTATCTTCGGGCGTGTGATGATAATCGAAATAGCGCTGGCCCGACTGGTTGAGGTCGATGCCGGCCACGCCGGTCGCCAGCACCGGCTCGACATCGCTGCCGCCGTGCGCCGCGTCTTTGCCCTTGACGATGCCGAGCGGGGCAAGTGCCGCGCCGATGCGCTCACCGATTATCTTCGCGCTGTCGGGCAGGCTGGCCTGATAGCGCCAGACAGTGTCCGCACCGAAATCGGATTCGGCGGCCAGGACATGGCGGTCGGCCTTGTGCGCCTCGGCATAGGCCCGGCCGCCGAAGCCGCCGACCTCTTCCGATCCGAACCACACGACGCGGATCGTGCGCTTCGGCTTCGGCCCGTCGAGCAGGCGTTTGGCCGCCGCTGCCGTAATCGCCACGCCGGCGCCGTCATCGATCGCGCCGGTGCCGAGATCCCAGCTGTCGAGATGTCCGCCGATCAGCACGATGCCGGCCTTGGCGTCGCTGCCGGGCACCTCAGCGATGACGTTGCCCGATTCGTGGGTCCCGGTTTGGCGCGGGGTGAGCACCAGCCGCAGTTTGATCGGCTTGCCGCGCGCGACCATCCGCGACAGGTTGTCGGCGTCCGACGTCGACAAAGCCGCCGCCGGAATCGGTGTCACGCCGTCGGCGAAATTGGTCAACCCGGCATGCGGCCCGCGCCCATGGTCCGAACCGATCGATCGGATCACGATCGCCGCCGCACCCTTCTGCGCCGCTACGTTCGGCCCGGTGAAGCGCGCCGCGCCGAACTGGCCGTAGGTCGACCCATCCTGCGTTGCGACCATCGCATTGGAGACGAAGGCGATCTTACCCTTCAGGCTGCCTTCGGGTGCGGTCTGCAAATCGGCGAAGCTCGGAAAATAGACGATTTCGGCCACCAGTCCCCCAGCCGGAGTCGCGCCTGAATTGCCCAGAGCGGTCAGCCGCATTTTCTGTGGAAACGGTGAGACGACCTCCGCCGTTTCCTCACCGCGCACCCAAACCGGCATCCGGTAGGTTTCGATATGTACGTTTTTGAAGCCCAAAGCCTTCAGCTTCACTACGCCCCAGGCCCGCGCGCGCGCCTCAGCCTCGGTTCCGGCGAGACGTGGCCCGACTTCGGTCGTCAGACCCTCGACGATGTCGTAGGCGATCTCGTCCTTCAGCGCCGCATCGCGTAACGTCGCAACGGAAGGATCGACCATTGTCGGCGCGGGCAGGCTGGTGCGCTGCTGCGGACGGGTCGGCGGGGCGATCTGGGCGCCAAGCGGCGAGGAGAGGGCGGTGGCGGCCAGCGCCGCGAGCAGGATCGTGCGGTTCATATTGAAATTCCCTCTTATGCCGTTCTCGGGGACGGGCGGCTTTCCCTGACGCTTAGAGGGAACGCGCCCTGTATAACAAGGCCCGGACCACCGCATTCGGGCCCAGTAGAAATTGCGTATGCGTGCGGGTTTGCCAAGCGTCCTCCCGCCCAGTACATCGCAGCCAGCTTTCCCGCAGATCATTTTCCAGATCATTTTCGCAAAGAACGGAGCATTTCCCGTGGCCGCTCAATACGCCTTCGTGATGAAGGACATGACCAAGACCTTTCCCGGTGCTCCCAAGCCGGTGCTCAGTAACATCAACCTGCAATTCTATCAGGGTGCGAAGATCGGCATCGTCGGCCCGAACGGTGCCGGTAAATCGACGCTGATGAAGATCATGGCCGGCGTCGACAAGGAGTTCACCGGCGAGGCGTGGCCGGGGGAATACATCACCGTCGGCTATCTTGAGCAGGAGCCCGAACTCGACCCGACCAAGACGGTGCTGGAAAACGTCAAGGATGGTGCGCGCGAGGTAGCCGGGCTGGTCGATCGCTTCAACGCGATCTCCGCCGAGATGGGCGATCCCAAAGACGATACCGATTTCGATGCGCTGATGGAAGAGATGGGCGAGCTTCAGGGCAAGATCGATGCGGTCGACGGCTGGTCGCTCGACAGCCAGCTCGAACTCGCCATGGAGGCGCTGCGCTGCCCGCCATCGGACGCGCCCGTCACCAGCTTGTCAGGCGGTGAAAAACGCCGCGTCGCGCTGACCCGGTTGCTGATCCAGAAGCCGTCGATCCTGCTGCTGGACGAACCGACCAACCACCTTGATGCCGAAAGCGTCGAATGGCTCGAAAATCACCTCAAGGAATATGCCGGCGCGGTGCTGATGATCACCCACGATCGCTATTTCCTCGACAACGTCGTCGAATGGATCCTCGAAATCGATCGCGGAAAGTATTTCCCTTATGAGGGCAATTACTCGACTTATCTCGAGAAGAAATCGAAGCGCCTCGAACAGGAGGATCGCGAGGAAAGCGGCCGCAAGACCGCGATCCGCAACGAGCTCGAATGGATTCGCCAGGGCGCCAAGGCGCGCCAGACCAAGTCCAAGGCGCGTATCGCCAATTTCGACCGGTTGGTCGAAGCGCAGCAGAACCGCACGCCCGGCAAGGCACAGATCGTCATCCAGGTGCCTGAGCGGCTCGGTGGCAAGGTGATCGAGGTCGAGAACGTCTCCAAGGCGTATGGCGAAAAATTGCTGTTCGAGGACCTGTCCTTCACGCTGCCGGCCGGGGGCATCGTTGGCGTGATCGGCCCCAACGGCGCGGGTAAATCTACCCTGTTCAAGCTGATCATCGGCAACGAGGAACCAGATTCGGGCACGATCGACAAGGGCAGCACGGTTCGGCTCGGCTATGTCGACCAGAGCCGCGATCATCTCGATCCCAGGAACAACGTCTGGCAGGAAATCTCCGACGGGCTTGATTACATGAAAGTGAACAAGCAGGACATGAGCACGCGCGCTTATGTCGGCGCGTTCAACTTCAAGGGGCA
>NZ_JANYEK010000118.1 GCF_025363195.1 Sphingomonas sp.
GTATTAAGTTATTGAAAAATGGTGCTGCCGGTGAGGATTGAACTCACGACCTCAGCCTTACCAAGGATGCGCTCTACCACTGAGCTACGGCAGCATTTCCACTTGTCAGCGGAAGCGGCCTAAGAGACGAGGGCGGGGCGAATGTCAAGGCGAAGGCGGCAATGAATTCCAAAGATGACCAAGCGGACCGGCTGGCGGCGGCGTTGCGCGAGAACCTCCGACGGCGCAAGACTCAGGCGCGCGCCGCCGATGTGCCCCCATCACCGCCCCCATCACCGCCAGCGCCGGACGACCTCCTGCAGGAAGACGGCCTCAAGCGATAGGCGCGCATTTCCCCTGCAACCAGGCGAGGTCGTCCGGCTCCATTTGGGGGCCAAGAATCGCCAGAACGTTCGCGTGATAGGCGTCGAGCCAGCCGCGTTCCGCTGTGGTCAGCATTTCGGCCACGATCAGGCTGCGCTCGATCGGGCAGAAGGTCAGCGTCTCAAAGCCGAGCATGGTCGCGTCGCCGCCTGGAAAGGCGCGCTCCTCGACCAGTACGAGATTTTCGATGCGGATGCCGTATGCGCCGGCCTTGTAATACCCCGGCTCGTTCGAGATCATCATCCCCGCACGCAACGGCTCCGACGGCCCGCCGCCGGGATAATTGGGCGGGGCGATGCGCTGCGGCCCTTCGTGCACCGACAGATACGCGCCGATGCCGTGGCCGGTGCCATGCGCATAATCCAGCCCCGCCTCCCATAACGGGCGGCGCGCGAAAGCATCGAGTTGCCCGCCATTGGTGCCGGGCGGGAAGATCGCGGTGGCCAAAGCGATATGCCCTTGCAGCACGCGGGTGAAGCGATCGCACATCTCGTCGGTCGGCGTGCCGACGGGAACGACGCGCGTCACATCGGTCGTGCCATCGGCATATTGCCCGCCAGAATCGACCAGATAGAGCTGGCCCAGTTCGATCGGAGCGCTCGATTCCTCGGTGACGTGGTAATGCGGGCTTGCTCCGTTGGCGCCGATCGCCGAGATCGTGTCGAACGACGTGTCGAGCAGCACGCCGGTCGCCTCGCGGAATTCCTGCAATTTGGCGGCGGCGGACAGTTCGCTCTGCCCGCCCTGCGGCAGTTCGATCTCGCACCAGCGCAGGAACCGCGCCAGCGCTGCGCCGTCGCGGGCGGACGCCGCGCGGTGGCCGGAGATTTCCGCCGGGTTCTTGAGCGCCTTGGCCAGCACGACCGGGTCACGCTCGGCGATGACGGTTGCGCCGCCTGCCTCCAACGCGTCGAAGATCGCCGCCACCGCGCGTTCCGGATCGGCAGCGATGCGCTTGCCGGCATAGAGCCCCAAAGCATCGGCGAAGTCGGCGCGAGGGCGGACGCGCACGGCATTGCCGAGATGCTGTGCCACATCCTCGCCGATCTTGTCGGGCGCGACGAACACGTCTGCCGTGCCGTCCGCATCGACGATCGCATAGGCCAGGGCCACCGGGGTGTGCGCGACATCGCCGCCGCGCACATTCAGCGCCCAGGCGATCGAATCGAGCGCCGTCAGTATCACGGCATCAGCCTTGTGCTCGGCCAGCCAATCGGCGATCAGCGCGCGCTTTTCCGCCGAGGAAGCGCCTGCGCGGTCATCGCCCTGCACGGTCAGCTTCGCATCGGACGGCTGCGGACGATCGGGCCAGATCGCATCGACCGGGTTGGTATCGACCGCGACCAGCTCGGCCCCGCGCGCCACCAGCGCAGCGCTCGCTTGTTTCACCCACGCGCTGGTGTGCAGCCACGGATCGTACCCGATTCGTCCGCCCTGCGGCGCATGTTCCCCGAGCCATGCGGCAACGCTGACCGCAGGCACCGGGACATAGTGCCACTGCGCTCCATCGACCTGCTGGCGCACCTGCAACGTATAGCGCCCATCGGTGAAGATCGCCGCAGCCTCGGGCAGCACGGCGGCGGTGCCGGCCGAGCCCTGAAAACCGGTCAGCCACGCGAGGCGCTGGGCATAGGCGCCGACATATTCGCTCATATGTTCGTCGGTCAGCGGAACGACGAACCCGTCGAGGCGATCCCGCTTCAACTGGTCGCGCAGGGCTTTGAGGCGGTCGGCATAGGTGGACATCGGATGGTTCCCGAACTGCGATCTGGTTGCCGCACGTCTGGCAGATTTCCCGCGTGCGCAACAGGCGGCGATTGCCTAGGAGCGGGGCAAAGGAGATTTGGACATGCAGACGGTGGGTGTGATCGGGGCCGGACAGATGGGCGCGGGCATTGCGCAGGTTTCGGCGCAGGCGGGCTATCATGTCGTGCTCAGCGACGTATCGAAGGAGCGCGCCGAAACCGGCAAGGCTGGCATCGCCAAGCAACTCGACCGGCTGGTGGCCAAGGAAAAGCTCGATGCCCAATCCCGCGATCAGGCGCTGGCGCGGATCGAGTGTATCCAGAGCGTCACCGACATGGGCACTTGCGGCCTGGTGATCGAGGCGGCGACCGAGCGCGAGGAAATCAAGCGCGCGATCTTCGCCGAGGTCGGCAAGGTGCTGGGGGCGGACGCCGTGCTGGCGTCGAACACGTCCTCCATCCCGATCACGCGGCTCGCCCAGGCGTCGCCCGATCCGCAGCGCTTCATCGGCGTACATTTCTTCAATCCGGTGCCGGTGATGGGGCTGATCGAGGTGATTCGCGGCCTCGCCACCTCCGACGCCACGGTCGCGGCCATCGAAGATTATGCCGGAGCGCTGGGCAAGAAAGTAGTCCGGGCGAACGATGCGCCGGGCTTCATCGTCAACCGCGTGCTGATGCCGATGATCAACGAGGCGTGCTTCGCACTGGGCGAGGGCGTGGCGACGATGGCCGATATCGATCTGGCCTGCCAACTCGGCCTCAACCACCCGATGGGGCCACTGACGCTCGCCGATTTCATCGGGCTGGATACGTGTCTTGAAATTACCCGTGTGCTGTTCGAGGGCACCGGCGACCCCAAGTTCCGCCCTGCCCCGGTGCTGGTAAAATATGTTGAGGCCGGCTGGTATGGCCGCAAGACCAAACGCGGCTTCTACGATTATTCGGGTGCGGAGCCGGAGCCGACGCGGTGACGTTTTTGCGGCCTGTCGGGTGAGCATTGTTCATACAAAGGCACGGAAAGGCAGCGAAGCGGTGCGCACAGGACGAACCCAAAGCGGGCTGACTTTACCCCACTCCGCTTGTGCTGAGCCTGCGATTCATCCCATGCCATCCGCTCCGAACCGCTGAAGGCAAGCCATCCTCCATCTGGCGATTATCTTCTTTTTCGTGGCTTCGTGGCTTTGTGTGAAACCGCTTCTACTGCTCAGGCCGCCAGCGCTTCCAGCCAGCGTTGATGCCAATGTTCCATGCGGCGCGGGAACAGCCGGCGGGCGATGCGGGCGACCAAGCCGTGTTGCGTTTCTTCGGTCACGATCGTGCAACCGCCACCCGTCAGCGGCGTGATCAGCCAGGCGTGATAGGCCCGTACGCCCAGGCTTTCGGCGATCCACGCGATCCGCGTTTCGGGTTCGAATTCCACCACGCGGGTGTCGAGTGCGACACCGAAGGTCTTCCAGTGGAAGCGCGCGTCGGCGAACAGGTCCGCGCCGCCGCCCTCGATCGCCACATTTTTGGCGTTGGCGTAGATCGCCGGCCAGCCAACGGCATGGACCAGGCGGGCCCAGACGATATCGGGCGCGATCATGGTCTCGATCCGGTTGATGACATGCACCGGGCTGTCCGTCGGCGCGAAGCCGGATGGCCAGCGAATGCCTTCACTCACTTCGGTGTCGCCTGGTGTGGCAATGCCATCAGCGCGGTGGCCAGCGCCTTGTCGTCGACCGGGGCGATCGGGGCCTTATAGATGCCGCGCATTTTTTCGATCGTCGCCTGCCATTTCTCCGCGTTCAGTTGCGGCTGATTAAGGATCATCTCGACCGAATGACAGGCAGTACAATGCGCGGTGATCAGGTCACTGCCCGGCGTGGCCGGAAGCGCGGCGGCCTCCTCGGGTAGCGTGATGCTGTCCGAAACGAGGGTGACCCCGCCGCCCGAAACCGAAGGCCCGGCCGCGGCCACACTAGCCGCCCCGGTCGGATCGATACGGTGGATAAGCGCCAGCCAGCCGACTGCCAGTACAGCGAAGATCGCGATCGCGGCGATGGCGATGTTGCGCCCGATCATGCCGCCGTCACCGTGATGCGCTCGATCGCGTTGCGCATGAAGCCACCGGGATTCCAGCTCGGCTGGAGCACCTGTGTCTGCCCGGCGGCGTTGGTGCAGCGCACGGCGAGGGTGTAATCGCCCGGCGATTGCGCAGGCACCGTCGCCTCCCACAGGCGGAAGCTGTATCGGCCGTGATCGGGCCCCAGCGGCGTGGCATGCCAGCTCCGCCCCTGACCCATCGACAGCTCGACGCGTGTGACCGGGCTCGTCCCGCCCATCGCGAGCCCACGCAGGTAGAAGGGCGAATGCGCCACCACCTTCGCACCGTCGGCCATGTTGGTGAAGAAGGACCGGGGGATCATCCGGTTGATCGGCACGGTCGGGAAATCCTTGGCCCCGGGCGGCACATTGGCACCGGGCGTGTCGGGAATCTTGTAGGCCTTGTCCATCCAATAGCCGGTGTCCGGCGCATCCAGCACCTCGATCCGGTCGAGCGCCTTGACCCAATAGGTCGAATACCAACCGGGCACGATCAGGCGCAGCGGAAAGCCATTGAGCATCGGCAATTGCGCAGTGTTCATCTGGAAGGCGACCATCACCTCGCCGTCCCGAGCGTGATCGAGCAGCAGCGATTTCTCGAACGGCGCGGCACCGGGCGGCGGCTTGTCGAGCCCGCCGACCCGCACCGCCATCGCGCCCGGCGCAACGCCCGCGAGATCGAGCAGGTGACGCAGGCTGACGCCGACCCATTTCGCATTGCCGATCGCGCCATTGCCCCATTGCCCGCCAGGTACGCGCGGAAAGAACTGCCCCCGCGAATTGCCCGAACACTGGTTGATCGCGGCGATCTCGACCCGCGGCATCGCCAGCAGATCGGCGAGGGACACGCTGAGCCGCTTCCGCACCGCGCCGCCGACGTTCAGGCGGAAACTGCGCACATCGACCGCAGTCGGGATGTCGCTGTAATGCCAGCGCACGAAGAAGCGGTCGTTGGGGGTGAAGACGTTGCCATCCAGCGCGTCCATCGGCGTTTCGAGCAACGGCGCGCGGGACCGTTGCAGGATCATGCTGCCCTTGCCGGGAAATCCGCCCGCGACCGGCCGCGCATCGTTGCCGCCGGGCAGGCCGAGATTGACCAGCGCCTGCGCCCAGGCCGGTGCGGTGGCGATTCCCGCCGCGCCCAGCCCGATCAGGCCGAGCGCGCGGCGGCGGTTGCCACTCTCGTCGAGCGCGTCAACCATTGGTCTGCATGTTCAGCGGCGCGAAGCGGGCGACCTGCTTGCCGACCATGCAGAGCTGATCGACCACCGACGGATCGTTTGCCCCGCCTTCGTCGTCGAACTTGGTGATCTGCGTGTTGATCGCGGCGGCAAACGGCGTCGGCCAGCCGCGCAGCGCGTGGACGATCGAGCGCAGCGCCGCGATCGTGCTGCCGGTCGCCTGCCAGCCGTACGCCGTACAGATCAACCCGACCGGCATGTCGGCGAGATACGGGCGGCTCGCATCGCGCGCGGTTTCCTCGAGCAGGTCGAGCGCGTTCTTGACCACGCCGGAAATGCTGCCGTGATAACCGGGCGAGGCGATGATCAGCGCGGAGGCCTTGCGCACCGTTTCCACGAAATCCTGTTCATCCGGCGTACGCGTGGGCGCCTTGGGATCGTAAAGCGGCAGGCGCCCCATCTCGATACCGCCGAACATGCGCGTCCGGAAACCCTCACGGCCCGCCGCATCGAGCGCGATCTTCAGTGCCCGCTCGGTCGAGGACATGCCGCCGATCGTGCCGCCGATCCCGACGACAAGCGGTTGGTCTTCCTTGTCTGCCACGTCTGCCCCTTCGTTCGATCAGCCAGCCTGTTAGCGTGTCAGCGCTGCGTGGTCGATGTTCGGAAGCACATGGCGCGCGAACAAATCGGCCTCCGCCGCGTGTGGATAGCCCGACAGGATGAACGCCTCGATGCCCATGTCGCGATACGCGTTGATCTTGGCCAGCACCTGATCCGGATCACCGACGATCGCGGCACCACAGCCCGAGCGCGCCCGCCCGACGCCGGTCCACAAATTCGCCTCGGCATACCCGTCATCCGCCGCGCCGTCGCGCAACGCAGCCTGGGCAGCGACACCGGTCGAGGTCGAATCAAGCGACTTGGCGCGAATCGCGGCACCCTCCGCAGCATCCAGCTTGGAGAGCAGGCGCGTCGCGGCGGTGCGCGCCTCCGCCTCGGTATCGCGGACGATGACGTGTGCACGGTAACCGAACTTCAGCGTGCGGCCATGTGCGGCGGCGCGCGCGGTCATGTCGGCGATGATCGCGGCGACCGTTTCCTGTTTGTCGGGCCACATCAGGAACACGTCGCAGCCCTTGGCGGCGGCGTCGCGCGCGTCGGGCGACAGGCCGCCGAAATACAGCAAGGGTGCCTTGCCATCGACCGTGCCGATGCGCGGCGGATCGACCTTCAGCTTCCAGAACTCGCCGTCATGATCGAGCGATTCGCCGTTCAGCAGGGTCTTGAGGATGTGCATCGCCTCGACTGTGCGGGCGTAGCGCGGCGCGCTGGCCAGCGTCTCGCCCGGCAGGTCGCTGGAGATGATATTGACCGTCAGGCGCCCCTTGCCGGAAGAATTGGCACCCAGCAACCGGTCGATCGTCGCGATCTGGCGGGCGAGTTGCGGCGGCCAGCTTTCGCCGATGCGCACCGCCATCAGCAGCGCCATCCGCCGCAGCATCGGCGCTATTGCGGCGGCGAAGGCGGTGGTGTCGATGCCGAGCTGATAGCCCGAGGGCAGCAGGATATTGTCGAACCCGCCCGTCTCCGCCTGCATCACGATGTCGCGGCAATGCTCCCAGCTCGATTTCAGCTTGGCATCGGGCTGCCCGAGAAATGCGTAATCGTCGTCACACAGCGCCGAGAACCAGCTGATCTCGCAGGGCGGGTTCGCGGTCATGGCAGTTTTTCTCCGCGTGAAGCGACCAGCACGTCATACCATTCGGTGCGGGTCCACTGCACTTTATAGACATCGGCGATCTCGGCGATGCGACCGGCATTCTGCGTGCCAACGATCGGGATCACCCGCGCAGGATGCGCCATGATCCAGCTATAGGCGGCGGTGGTCCGGCTGACGCCCGCACCTTGCGCCTTCACGTCGAGCGCGGCGGCGACGGCCTGTTCCCGCGCGCTGCCCGGATCGGCGATGCGCCCGCCGCCGAGTGGCGACCAGGCCAGCACCGCGACGTCGCGCTCCATCGTCAGATCGAGCAACCCCGAAGTGATCGGCTCCAGCTCGAGCGGCGAGAATTCCGGCTGCACGCTCGCCAGCGGGGTCGTCAGAAAGCTGGCCAGCGCAGTCGTCTGCGTCAGCGTGTAGTTCGACACGCCGATCGCGCGGACCTTGCCCGATGCGACCATCCTTTCCAGCGTGGCAGCCACTTCCTGCGGGTGGGCGAGAATGTCCGGGCGGTGGATCTGATACAAATCGACTCGGTCCGTCTTCAGGCGGCGCAGCGAATTGTCGAGCGCCTTTTCGAGATAGGCCGCACTGGAATTGTACGGCACCGGCGGGGTGATCCCGCCCTTGGTCGCCAGCACCATGCGGTCGCGCAGCCCCGGCGTTTCGGCAAACATATCGCCCAGCAGCGACTCGGCATCGCCGAACCCGCCCGTGTCGTGCAGGCCGTAGATATCGGCGGTATCGAACAGGTTCACGCCCGCACCGAACGCTGCCTCGATCAGCGCGTGGCGCTGATCGGGCGCGGCATCGACGAAGCGCCACATCCCCCATGCAATCGGTGAGACCAGCAATCCGCTCTTGCCGAGCGGACGCATTTCGGGTGTAAGGTGTTTTTCAGACATCGCTGTCATATAAAGGTGGGATTGGTGGGAGAGCAAGTACGATATGGTCTGGTCGGTGCCGGAATGATGGGCATCGAGCATATCACCAACCTCGCGATCACGCCGGGTGCCGTCGTCACTGCGCTCGCCGATCCGACCCGGACGTCGTTGGACGCAAGCCTCAAGGCACTCGGCGAAAAGGCCGGTTCGGTGCAGAGTTTCGACTCGGTCGAGGCACTGGCCACCAGCGGCCTGTGCGATGCGGTGATCGTCGCCAGCCCGAACTACACCCACCGTGCGGTGCTGGAACCTGTGTTCGATGCCGGGCTACACATCCTGTGCGAAAAGCCGGTCGCGACGACGATTGCGGACGCCAAGTGGATCGTCGAGCGCGCGGAAGCCTCCGACAAGGTGTTCTGGACGGCGATGGAATATCGCTACATGCCGCCCGCCGCCGAATTCATCCGCGAAATCCGTGACGGTCGCGTCGGCCGCTTGCAGATGCTGTCGATCCGTGAACACCGCTTCCCGTTCCTCGAAAAGGTCGGCGACTGGAACCGCTTCAACCGCAACACCGGTGGCACGATGGTCGAGAAATGCTGCCACTTCTTCGATCTGATGCGGCTGATCACCCAGAGCGAGGCCGTACGCGTCTGTTGCTCGGGCGCGATGGACGTGAACCATCTCGACGAGCGCTATGACGGCCAGACACCGGACATCATCGACAACAGTTACACGACGGTCGATTTCGCCAACGGCGTACGCGCGATGCTCGATCTGTCGATGTTCGCAGATGGGGCCGAAAACCAGGAGGAGATCGCGGCGGTCGGCGACAAAGCCCGGCTGGAAGTGCTGATCCCCGAAGGCGCGATCGTCTATTCGCCGCGCGTCGGTTTCCGCAACGCCAAGCAGGTCGAACGCCGCATGGTCCATACCGACGAGACTGCGCTCAACGCCGGCAGCCACCACGGATCGACCTTTTACGAACACCAGAAGTTCAACGCCGCGGTGCGCGGCGACGGCAAGGTCGAGGTGACCGCGCGCGACGGCCTGATGGCGGTCGCGATCGGCACGGCGGCGGAAATCAGCGCGCGCGAACACCGCGTGGTGGACATGAGCGAATTGGGACTCTGAAGCGAAGCCCGGCTTTGTCGCAGCAAAGCCTGATTGCGCTGTCAGGAATTTGAAAACGATAATATCCCATCAATCGAATGGGATTTCAGTGGAGGGAAGAATGAAAACACTTTATCTGTCCGGCGCGGCCCTGCTCGCGCTGATCGCTGCCCCGGCTTTCGCGCAGGTCGCGCCACCGACGACGCCCGCCGACGCTGCCCCGGCAGCAGAGGAGGCCACGCCCGGCGAGATCATCGTCACCGCGCAGAAACGCAGCGAGCGATTGCAGGATGTGCCGGTCGCCGTGTCGGTCATTTCGGGCGATGCGCTGGCGGCCCAGGGCAAGGTCAGCCTGGAGGGCGCGCAATATCTCGTCCCCACGCTGAACTTCCTGAAATCCGGTACGACGCTCAACCAGTCGCTGTTCCTGCGCGGCGTGGGCACCGCGACCTTCTCGATCGCCGGCGAGCCTTCGGTCTCGACCGTGGTCGATGGTGTCGTCTTCGCCCGTGCGGGTGAGGCGTTCGGCGATCTGGTCGACATCGATCAGCTCGAAGTGCTGCGCGGGCCGCAGGGCACGTTGTTCGGCAAGAACGCGTCGGCCGGCGTGATCAATATCATCTCGAAAAAACCGACCCGCGACCTGGGCGGCTATGTCGAGGCCGGCTTCTTCACCAAGAGCGAATTCCGCGGTCGTGCCGTACTCAACCTGCCGCTGGGCGACACTGTCCGGTCGCGCATCACCGGTTTCTACAACAGCTATGACGGCAACATCTACAACACCGCCGTCAACAAGACGGTCAACGGCTTCAAGCATTATGGCGGCCGCCTGCAGATCGAGGCGGATCCGACGCCGGGCCTGAAGCTTGCCTTCATCGCCGATTATCACCGCAACGACGACAATTGCTGCGCCGAAGTGATCGCGACCGGCCCGATCAGGGCGTCAGACGGCACCGTGATCACCAACCCCTCGACCGCCGCGCTCCCGACGCCTAACGGCGACAAATCGCGCCAGATCGCCCAGAACCTCATCACCGCGACCAAGGAGACCGGCTACGGCTTCTCGCTGCAGGGTGATCTCGACATCGGCGATCACACGCTGACGTCGATCACGGCATATCGCGACTATAAGAACACCGAAATCCGCGACGGCGATTTCCTGCCCAACGCCTATGTCGGCTTCAACCAGCTGCACGATTTCGGGCCGCAGACCGGGCATACGTTCAGCCAGGAAATTCGCATCGCGTCACCGGCCAAGCAGTTCGTCACCTACGTGCTCGGTGCCTATTACTCGCGCGCCGTCAGCGAGCGGATCTTCACGCGCAACGATGTGGTCTGCAACACCACCCCCGGCACCACCCCGAGCCCGCTGGTGCCGTGCGGCAGCGCCGGTGCACCGGCTTCCACCTTCCCAACCGGGACGGCGGATTTCGGATCGACCTTCGACAACCTCGCTTTCTTCGGCCAGGGCACGGTCAACGTCGCGCCGCGCTTCCGCATCATTGGCGGCCTACGCTATTCGATCGATCACCTTGACGTGTTCCACAAACGGGTAACCGCGCTGGCCGGGCCAGGCATCAACGGCAATTTCGATCAGGGCGTGTATAATAACGGGCTCGGCGGTGGTGTGTCGAACGGCGTGCCGTTCACCGCCAGCACGAAGAACACCAACCTTTCGGGCAAGGCTGGCTTGCAGTTCGACCTGTCACGAGATTCGACCGCCTATGCCAGCTATTCGCGTGGCTATAAGGGGCCGGCATACAACGTGTTCTTCAACCTGACCGCGACCGGCACCAACGTGATCGCGCCAGAAACGTCCGACGCTTATGAGATCGGCCTGAAGAACACGCTGGCCGGTGGCAAGCTGGTGCTCAACCTCGCCGCATTCTACGCCAAGTACCACAATTTTCAGGCCAATAACCCGGATTTGGTGGCAGGCGTGGTCGTGACGCGCTTCACCAACGCCGGTGAAGTCTCGACCCGTGGCGTGGAACTGGACGCGATCTTCCGTCCCGCGCGCGATTTCAGCCTGTCCGGTGGTGTCGCTTACACCGATGCCAAGGTCGATCAGTTCAACGCCCCAGCGGGTGCGGCGGTCGTTCCCTCCGGCACACCACTCGGCTTCGCACCAAAGTGGAAGGGCAATCTCAGCGCCGATTACCGCTGGCGGACCGGCGGCGCGTTCGACGTGATGATGGGTGCGCAAGGGTCGTACCAGAGTTCGGAACTGGCGCTGTTCGCCTCCGACGCGGTGCAGCGCGGCCTGGGTACGATCAAGGGCTATGGCCTGGTCAATCTTAGTGCGGGCGTCACCTCGACCGACGACCATTATCGCCTGACCTTCCAGGTGCGGAACCTGTTCGACCAGAGCTTCGCCGCCTCGATCATCAATGGCGGGCCGGGCGGCGCCTACCGCTACCAGATCCCGCGCGATGCCGATCGCTATTATGGCGTGACCGGGCGGGTGACCTTCTGACCTCTTTCGCCCGTCGATCCTGTCGGATCGGCGGGCGAATCCCGGAGTTGAACTTGGCGTTCGTCATCCTGGACTTGATCCGGGATCCAACGCGCAGCGATTTTCTGTCAAAAGAGGCTCGGACCGAGACGCTCGCCGCCCGATCGACCACGGATCAGGTCGGCGCTTATCCCGTTCGAGCATGGACCATGCTTGTCATCCCCGCGCAGGCGGGGATCCATAATCACCACGACCAGTAATCCCCCGCCCACGGCAGCCAGTATGGATTCCCGCCGCCGCGGGAATGACGACTATCTGTTTGAAGGGTACAATCACCGATCAGGTTCGGGATGACGGCCTTTGGAAACGACCGGCGGCAGCACCGAAAGCCTGCCCTAACGCTGCATCTGCTGCAACATTCCCGCAGGCATCGTGTTGTGCGCCAGATTGGCCATGATCCAGATCGATCCGATCAGCACCAGCGCCACGATCAGCACGCCGAACGCCAGCGCGAGCACGTTGTTGGTATTGTCCGGGCCCGTGGTGATGTGCAGGAAGAACACCAGGTGGACACCCATCTGCGCCACCGCCAGCGCGACCAGGGCGACCGGCACGCCGGGGCCGTAAATCAACCCCGATCCGAGCGCCCAGAAAGACGCCGCCGTCAGCATGGCGGCCAGCACCAGCCCGATGACATAGCCGCGCACGCCGCGCGCGATCGCCTGCGGGTCGCGACCATCTTCGCCCGGTGCCAGATCGTCGCCGGCGGAATGGCCGATCGCATCGTCTTCCCCGGTCATGCGCCCGATCCCAACAGATAAACCATCGTGAACACCGCCACCCAGATGATATCGAGCGCATGCCAGAACAATGCGAAACAGGCCACGCGCCGTCCGATATCGTCGCGGAATCCCTTCGTCCAAACCTGCGCCATCATCGTCGTCAGCCACACCAGACCGAGCGTCACGTGCAGCCCGTGGCACCCGACAAGTGCGAAGAAGGCCGACAGGAACGCGCTGCGCTGCGGCCCTGCCCCTTCCGTTATCAGATGATTGAATTCGTAAAGTTCGAGCGCAAGGAAACCCGCGCCAAGCAACGCCGTCGTCGCCATCGCCACCTGAAACCAGCGCATGCTGCGTGCGGCCAGGGCGATCCCCGCGAGCCCGCAGGCGAAGCTGGACACAAGCAGCAGCGCCGTCTCGGTCGCGACTAGGGGCAATTCGAACAGGTCGTGCCCCGCCGGCCCGCCGGCCGTTTCTCCCGACAATACGGCATAGGCCGCGAAGAAGCCGGAAAAGAGGATGAAGTCCGACAGCAGGAAGATCCAGAATCCGTAGGCGACCACGATGCGCTTGGGGGCGGGGCCGCGCTCGCTGATCGGGACGGCATCGTCATGGCCAAGATTGTGCGGGTCGCCGGGCCGGGCCGCGTGCGCGCTCATGCCGGATCGCCGTCTTCGAAGCCGAGCATCGTCGCCTTGCCGCGACGCCGGTCGCTGTCATGTGCCTGCAAATCTCGCGCATGGATCTCGTATTCGGGGTCGTCGCGCCACGCAAACACCACGAACGTCGCCCACGCACCGAGAAAGCCCAGAACGACCAGCCACCAGATATGCCAGATCAAGGCGAAACCCATCATGGTGGCGAAGAACGCACACACCACCCCGGTCGGCGAATTTTTCGGCATTTCGATATCCACATAATCCGGCAGGTCGCTCAGCCGCTTGCGCTCACGGGCCAGCGCCTTCAGGCTCCAATACGGCTCCTCGCCCTCGACATTGGGCAGCACCGCGAAGTTATAGGCGGGCGGCGGCGAGGTGGTGATCCATTCCAGCGTGCGCCCGTCCCACGGGTCGCCGGTCGTGTCGCGCAGTCTTTCCCGATTTCGGATGCTGACCACGATCTGCGTGATCTGGCAGGCGATACCCCCGGCGATCAGCACCACGCCGACCGCGGCGGCGATCAGCCACGGTTGCCAGCCGGGCACATCGTACCGCGCGAGCCGCCGCGTCATCCCCATCAGCCCGAGCACGTACAGCGGCATGAACGCCACGTAGAAACCGGTGATCCACAGCCAGAACGCCCGCTTGCCCCAGGTCTCGTCGAGCGAGAAGCCGAACGCCTTGGGCCACCAGTATGTCAGGCCGGCAAACGCCCCGAACAACACGCCGCCGATCACCACGTTATGGAAATGCGCGACCAGAAACAGCGAATTGTGCAACACGAAATCCGCCGGTGGCACGGCCAGCAGCACACCCGTCATCCCCCCGATCGTGAACGTCACCATGAACCCCACCGACCACAGCATCGGGGTGGTGAAGCGGATGCGCCCGCCATACATCGTGAACAGCCAGTTGAAGACCTTCACCCCTGTCGGCACGGCGATGATCATCGTCATCACCCCGAAGAAGCCGTTGACGTCGGCCCCCGCCCCCATCGTGAAGAAATGGTGCAACCAGACCATGAAGCTGAGGATGCAGATCGCCATCGTCGCCAGGATCATCGAGCGATAGCCGAACAGCGGCTTGCCCGAGAAAGTGGACACGACCTCGCTGAACACCCCGAAGGCGGGCAGGATCAGGATATAGACTTCCGGATGGCCCCACGCCCAGATCAGGTTGACGAACATCATCGCGTTGCCGCCAAGTTCGCCGGTGAAGAAGTGGAAGCCGAGATAGCGGTCGAGCGTCAGCATGCCCAAGGTGGCGGTCAGAATCGGGAAAGCCGCGACGATCAGCAAATTTGCCGCGAGCGCCGTCCAGCAGAACATCGGCATGCGCGTATAGCCCATGCCCGGCGCGCGCATCTTGAGGATCGTGGTAACGAGATTGACGCCGGACAAAAGCGTTCCGACGCCGGATATCTGGATCGCCCAGAGGTAATAATCGACCCCCACGCCGGGCGAAAAGCGCAGTTCGCTTAAGGGAGGATAGACCACCCACCCGGTCTTCGCGAATTCGCCCAGCACCAAGCTGATGTTGATCAGCAACGCGCCGCTCGCCGTCAGCCAGAAACTAACCGAATTGAGCGTCGGGAAAGCGACGTCGCGCACGCCGAGTTGCAGCGGCACGACGAAGTTCATCAGCCCGATCATGAACGTCATCGCGACGAAGAAGATCATGATCGTGCCGTGCGCGCTGAACACCTGATCGTAATGGTCGGACGGCAGATACCCGGCATTGCCATACGCCATCGCCTGTTGCGACCGCATCAGGATCGCATCCGAAAACCCGCGCAACAACATCACCGCACCGAGCAGGCAATACATCACGCCGATGCGCTTGTGATCGACCGAGGTAATCCATTCGCGCCACAGATAGGGGAAATAGCCCGACCGCCAGGTCCAGAAAAGGATGCCGAGGATGCCCAATGCCACCACGCCCGAGGCGATCATCGGGATCGGCTCGTTCAGCGGCACCGCGTTCCAGCCCAGCTTGCCGAACAGAAAGCTCGTTTCGGGAGGGGTCTGGACGCTCATTGCTGCCTGCCGTCCTGCGCGCGATTGGCCGACATCGTACCCGAATCCTTCACCACCGCATCGAATAGGCCGGGCGTGACCGCACGATAGGTATAGGGCGGCACATTCTCGCTGTCTTTCAACAGGGCGAGATAGCCCGCACGATCGAGCACCGGCCCGCCAGCCCTCGCGCCCGCGACCCAGCCGGCGAATTGTTCGGTGGATACCGCATCCATGTGGAACGTCATGCCGGGAAAACCCTTGCCGCTATAATGCGCCGAGAGGCCGCGATACCTGCCCGCTGCGTCCGCCCGCAGGTTCAGCTTCGTTTCCATCCCCGCCATCGCATAGATCTGCCCGCCAAGCTGCGGCACGAACAGGCTGTTCATCACGGTCGCCGAGGTGATGCGGAAGCTGACCGGAACGCCGACCGGGGCGACCACGCGGTTGACGCTGGCGATACCCTGGTCGGGATAGATAAACAGCCATTTCCAATCGAGCGCGACGACATCGACGCGGATCGGTGCGATCTTGGATGCGATCGGTTTCGACGGATCGAGATCGTGGCTGCCGATCCATCCCACCCCGCCAAGGAAGATCACCACCAGCGCCGGCACCGACCAGACGAGCAGCTCGAGCCGCCCGGAATAGGCCCAGTCGGGCCGATACGTCGCCTTGGTGTTCCCGGCGCGGAACCACCACGCAAAGGCAAAGGTCGCCAGGATCGTCGGCACGACGATCGCCAGCATGATCGTCAGCGCATTGAGCAGGACGATCCGATCCCCTGCCGCGACCGGCCCGGCGGGATCGAGCACGCCGGGTGCGCACCCGCCGAGCAGGAGCGGCAGGATCGTCCAAAGGGATATGCGGCGTGAGTCGGGAGTGTTCACGCGAGCAAGCTAGACCTCGCAGCCCGACGCCGCCAGCCGGAAGGCATAGATGTGGGTCAAGCTGTGCCGATCCGCACAGTTACGCGTCGCTCGTCCCCGGCCTCCCGCCGGGGACGTTAATAGGAATGGAATTAAGGCCGGTACACGCGGTCCGTATGCCCGCGCAGATCGCCCAGCCGGAATCGCACCGGCTTGGTCTGGTGTGCCGCGAACAACGGCGCCTGATCGGCATAATGCGGCGAGGTCGGTCGCGTCGTCGCGGCCCCATAAGGCTGGATCGACGTCGACGACACCCGCCCGGCTTTGTCCCACGCCATGAACATGATGAAGCTGTCGCCGTGATTGACCACCAGCCGCCCGTCCGGCGCCTCATCCCAGGTCGATGCGGCCCGCAACACGTCCGGCGCGCCATCCAGCGGCAAATCCACCTTCCCCTGACGCAAGCGCAACACCGTGCCCAGCGGCGGATCGAGCCGACCGAAATGCGTCGCCAGATATTTCGCCGCCTTGGCCAGCTCCTCGCGCGGATCCTTCTGGGCTTTGCGCGTGTAATGCCACGATTGGCCTGCACGCAGCAGGATTGCCGCCATCGCCTCGGCAGAATTATTGCCGTCGAAGCGCCAGTTCCATTTCGCCATCAACGCTTTGGCCGCAACAAGTTGCGCATCGCCCTTGGGGTCGACCTTGGCCAGATCGTCATACCAGCGCGCCGCCCAGCTCAACCGGCTGACCCCGGTATCGTATTTGATGCGGTGCAGGTCGGCATCACTGATCTTGCCGTTCTGCCCCATCAATTCCACCGCGCGCGTGCCGCGGTTGGTCGTATCCGTCTCGATGCCGAGCAAGGGCGACCAGTCGGCAGGGTTCATTTCCGATCCCGCGCCCGCCGCCTGGAACGGCGTGTTGTTGGCGTTGACCAGGAAGCCCGAAGCCGGGTTCACGTTGCGCGGAACCTGTGCCCACGGCACCGTTCCCGCCATCAGGTCGCGCGACGTATCGCCGGGGAGGACCTGGCGATAATCGAAGCCCGGCTTCCGGTTGGGGAAGCTCGCATTGTAGAAATAGGCGATGTTGCCCTTGGCGTCGCCGTACAGGAAATTGGTCGCCGATATGCCCTGCATGCTGAGCGCCTGCTGCCACTGCGCGAAGTCGGTCGCGCGGGTCAGGCGGTAATATTCCTCGACCATGCGCATCTGGTCCGCGCCGCCATAATGGATCGCATAGGCGCCGCTCTTGTTGACGATCACTGGGCCCTGCACGGCGCGGTACACCGTCTTGGGGATCGGCACCACGAACGGCCCGACCTTCACGTGCAGCCACACGCGTGTCGCCTCCAGCGGCAGGGATTTTCCGTCGAAGCTGTAATGCTCCCCGTCCGGCTGCATCGCCAATTTATAGACATCGACCAGATCGGGCCGGTTGACCGTGTTGGTCCATCCGAGATGCTCGTTATGTCCCAGCACCGGATACGGCACACCGGGGAACGTCGCGCCGGCGAAATTCCACCCCGTGCCCGAATGAACGACCAGTTCGTACCACGCCACCGGCCCCTTCCACGGCTGGTGCGAATTGGACACAACTCGGGTGAAGCCGTCGGTGGATCTTTTGGGCGCGACGATGAACGCGTTGGAGCCGTTCATATTGCCCTCGCCCCCTGAACCCTTTGGCGCAGCCTGCTGTCCGGCGGGGATTGCTGCGGGGTCCGGCGAATCCGGCGTCGGCCCGGCACTTTCCTTGGGCAGCGGCTGATCGCCCGTCAGCGCACCCAAGACCTGATCCAGCCCAAAGAAGAATGGCGTCCGCAACACGAAGCCGGTCGCGATATCGCGACCGTCGACCGGGAACAGCTTGCCCAGCCGCACCTCGCCCGGATGCTTGTCGGCATAATGGTTGAGCCCCGAGGCATAGCCATCGAGCAACGCCCGCACATCGGCGGGTTGTTTGTCGTAATCCCGGTCCACCGTCGCGCGCGCGCCGAGCAGCGCGAGCGCATAATCCACCTTCGCGCCGTCCGCCCCGTTCATCGCGCCAAGCCGACCGCGCGACATGGCGATCGCCTCCTGCAGCGTCGAGAAATCGTCCTCGGCATGGGCATAGGCCACGCCGTAGGCGACATCCGGATCGGTCTTGCCGAAAATGTGCGGCACGCCGAAGGTGTCCCGGGCGATGACGGTATCATAGGTGTGTGCAGGCGGCGGCGCGGGCGTGGTGGCGGACAGCGGCTCCCATACGATCAGCCCGATCGCGACGATCGCCACCGTCGACAGCATACCGATTGTTATCTTGCCAAACCTGCGCATCGTCTCCGGTCCTTTTCTATTTTCGTCTGTCCTACACCAACCGCATCAGGTTACCATTGCACAGTCGCACCGCCGCTTGGCGAAACGGCCGACGCGCCAATGTTGATAAAAAGCGCGCTGGCGGTTCAACGTTGGCAACACTCGCAGTGGCGCACCAATCTTGTGTTGCCGAAATACAACACTACATTGCGTCGGACCTCAACGAAGCGGAACGCCATGAACATCGAGAAATTCACCGACCGCGCCAAAGGCTTTTTGCAAAGCGCCCAGACCGTAGCGATCCGCATGAGTCACCAGCGCATTTCGCCCGAACACATGCTGAAAGCCTTGCTGGAAGACGATCAGGGCATGGCCGCTGGATTGATCTCGGCGGCGGGTGGCGACGCGAAGAAGGCGGCGAGCGAAACCGATCTCGCTTTGTCGAAAATTCCTTCGGTTTCGGGTGGGGGCGCGCAACAGACCCCGGGGCTCGACAATGATGCGGTCCGCGTGCTCGATTCCGCCGAACAGATCGCGCAGAAATCCGGCGACAGCTTCGTCACCGTGGAACGCCTGCTGGTCGCACTGGCTTTATCGCTCAACACCGCCGCCGGCAAAGCGCTCGAGACCGCGGGCATTACGCCCGAAGACCTCAACGCTGCGATCAACCAAGTGCGCAATGGCCGCACCGCCGACAGCGCAGGCGCAGAGGACAAGTTCGACGCGCTGAAGAAATTCGCCCGCGACCTGACGCAGGCCGCGCGCGACGGCAAGCTCGACCCCGTCATCGGCCGCGACGAGGAAATCCGCCGCACGATCCAGATCCTCGCGCGCCGCACCAAGAACAATCCCGTGCTGATCGGCGAACCCGGTGTCGGCAAGACCGCGATCGCCGAGGGCCTCGCGCTGCGCATCGCCAATGGCGACGTGCCCGATACGCTGAAAGGTCGCCGCCTGATGTCGCTCGACATGGGGTCGCTCATCGCCGGCGCGAAATATCGCGGCGAGTTCGAGGAACGCCTGAAGGGTGTGCTCGACGAGGTGAAGGCCGCCGAGGGCGATATCATCCTGTTCATCGACGAGATGCACACCCTGGTCGGCGCGGGCAAGGGCGAGGGCGCGATGGACG
Source organism: Sphingomonas sp. (assembly GCF_025363195.1). Taxonomy (GTDB): domain Bacteria; phylum Pseudomonadota; class Alphaproteobacteria; order Sphingomonadales; family Sphingomonadaceae; genus Sphingomonas. The sequence goes on from NZ_JANYEK010000118.1 coordinate 19,307, forward strand.
CCTCCAACCTGCTCAAGCCAGCCCTTGCGCGCGGCGAACTGCATTGCATCGGCGCGACCACGCTGGACGAATATCGCAAGCATGTCGAAAAGGACCCGGCGTTGCAGCGCCGCTTCCAGCCGGTGTTCGCCGACGAACCCAGCGTCGAGGACACGATCTCGATCCTGCGCGGACTGAAAGAGAAATACGAACTCCATCACGGCGTGCGCATCACCGATGCCGCGATCGTGGCCTCGGCCACGTTGTCGAACCGCTACATCACCGATCGTTTCCTGCCCGACAAGGCGATCGACCTGATGGACGAAGCCGCCAGCCGCATCCGCATGGAGGTCGAGAGCAAGCCCGAGGAGATCGAAAACCTCGACCGCCGCATCATCCAGCTCAAGATCGAGCGCGAGGCCCTAAAGCGCGAGAGCGATGCCGCGTCGAAGGAGCGGCTGACGATATTGGAGGGCGACCTTGCCAATCTCGAACAGCAATCCGCCGAACTGACCACGCGCTGGCTGGCGGAGAAGGACAAGATTTCCGCCGAAGCGAAGCTCAAGGAACAGCTGGATGCCGCCCGGCTCGAACTGGAACAGGCCCAGCGCGCCGGCGATCTCGCCAAGGCCGGCGAGCTGTCCTACGGGCGCATCCCGCACCTGGAAAAACAACTCGCCGATGCCGCTGGCGCAGGCGAGGGCGCGATGCTGCGCGAGGAAGTCACCGCCGACGATATCGCCGGAGTGGTCAGCCGCTGGACCGGAATCCCGGTCGACCGCATGCTGGAGGGCGAACGTGCGAAACTCCTCGGCATGGAAGAGGCGATCGGCAAACGTGTCATCGGGCAGGCCCAGGCCGTGCGCGCCGTCTCGACCGCCGTGCGCCGCGCCCGCGCCGGATTACAGGAGGCCAATCGCCCGCTCGGCAGTTTCCTGTTTCTCGGCCCGACCGGTGTCGGCAAGACCGAATTGACCAAGGCGCTCGCCGAATTCCTGTTCGACGATCCATCGGCCATGGTACGCATCGACATGAGCGAGTTCATGGAGAAACACGCCGTATCCCGCCTGATCGGCGCACCTCCCGGTTATGTCGGGTATGAGGAGGGCGGCGTGCTGACCGAGGCCGTCCGCCGGCGCCCGTATCAGGTGATCCTGTTCGACGAGGTCGAGAAGGCGCATGGCGACGTCTTCAACATCCTGCTTCAGGTGCTCGACGATGGTCGCCTGACCGACGGGCAGGGCCGCACGGTGGATTTCAGCAATACGCTGATCATCCTGACGTCCAACCTCGGCAGCCAGTATCTGACGCAATTGGCCGATGGCGAGGATGTCGGCACGGTCGAACCGCAGGTTATGGAGATCGTCCGCAGTCATTTCCGCCCCGAATTCCTCAACCGGCTGGACGAGATCATCCTGTTTCACCGCCTCGGCCAAAGCGAGATGGCGCCGATCGTCGACATCCAGGTGTCGCGCATCGGCAAGCTGCTGGCGGATCGCAAGATCATCCTCGACCTCACCGAAGGCGCCCGCGCATGGCTCGGCCGGGTGGGCTACGATCCGGTCTACGGTGCCCGCCCGCTGAAACGCGCAGTTCAACGCTACCTGCAGGATCCGCTCGCCGACATGATCCTGCGCGGTAACGTGAAGGACGGCGCGACGGTGCGGGTTGAAGAAGGAGACGGGGGGCTGAAACTAGCCGTCGGTTGAGCGTTGGTTTTCTACTCGGTCACCTGCGCGCGCGGATCATGACCGTGCGCGTCCGCCAGCGGGAAAAATTCGCGCAACAGGGCCCGTTCGGCCGGGCGGATATGCGGGTTCCACACGTCGAAGATCAGGATCGCGCGCAGCTGGTCGGAATCGTTCCAAGCTTCATGCTCAATCGTGTCGTCGAACGCCCAGGCCTCGCCCGGTCGCCAAACCCGCGTCTCGCCGCCCACGCGAAAACGACAGCCGTCGGGCACGATCAGTGGCAGATGGATGATCGTGCGGACGTTGCTGACCCCGGTGTGCGCTGGCAGATGGATCCCGGGGCGCAACACCGAGAAGAACACGGTCGGCGCGCGCTGCGGAAGATCGGCCAGCGGCAGCGCCTCGATTGCGGCGGTGGTTTGCGGGCAACGGGCGCAGGCGGCATCGTCCCGCACGCCGTTTTTCCAGAGATGATACGCGCTCCAGTCGAGCCTGTGGTCCAGCGGTGACCATTTGTTTTGGGGCGTCCCCGACGGCATCGCGACATACGGGGAAAAGCCGGTGGACATCCCCGCAAACAGCGCCTCAAATTCCTCGCGAATTATGTCGGTCTTCGCTTCGATCTCCTCCATCCACGGGAAGTGGCGGCAATCGAAAAATTCGTCCGCTGGAAGGAAGGGAAAGTGCAGCCCGGCGCATTGGTTGGCGTAGATCTGCCGACGTCCAAGCAACTGATCGACACAGGCGTCGAACCGTCGACTGTCCGCACTGTCCACCGCACTTCGCGCGTCGGCCAGACCCCGATCAAGCGCGGCGGCGAAGTCCGCCTGTTGCGCCGTGACATAGGATTGTGCGTGCGCCACCATCTCGTCGATGGCGGCGCTGCGCTCCTCCATCTGCGCCGCCATTGCCAGGACGCCCGACCAGTGCTCCGCCGCTTGCGCCAAGGCCCCCGCCCGCTCAAACAGTTCGGCCAGCCGTACCAGCGCCATGAAGTGGCGCTGGTCGATCGCCAACGCGCCTTCCAGCGCCGCCTGCTCACCCGCAGCATCGCCGCTCGACCGCAACGCGCGTGCAAGGTTCATGTGCAACTCGGGCGCGTTCGGATCCGCAAGCGTGGCACGTCGGAACATCAGGGCGGCGGCGATAAAGTCATTCCGCGCCAGCGCTTGGAAACCGAGCATGTTGAGGGCCAGCGGATGGTCCCCGGCGCTGGCCAGTATCTCTTGACACAGCTTCGCCGCTTGGTCGTGCAGACCCGCGCGCTGCGCCTGGCTGGCCGCAGCCAGTATATTCTGAACGTTCGTCTGGTTCATTTCCACCTCCCCTCCTCTATATCTGCCTGCTCCCACTAGACAACCAGCGCGCATGGCGGGCATTATTGGGGTAATGAACGCGCGATTACCAATCATGGCTGGGCTGTCCGCGGAGACTGCAACCGTGGTCCGTGATCCTTCTTGGCTCGCACACCGCTACGACCCAGCGCAGGATGTCGTACAGTTCCTGCCCGTATCGCGCACGGTCCATCAGAAATCGACCTTCATCACTGACGAGTATTTGCCGAAAGGGCTTGTACCAGTTGTGGTGCCCCGCGCCCTGGCAAAGGCCGAAGCCCCGTCTGAAGCACCGTTGCATTTCGTGTTCCATTCCGCGTTTTGCTGCTCGACGCTGCTGGCACGCGCATTCGAACGACCGGGATGGGCAATGGGGCTGAAAGAGCCCGTCATCCTCAACGACATTGTCGGCTGGCGCCGGCGCGGTGGGCAGGGCGCCGACATGGCCACGGTGCTCGACGATGTGCTGACACTGCTCGCGCGACCGTTTGAGCCCGGCGAAGCGGTGATCGTCAAGCCGTCCAACATCGTCAATAGTCTCGCTGCGGCAATTCTGGCGTTGCGGCCGAATGCGCGGGCGATCCTGCTCCACGCGCCCTTACGCACCTATCTCGGCTCGATTGCGCGCAAAGGGATGGACGGGCGATTATGGGTCCGCGTTTTACTGCAGGGGCTGCTCGACGATAAATTAGTCGATTTTGGCTTCTCGCCGCGCGATTATTTAGGCCTGACCGACCTGCAAGTGGCGGCGATAGGGTGGCTTGCGCAGCAACGGTTGTTCGGACGGCTAGTCGCGCAGTTTGGGCCGACACGGGTCGCGACGATCAACAGCGCGATGGTGACAGCCGAACCCGCCGCGACGATGCAGGGACTGGCCGAGCTGTTCGGCTTGCCGCTGGAGGCGCCCGCGCTGGAGGAAATCCTATCTGGGCCTGCCTTTACGCGCCATTCCAAACACGAAACCTCGTTTGCGCCGGAGGACAGGGCGCAGGAATTGGCCGACGGTAACCGCCTGCATGCCCCCGAGATCGAAATGGTCGCGCATTGGGCCGAAGTCGTCGCTGAAACGATGCAGGTGCCGATGACCCTTCCAGCACCTTTGCTGTCGCGATGATTGACGATCTGGCGTCCGTTGCCCAATCAGGCGTCGCGGCATTGCAACGTGGTGATCCTGAAGCCGCCCGGGCGGCGTTTGAGCAGGTCGAGCGCGCCGGGCGCGGCACGCACCAGCTGCGCCTGTTGCTGGCGCAGGCCTGCATGCTGGCGGCCGATGGCGCGGCGGCCCACCGTGCACTCGATCAGGTCCTGACCACGGAGCCCACCAACCTGTACGCCCTGATCATGCGTGGCGATCTCTATCGCGATGCGGATAATCCACGGGCGGCGGTCAGCTGGTATCACGCCGCACTTGCTCAGGCCCACGGCGCTGGGGCTTTGCCTCCCGATCTCCTCGACGCGCTGCGCCGCGTCGAAGGGGCGGTTACCCAAGCTGGCGCAGTTTTCCAGGCATCACTCAATGATGCGCTGGCCGATGCTGGTCTCGGAGCGCCCGCCCCTGGTACTCGCCTTGCCGAAGCGATGGACATTTTGGCGGGTAACGCGGAGGTTCATCTCCAGCAGCCAACCAATTTTTATTACCCGGGCCTGGCCCCGCGCCCGTTTTTCGACCGCGAGACGTTTGACTGGGTCCCCGGGCTCGAAGCACGCACCGATGCGATCCGGCGCGAGTTGGAACAGATACTGGCAGACGACGGCGCGCTCAGCCCCTATATAAAGGCCGAAGCCGATCGTCCGGCGAAGCAGCATGCCCTGCTCGGCGATCCAGCCTGGAGCGCCTTTCACTTGTTTCAGGACGGCCAGCCATTGGCTGAACATTCTGCGCGTTGCCCGGAGACAATGGCGGCGCTCGCCGATCTGCCGCTGCCGCGCATTGCTGGCAGATCTCCGACGGCGATGTTTTCAGTATTGCGTGCGGGCACGCATATTCCACAGCATCACGGAATGCTCAATACGCGGCTAATCTGCCATTTACCGTTGATCGTGCCGCGCGATTGCCGGTTGCGGGTCGGGAATGTCGTGCAGGTCGTCCGACCCGGACGCATGATGATCTTCGATGATTCGATCCAGCACGAAGCATGGAACGACAGCGACCAGACCCGCGTCGTCCTTCTGTTCGAAATTTGGCGGCCCGACCTCGATGTAGCCGAACGCCAAGCGCTCACCGTGCTCTTCGAAGCGATCGGCCGATTTACGCCAGGCGGAACAGCGGACCAAGCCGGCGCATGATTGCTGGCTCAGCAGGGTGTTCCAGCATCGCCGCCACGACAGGACTGCCTGGGAGCAAAACTGTCACGCGCCCGCAGCATCTCGCGGTCCCAATCAGCCTTTGATTTGCAAACCTTGCGCTTCGCCACAAGCGAACCAATGTCGGTCTCCCGCTTGCAAACGATCGTCTGTGAATCGTCTGTCTTGGCGTTGGTCGTTACTGGAGAAGCAACACGGGTCTGTGCTGCGACCGAACTGCTGACCAATGCCGCAGCGGCCAGCCCTACTAATATGCGAACCACCTACGTCTCCCTTGAAATCATGCGCCGTTATAGACAAACCACGCTTGGGGAAAAGCCGGATCAATGAAGATGCAAAATTGAAGCGTCGCAAGAAGGCTCCGGGACAACGCATGGTTGATTCAGCGCTGCACGCGAGCATCCAGCGAGCACTCGCGGCTAACGATATCCCTGGGGCAGCCCTTTTGGCCGAGCAGGCGCTCGCCCGAGGGCCAGCAGATCCGCTGCTCCTCAATCTCGCGGCATGGCGCAGGGAGGAGGCGGGGGACTATTTGGGTGCGCACGGTCTATTGCGCCGCGCTTTGGAAATGTCGCCAGGCGATGCGCTCGTGATGAGTGCGATCGGCGCGGTTTTCCGCAAGGAAGGCGTGTACGAGCAGGCGCTCATCATGCTCGATCGAGCGATCGCCGTCGAGCCGAGCCATGCAGCGACGTGGCTTGAACGCGGTTACACGCTCGATGGCTTGCGATTGGTGCGTGAATCGAAGGTGAGCTACGAACGCGCGCTTTCGCTCGATGCGACGCTAGCACCGGCTTGGGCAAAACTCGCGGATATCGCCGCGAAAGATGGCGATGCGGCGGGCGGTGCTTCGCTGGCGGAACGGGCACTGGAACTCGACCCATACGAGCCGACCGCCCAGTGTGCGCTGGCGACGATCGAGATCGAGGCGCGCGAGGGTCGTGCCGCGGAAGCGCGGCTGAACGCATTGCTCGCTCGCGCCGTGCCGGAGAGCGACCGCGTGCGTGCGCTCACGCTGCTCGGCGATGCCTTCGACCGACAGGATCGCACCGCTGAGGCATTCGCAGCTTATGGGCGCGCACAGACCAACTTCCGCGCGATCCACGCCAAAGACCTTGCGCCGCGCCCCGACCGACCATCGCACCGGGCGTTCATCGAGGCGATCGCGGCGCAGGTGCAGGAGGCGCCAGCCGTGCCTCCGCCTCCGCCTCCGGTTGCAGATGGGCAGATTGAGGGCGCCGCAGCCACTCATGTCTTCCTCCTCGGCTACCCCCGGTCCGGCACTACCCTGCTCGAGAATGTGCTTGCCAGCGCGCCCCGTGTCTCGGCACTGGAAGAGCGCGATACGCTGGCCGATACCGACGAGGTACTGGTACGGAACGACGGGAGGATGCCGCCGCTGGACGAAATTGATCCTGCGGTGCTGCAGCGCTTACGCTACGGGTATTGGCGGCGCGTTCAGGCAATGACCGGCGATGTTGCAGGCGGAATCTTCGTCGACATGAACCCGTTCAACGGGATCAAGCTTCCGGTGATCGCGCGGTTATTTCCGCAGGCGCGAATCCTCATCATGCGGCGCGATCCACGCGATGTGGTACTCAGCTGCTACCGCATCAATTTCACACCGAGCACTGCCGCCTGGGCATTCAGCGAGTTGGAGGAGACGGCGCGGCATTACGACGCCTTGATGCGGCTGACCGAATTGTGTCGCGAACGCCTGCCGCTAGCTTTCCACGACGTGCGCTATGACCGGTTGGTAACGGATTTCGAAGCGACGGTGCGCGAAACCGCAGCGTTCCTTGGCATCGAATGGACCGAAGCATTCCATGCGTTCAATCGGACAGCTCAAACGCGCGGAGTGCGTACCGCAAGCGCGACGCAGGTACGGCGCGGCCTGTATGACGGACGCGGCCAATGGCGACGCTATGCCGACCATCTTCAGCCGATCCTACCAATTCTGGCACCGTGGATCGAACGCTTCGGGTTCGATCAATAAAAAAGGGGCGGGAGAACCCGCCCCTTTCATCGTGTCGGAAACCGACCCAAATTAGTATTTGAGGCGCACACCGACAGCGAAGCGACGACCCAATGTGTCGTAGGTCGACGGATAGGTGTTCCCGCTATTGTAAGACGTACTGCCGATCGTGCCGCCCACGACAGGCGGATTTTTGTCGAACAGGTTCATCACGGAAATCGTGAAGTCGAAGTGGTTGTTGACGCTGAACCGGGTCGCCAGATCGAAATAGTTATAGGCGTTGATATGGCCGAAGTTGAACGTCTGGCCAGCCAAAGCACCCGTCGCGATGGTGCCGTTGAATGTCACCGTGTTCGGGTCGGCGTTAACCGCGTCGATATGACGCCACAATACCGAGAAATCGACCGAATCGAAGGTCAGGGTGGTGCGCTGGTTCCAGCTGAACTTCGGCTGGATCGAGGCGCATTTGTTGCTGTAGATGCCGACGCACTCGATGACCGACGTCGCTGGAAGCGCACCACCGCCGCCAGGAGCCCCAGCCGGCAGAACGCTATTCGGAACGATTGCCTGGAATTGCGAACGATGCGTCCAGTTACCCTGGAAGCTGAGGTTCAGCTTCACGACACCCAGATCACGGCGATAATTCACGCCGAGATCGATACCGTCCGTAAGCAACTTACCAGCGTTCGAGGTCGGCAGGATCACACCCTGGGTCGTCGCAGGATCGCCATCGAGCTGACCCGTCACCGGGTTACGCTTGATCAAGTTACAAATCGGATTCGCGGTAGTCGGATTAGCGAAGCAGGCATTGACGAGATCCTGGCCCGATGGTGACGAAATCGCGTTGCGGATGAGGATGTTGTAATAATCCGCCGTGACCGAGAAGCCAGGTATGAGATGTTTTGGCTGTAGGACAACGCCGAACGTGTAGCTGTCCGACGTTTCCGGACGCAGGTAGGTAGCACCGGAGGAGGTTCCATTACCCTGGTTCGCAGTCGGATTCTTGATGCCGCCGATCGACGCAGCAGGAGCACCCTGAGCGATGCAGAGCGTTGCCAAAGCGCTACCAGCCGTTGCCAAGCGGCAAGGGTCGGCCGAGATGTTGGTCAGACCGGTGCTGAGCGGCGTGAACAGCTCGGTGATGTTCGGGGCACGAACCGCACGCTGATAGTTGCCGCGGAACTTGATGCCATCGACAGGCTCCCAGCTACCGCCTGCCTTGTAAGTGGTGGTGTTGTACTTGGGGGTTCCTGCTGCAAACACCTTGTAGGCCGAATAGCGAATGCCGGTTTCAAGCGTCAGGCTTTGGAAACCTGGCCGATCTTGAACGAGCGGCGCGATCAATTCGCCATACGCTTCCTTCGCTTCATAGCTGCCGTTGAAGTTCAACACGGCGCCACCGGCGCCGCCCAGCTCACCGGCGGTCTGCGAAAGTGCATCCGCCGTCTGTGCGGCGTAATATTTGCGATATTCGCCACCGACCGCGAAGCCGATCGGATCGTTAGCGAACGGACTCGATTTGCCGAAATCGCCGCTCAGCAGCGCGCGAGCCTGCGTGAGCGAAGCCTTTTGCGCATTGGTCGCCGTCGCCGTCAGATATGGAATCTGGTTCGGTGAGATGCTGCCGTTTGCGCCAAAGATGTTGACTGGAACGCAGCCTGACCCGGCTGAAGTGCTGGCGCCGCCAGCAGCGAGCGGCGGAAGCAACGGGTTCGGGTTGTTCAACTGTGGCGCAGCACCCAGGTTACAGTTGGTGGTGCTGGTCGTATACACTGCGGTCCGCAAACGCGAGATCAGCACATACCCGTCCTGAGTTTGGCGATTTTCCGACTCACCGTACGAACCCGACAGGTCAAGGTCGATCGACTTGGTGATACCGACCTTCACACCCGCGCGATAATCGAAATACGTCGTCGTATATTCCGAATTACGCGTTCCGATCTCGGTCGTACGGCGACCCGTTGTGGTGGTGAACGAGCGGAAATTCGGATCATTCGGGCCCGTTGCGAGAGCAGCCGCGTCGCACTGCGCCGGGGTCAACGTCTGGATGCCGGGCGTGTTCGGATCAAAATCGTTGTTTGCGCAGAACTGCGCGCGGGCGGCCGCAGGCAGATACGGGTTGCTGACCGGGATGGTCAGAATCTGCGAAAACACGCCCGACGGCGCGACGATCGTGTCGACCGTGTTCTTGGAGAACAATCCGCGCGTGTAAACCTGAACGTTGTCCGCCACGTCGTAATGCGCTGCACCGTAGATGTTGTAGCGCTTAAACGGCGTCTGGAAGATGTTGTACGGGTTGAAGTTAAACGCGTCACGCGACTTCGAATACGGACGGAGTGCTCCGGTTGATGGATCAATGGTATTGAATTTCGTGCCGAGCGTGAAGCGCCCGGGAACCGTCGTTCCCGAACCGCCCTGCCCGCCCGAGGTCGAGGTGTAATTGTTGAGCGAGAAGTTGCGCGCCCCTTGATAGACCGGATCGGACTTCTGGTAGCCGACGGATAGGACCGCGTTGCCGCGCCCATCATCGAAATTGGCGCCCATCGTCACGTCTGCGCGGAAATAACGGCCATCACCCTTGCCGTTGATCTGGTTGGACACGTTCGCCTCGAAGCCGCCGAAGTCCGACCGTGTGATGAAGTTGATTACGCCAGAAACGGCATCGGCGCCGTACGTCGTCGCTGCACCACCGGTTAACGTATCAACACGCTGGATCAGCGCGAGCGGGATGTTGTTGAGATCGGTTCGGCCGGTCGAACCCGATGGGGTAAGGCGCGTACCGTCGAGGAGCACGACGTTGCGGAAGTTGCCGAGGCCGCGAAGATCGACATATGCCGAGCCGCCGTTGCCGTTGTTGACGGCCGAACCAATCGACGGAACCGCTCCAGGCAGGTCGCGCAGGATCGATTCAGCGGTGTTCGCCTGACGTAATTGGATTTCTTCCTGACCAATGACCGCGATCGGGCTCGATGCAATCAAGTTCGGGTTGCGGATCAACGTGCCGGTAACGACGATATCGCCGGTCGAGGTGGCTTCGGCAGGCGGGGCCGATTCCTGACTCGAGATCCCGGCCGCCGGTGCGCCCGACGAAGATGCCTGCACACCCGTCTTTGGCTGGCTGGCTGGGTTGGCGTCCTGCGCGAAAGCGGGCTGGGTCGCAAAGGCTGCACCGACCAGCAATGTGGAGGTCAGCAGACGCGAACGATACGTAGCTAGCATGGAATTCCCCTTTTGAACTTCAATAGTCCGATTGCCGGACTCCGACCGACTGTTATCGATCACTGCCCTACTGCCTATTGGACTTTTCTCAGGATCGCCATCGGGGTTGTCGCTGTGACAAAAGAATCCCGCGCGGTGTAACATCTACGACACACTTCGATACATGTTACAGGCGGCTTGTCGATTGTGGCAGCTTCCCGTACCAGTCCTCGCCACCACCAGAGAGAAATTCGCATGCGAATAGCGTCGATCGCCACGGCAACAGCCCTCGCCTTGATAGCAATCACGGTAACGGGGGGGGAAGCATCGGCGCAATCCGGATCCGCGGACGCTATCCTGCAATCCTTCTCGAAGTGCCGCTCCATCGGTGTCGTCGAAGCGCGACTCGACTGCTTCGACAAGGCGGCTCAGGCGCTGGAGAAAGCCGTCAAGACGCATGACGTCACGATTACCAACCGGCAGGAGGTACGCTCAGCGCAGCGGTCGCTATTCGGTTTCAACATCGGCCGCCTCGCTCTCTTCGGAACTGGTGGCGACCGCTCGGACGAGTCGATGAAGCGAGACGTGTTTGATCGACTCGATACCACAATCGTCAGCACGCAGCAGGTGGCGAACGGTAATGTCCAACTGCGCGTGGCTGAGGGTGGCGCGGTGTGGGTCACCACTGACGCCATGCCGTTCCCGCCACACGCCGGCACGAAAGTCTCGATAAGGCGTGGTGCACTTGGTAATTATTTCATCAACGTTGAGGGGCAACGCTCGGTGCGGGGCACACGCCTTCGCTAAGGTCGTACTTCGGTATTCAACCGAATAGCCTGCGCGATTCGAGCACCGCGCATGCGGCGTCCGCTTCTATAGCGCGCGGTTCGATCCAGCGCTGAGCCTGGACGATTTCGGCCGCCAACAGCGTTTCCAGCGCTGCGCGCCGCGCCAGCCGCTCCATATTATCGAACGCGATGGCAGGGTTCTTGGAATAGGTCGAGAATAACGCACCCGCGACAATAGTGTCCAAACTTTCGCACGACAGCGGTATTTGAAGGCGGTCGGCCACCGATGAAAGGATGATCCCAGGGTACGCGAAGAATGCCTCGGCATCCAGACTCCGCCCACCTTCCATCTTTCCGAGTGCCGTGGCGAAAGCGCTGACTTGCGCAAGCCAAAGGGCGGCGACCCGCTCAGCATCAGTCAGCCCCCCCGTGTCGCCGAGCCACGGCGCAAGCAGGGTGGTGACGCGTCGCAGCCATTCACGGTGATTGTCACTGCGCAGGATCGCCAGCAGATAATCGCGTAACGGCAAATGCAGGAAGATCGAGCGCGCGCGGGGATCCGCCGCCGCCAATTCGGGCAGCAGGAAATTGACCGGCACATTCGCCTTGACGATCGTTGGGGTGTCGGCACGGTAGCGTTTCGACAGCATCGCGATAACCAAGGCCAAGCGATCTGCGGCGGCGCGGCCGGGCGCGTAAGCTGCCGCCACCTGCCGTAGCGCCAGCGGCTCGCGTAGCACGAGGTTCGAAGACAGATGATCGATCGCGCGGGCCAGGAGCGTCGAACCGCAATGAGCAAAATGGAAGATCCAGCCGGTCGCGGCCGGGCGCGGCATCGCGACGGTCAGCCCCGACACCGGCATATGCATGACACCCTCGGCAGCGGGCGAGATGCGACCGTCGAGGAAGATCGAGCGGTTATAGGCCGCGCGATCCATCGGCACGAACACCGCCGCGTCACCCTCGAAAGAATGGAGATAGTGGTCGGGTGAAACAAAAAGATCGTCGCGGGTCAGGGCCATCGCCAGACGCTATAGCTGACGGCCGAATTTGTCGCTATCCCGCCACGGCAATGCCAAAGATTTTTCTGCCCGAACACGGCCGCCCGCAAGTCCTGATTGAACCCGCCGGCGAGCGGACAATCCTGACGATCGACCCGGCCCAGATCATCGCACTGTACAAGGCGCACGGCGCCCTGTTGTTTCGGGGATTCACTACCGAGGTTGCGGAGTTTCGAAGTTTCGCTCGGCAGTTCTGCCCGACCTCAGTGATCAACGAGAGCCCTGGCCGGCAGCCGATCGATCCCGACCACAACATCCATACGGTAGATGGCGGGACTGGCGCTTTCTCACTGCATCCTGAATTGTCGCGCGAGCCTTGGAAGCCCGACGCGGCATTCTTTGCGTGCCTGTCTCCGCCCTCGCGTGGCGGCGCTACCCTGATCTGCGACGGGGTCGCGCTGGTCCGTGCGCTGCCGGACGCCGTGCGACGCGGTCTCGAGCATCGCCGTCTCTTGTATATCAAGCCGACATGGCCAGAATTGCTCGAGTTCTGGCTGGGGGACCCCAACCCGAACGACGCTGTACTAGCCGCCTCGTCGCCGGATTGCCCCTATTCCTTCCGTCGGATTGAGCAACACATCGTGCGCTTCTTCACCCGTCCGGCGCTACACCGACCGATGTTCATTGACGAACCGGCGTTCGGCAACTTCCTGCTATTCGCTCGCTTCAACAACAACCGCCCGGATTTTCCGGTTCTGGACGATGGCTATCCGGTGCCCGAGGCATGGCTACAGGCGATCAAGGCGGCTGGTGACTCGGTGGCGGTGCCAATCGCATGGCAGACCGGGGACCTGCTGATGCTGGACAATACGCGTTTCATGCACGGACGCACACCAATCCTGGATGCGAAGGAGCGGTTGATCGCGACGTATTTCGGCTATGTCGGCTTTGCAAAGCCCGACCCTGAGGAGCCGGCCAATCCGCTCTGGCGCCGCGCCGACTTTACTCCGCCCTTCCCGCCCGGGCTGCTGCGCTAAGTTATGGCGAGACGGGCACTGGCCCCGCCAGCAGCAACGGATCTATACGCGCATCCCGCCACTTCAGCCCCCAGTGCAGATGCGGGCCGGTCGCGCGCCCAGTCATGCCGACCGCGCCGATCACCTGCCCACGCCGCACCTGGTCACCGACATGCACATCGATGCGCGACAGGTGCAGGAACGCGCTGTTGAGGTCGGCGCCGTGGTCGATCATCAGCAGATTGCCCTCCAGTGTGAAGGGGTGGTCCGCCGCCAGAATCACCACGCCGTCGGCGGGGGCAAGCACTGGCGTGCCGGTCGGCCGCGCGATGTCGATCCCCGAATGGTACGACCCGGCCTCATTGTTTTTGTAGATGCGCTGCGACCCGAACAACGTCGAGATGCGCCCGGTCGTAGGCCACAGGAACGGCTGCCGCCAGCCATCGCTGTCCACCGGAATGCGGCGCGCGGCGGCAATCTCGGCCAGTTCGGCGGGGCGGATGCGCGCGAATTCCGCCTCGGGCACCGGATATTTTTGCAAACTGTCGAGCCGCGAGATATTCCAGCCGCGCGGTGCGACAACCAATGCGTCGCTGACCTGCCGCCCATCATCCAGCGTCGCGACCAAAGTCGCGGAAGGTCCGGCATCGCGATCGAAGGCGATCAGGAACCGGCCGTCCGGCGCAACCCGCACCGCCGCGCCGTTGAAGCTGAGCGCGGCAGTCCCACCGGGGGCGAGGCCAATCACCGCGCCGCCCTGCATGCGCGGGCCGCTATAGCTGAAGGTGATCGGCCCGGCCGGGCGATTGGGCTGGACGGTCGGCGCGTCGCTAAGGGTCGACGGCGGCACCGATCGTATCGGTGGTTGAATTTTCGGGCGCGGCGGCGGGATGGTCGCGCAACTGCCGAGCAGCATCAGGCCAATGCTGATCAGCGCCCAGCGCTGCGGTCGGTGCAAGCTGCGGGTCGCCCGCGGACGCGTCACGTCGCCGGGCTCATCGCCTTCGTCGCGATCTCGGCCGAGGCATAGGCTTCCTGCGCGGCCACGCTCCAATAGCGCAAGTCCTCCAGCGCGATGCGCTCGCCACTCACCGCGCAGATGACATGGTCGCCGGGCGCCAGCACGCGAAAGCCATTGGCCATGTAGTGGAGCCGCGCGGGGCGATCGGTGTTCGACATCAGCATAGGAACGTCCGGACTTAGAGCAGGGTCGGCTGGTCGGGCTTCGACACCGAACCGGCCTTGTCATAAGCTTTGACGGCTTTTGGCTCAAGTCGCGCATCGACCGAGCCGTCCCGGAAGTAGAGCGTGACGGTGCCCGCCGCGCGCGCCGCCGCCACGCTCGTCACCACCGCGCCCGATGGCCGCGCCGAAACGCGGACATAACCGCGATCCAGCAGCTTGTCCGGGTTGAGCGATTCGACCAGCCGCCAGGTCGCGTGCAGTCGATCGCTGGCCGAGGCCAATTGCCGCTCCAGCACCGACAGGCGCAGCGCCCCGCCGGACCGATCGAGTTGCCCGCGCGCTAGCGTCACCCGCCGTTCCAGTCCCCGATCGAGCCGTGCGCCCGCCTCATCGAGGCGCTGGCGTTGCGGCCCGAGCAGAGCATCGCGCTTCGGCAGCAGGCGGACCAGCGATTCCAGCCGCTCGCGACCGCGTTCGTGGTAGCGCCGCGCGCAGCGTTCGGTCCGCTGCCCGAAACTCTCCAGCGTCAGGCGCAGATCGGCCAGCACCGGCACCGCCATCTCCGCTGCCGCCGTCGGGGTCGGCGCGCGCAGATCGGCGGCGAAATCGCACAAGGTGGTATCCGTCTCATGCCCGACGGCCGAGATGATCGGGATCGAACACGTCGCGACCGCGCGCACCACGATTTCCTCGTTGAACGCCCACAGATCCTCGATCGAGCCGCCACCGCGCGCGACGATCACCAGATCGGGTCGGGTCTCCGGAGGCATCACATCGAAGCCCGCCACCGCCGCCGCAACCTCCTCCGCCGCACCCTGCCCCTGTACCTTGACCGGCCAGACCAGCACATGTGTCGGGCAACGATCCTCGAGCCGGTGGATAATATCGCGGATTACCGCCCCCGTCGGCGACGTTACCACGCCGATGCGACGCGGTAGATAGGGCAGCAATTGCTTGCGCGACGGATCGAACAATCCCTCACCCGCCAGCTTCGCCTTCAACTTGTCGAGCAAAGCCATCAGCGCGCCCGCGCCCGCCAGTTCCATCCGCTCGATCACGATCTGGTATTTCGATCGGCCCGGATAGGTCGTCACCTTGCCGGTCGCGATCACCTCCAAACCGTCCTGCGGCTGGAAGGCGAGGCTCGATACCGACCCCTTCCACATTACGCCGTCGATCACCGCGCTGTCGTCCTTCAGGCTCATATACGCATGACCCGAGCTAACGCGCTTGTAGCCCGATATCTCGCCGCGCAGCCGGACATGGCCGAATTCGCCCTCCACCACGCGCTTCAGCTTTTGCGCCAGTTCGCCAACGCCCATCGCCGAGGCGTTGTCGCCCGGCATCTCCTCGGCTACCAGCCGGTGTGACGTATCGAAAAAGGGGTCGGCCATGAATATCCTGCTGATCGGCTCCGGGGGCCGTGAACATGCCCTTGCGTGGCGGCTGGCGCAATCGCCGGGATCGACGAAACTGTATGCCGCGCCGGGAAATCCGGGCATCGGCGAGCATGCCGAACTGGTCGATCTCGACCCCGCCGACCACCGCGCGGTGATCGATTTCTGCCACCGCCATTCGATCGGCTTCGTGGTAATCGGACCGGAAGCGCCGCTGGTCGATGGCCTCGCCGATAATATCCGTACCATGGGCCTGCCGGTGTTCGGGCCGAACAAGGCCGCCGCGCAGCTCGAAGGCTCCAAGGGCTTCACCAAGGATCTTTGCGCGCGCGCCAAAATCCCGACCGCAGCTTATGCCAAGGTTACATCGATAGACGGCGCGCTGGCGACACTCGACGACTTCACGATCCCGGTCGTCATCAAGGCGGACGGCCTCGCCGCCGGCAAGGGCGTGACTGTCGCCATGACGCGCGCCGAGGCGGAAGAGGCGATCGCCGATCTGTTTGCGGTGCCGAAGGCCGAGGCGGTGATCGAGGAGTTCCTCGAGGGCGAGGAAGTCAGTCTGTTCGTCCTGACCGACGGCACCACCCTGATGCCGTTTGGCTCCGCGCAGGATCATAAGCGTGTCGGTGACGGCGATATCGGCGCCAATACCGGCGGCATGGGCGCCTACAGTCCCGCGCCCGTTTTGACGCCTGACCTCGAACAGCGCGCGATC
>NZ_JANYEK010000140.1 GCF_025363195.1 Sphingomonas sp.
GGCAACCCAACCGGTAACAGGTTCTGGGCAGGCGGCTCTTCGGACGATGGCGACGACACCACCACCAGCTTCGATTTCCCGCTCGGCCTTCGTTTGCGACAAAACTTGCCACCTGTATTGTCACAGTAACACAGTAGGCGCTATGCGGGCAACACTTTGGGGGGGGCAGCATGACAAGATTTGCGTTCAGATTGGCGTCAAGTGCGGCATTGATCGTAAGCACCTCAGCACCACTCCTCGCGCGCCCATGGAGACCGCTGGCGGTTGCCGGCACCGTCGCTGACGGCGTGTGGCGATCACGCGGATATGGGCACATCCTGGTGGTTCATCACGGAGGACGGGCGCTCTACCATATCGCGGGCGGTTTCTGTTATCGCGATCCCTCCGGCAGTGATGCCGACGACGACAGCTACCGCCTGGTGAACATCGCCGGTCCTAACCGGATCGTGTTTGCCGCGGCACCCGACCAAACTCGGTACGAGTTCGACCGGATCGCCGCGCTACCGCCTAATTGCGCCGTGAAGCCTCATTGGACGGCCCAAGACATCGCTGACCTGATCACCACGACGTTCGCTGATCTGTATTCCGGTTTCGGTAGACGCGGGCGAGAGCTGGGTAAGCTCAAGGAGGCTCTTGCGGCGTCGAGCGAAACTGATCCCGATCTTTCTTTCTTCGAACATACGGCGCGAGCGCTCGGGAGCCTCGATGATGCTCATGTGGGTTTGGCGGCGAAGATCGACGGCGTCGATCATGATTTCGAAGGCGGCGAGGCGACCACCATCCGCGACGCGCGATCCGATTCTACGCTTGGTACTGATCCAGGCGAGCGGGAGCGCAAATGGTCCACGGCGTATCGAGAAGGCATTGTCGGATTGCTCGAGGGCGGCGGCCACCAGGTCGCCAACCACAAAATTCTGTGGGGCAGGATTGGTCGGATCGGCTATCTCAATGTCGTCGCCATGGGTGGCTTCGACAAGACGGCTCCAACGGACGATGTGGCGGCCCTGGATGCCGCACTTGACGATGCCATCACGGCTTTTCAGGGCTTGCCCGGCGTGATCGTGGACGCGACCAACAATCGGGGCGGCTACGACGCGATCAGCCTGCATATCGCCGGGCGCTTTGCGGACCGGCGTCGTCTGGCGTTCAGCAAGCGACCGTTCGGAGCGCAGGGGAAGTATCAGCGCTTCTACGTCGCACCATCCGATCGCATCCGTTATCTTGGCGACGTGGCATTGCTCACCAGCGACGTAACCGTGAGTGCCGGCGAAACGTTTACTTTGGCGATGCGCGCCCTGCCAAGCGTAGTGCAGATGGGTGCGAGAACGCGAGGTGCTTTGTCCGATCAACTCACTAAGCCGCTTCCGAACGGCTGGACGCTTACATTGCCCGCCGAGGATTACCGTGATTCAAACGGCAGGTCGCAGGAAGGCATTGGGGTCGATCCCCAACGTACAATACCGCCTTTCGCGCCCAATCATCGGATCATGGTTCGAACGGTAGCAGAACGGATGACGCCAGCTTTCTGAAATGCTCTGGGTCAACCAATAAGGCTGGCTTTCTCGTTACGATCGATGTCTTCCGAAAGCAGCTTATTGAAACCGGTTGCTGGCCACGCGTAGCCCAAACGAAAACAGGCATGGCCCCGGCACCGGTTTTCCCGCTAGGCAGGTCGTTGACCAAATCGAACGGCTGTGACCGTCAATCAGGAGAGCGGCCAATGCGGAACTACCTTATCTCGATCCTCGCTTCGGGGGTCAGCCTGACAGTCGCCGGCCCGGCCACGGCACAAAATGTGGGGTTGGACGTGCGCTGCATGCTGGTATCGAACGTCTTTGTCCGGGTCGAGACGGATTTGAAGCGTAAGACGCTGGCCCAGGCGACCGGACTGTATTTCTCGGGGCGGGTGACGGCGCGCCTGTCGGCTGCCCAGATCAAGGATCAGATCATCGTGCAGGCCAAAAGCATCACCAAGGACAATGGCGGCCCGATCATGACGGAATGCGCCAAGCGTTTTCAGGAAGATCAGCGCATGATGCAGGCGGTCGCGCAGCAAATTCAGAAGGCCAACCCCGTACCTGCGTCCAAGTAACGTCGGGAAGCCGACGCGGGTTTCAGATCCCCAGCGCCATACGCGGCCCGATCCGGATCGCGCCGCGTTTCAATTCCCACATCGCCCTGGCGAAACCGGCGGTGGTGCGGGTGATGTCCGCCGCCTGCCCCGGCCGGGCAGCAAGCGAGCGCAGCATCGCCTTGGCGTCGACCCCGCCATCGGGCCGCATCGACACGGTGATAGCGTGCGGCAGCATATGCCGCGCGCCGTCCGAGATACAGCGCACGATCGCAAAGGGCAGGCCGCGCTCAGCGGCGACTGCGGCAGCGACATGGCTTTCCATGTCGACCGCCAGCGCTTTGTGCGAAACGCCCAAAGCGAGTTTCTCGGCCACGCTGTCGATCATCCGGCCATCGGCAAAGAACCCGCCGAGCCGCGCGCCCGGCAAACGCGCCTGCAACTCTGCCGCCCAATCGGCGTCGCAGGCCAGGTCGATCGTACCCGACAGGCGGTCCCCGACAACCCAATCGCCGATTGCAAGCCCATCGGCCAGGGCTCCGCTCATGCCATAGCTCAGGATGCCGGACGCGCCCGCCGCCGCAGCCTCGATCTTCACGCGCAGTCCAACCGGATCACCCCCGCCAGCGACCACGACGATGCCCGATTGACGCAGGGTGGCGACCTCACGATTGAAACCGGTGGCAACGACGACGTGGCCAGTCATGCGCATGATCTCCTGAAACCCTTCCGCCCGAAGCCTATCCATGGGCATAAGGTTCCCTTGAGCTGCGACAGGCTCGGCCCGAACGGCTGAAAAAGCTGCGTTGTCACATGCCCCACGCCACGTCCCTCGCATTGCTCCGCTTGAGGTTGCGATAGCGCGCCATCGCCCACAGCGGGAAATATTTCGGATAGCCATGATAGCGCAGGTAAAAGACGCGCGGGAACCCGCCGCCGGTATACATCTCCTGCCCCCACAGCCCGTCAGCCTGCTGATGCTCGGCCAGCCACATTATGCCCCGCGCGACGGCATCCGTATCCACCCCGCCTGCCGCCATCAGCCCGAGCAACGCCCAGCCGGTCTGTGACGCGGTGGAGGGTGCGGGTGCATGGCCGGTGCGATCCAGCGCGTAACTGTCGCAATCCTCGCCCCAGCCACCGTCCGCATTCTGGATCGCCTTCAGCCAGCCGGCCGCCCTTGCCACCATCGGATGTTCGGGCGCCAACCCTGCGGCGTTCAGCGCGCACAGTACCGACCAGGTGCCATAAACGTAGTTCACGCCCCAGCGGCCGAACCAGCTGCCGTCCGGTTCCTGCTCGCGTTCCAGCCACGCCAACGCCACCTTCATGCGATGGGAGTCGCGCTCACCGAGTTGCGCGAGCATCGACACGCAGCGCGCGGTGACGTCGGCGGTCGGGGGATCCAGCAACGCGCCGTGATCCGCGAACGGCAGGTTGTTGAGATAGGTGTAGGCGTTGTCGGCATCGAACGCGCCCCAGCCGCCGTCCTTCGATTGCAGCCCCACGGTCCATTCGACACCGCGATCGATCGCCATATCATAATCGCCGGCGCGCCCTCGCGCGCGGTCCATCGCCATCACCACCACGGCGGTATCGTCGAGATCGGGATAATGATCGTTATTATACTGGAACGCCCAACCGCCGGGGCGCACGCCGGGTCGCTCCTCCGCCCAATCGCCCGCGACGTCGAGCACCTGACGCGGTTGCAGCCATTCCAGCGCACGGTCGGCCAGCGCCTCATTGTTACCGCCCGCCTCCAGCATCGCATGCGCGGCGAGCGCCGTATCCCAGACCGGCGAGACGCACGGCTGACAATAGGCTTCCTCGTCTTTGACGACCAGCAATCGCTCGATCGAATCCCGCGCGCTGGCGCGGCGCGGATCGTTCGGGCCGATGCCGAGGCAATCGAACATCATCACGCTGTTGGCCATTGCCGGATAGATCGCGCCAAGCCCGTCCACACCGTTCAACCGTTCGCTGACCCAGGCGACGCAGGTGTCGAACGCGCGCGCGCGCAGGCGCTTCGGCCACAGCCCGTTGCCCGCCTTCAATACCCAGTCGAGCGCGTTGAACCCCTTGGTCCACAGCCATTTCGGGTCCGCCGCCTTCGTGCCTGCGCGGACAGTCTCTCCGGTATAGAGTTCGTCGATCTTCACCCCCAACACGTTGTGCGCCTCCGGCTGCAATGCACACAGAACCAGCAAAGGTACCACCACCGTCCGCGCCCAATAGGACATCTTCGACAGATGGATCGGGAACCACCGCGGCAGCAGGATGAGTTCCGGCGGCATCGTCGGCACGGTCGCCCACGGTCCGGCGCCGAACAGAGCCAATTGGATGCGGGTGAAAACATTGCTCGCCGCAGCGCCGCCCTGTGCCAGGATTGCGGCGCGGGCACGCGCCATGTGCGGTGCGTCCACCCCGTCGCCGATCATCTTCAGCGCATAATAGGCTTTGACGCTCGCGCTCACATCGAACGCGCCACCGTGGAATAGGCCCCAGCCATGATGTTCGGAGGACTGGATGCGGCGGAGGTAGGTGGCGATCTTCGCCTCCAGCGCAGCATCTACGGACTCGCCCAGATAATGTCGCAGCAGGACATATTCCGCCGGGATCGTCGCGTCGGCCTCTAGCTCGAACACCCAATGGCCGTCAGGTTGCTGGACCTTCGCCAGCGCAGCGGTGGCGCGATCGATCGATTGGTCCAGCTTCAGCATGGGGTCGGGGGTTACCTGCATCGTCGCTCGTTACCCTGACCGGCCACCGCTCGCCAAGCGCGCCGCGGTTTCGCCGGAACGCAACGCCCCCTCGATCGTCGCGGGCAGGCCGGTCTGCGTCCAGTCGCCAGCGAGGAACAGGTTCCGCCACCGCGTTGCAGCGGGCGGCCGCTTGGCATCCTGTTCGGGTGTCGCAGCGAAGGTAGCGCGCTTTTCCTTGACGATCTGCCATGCGGGCATCGGCGCAGCGATCTTCAGCGCGGCGCAGATATCGGTCCAGAACGTCCGCGCGAGATCCTCACGGTCGCGATCCACCAGATGGTCGGCGGCGCTCACCGTCACCGACAGCCGATCCGGGAAGGCGAACACCCATTCCGCCGCCGCACCGACCAGCCCGAGCATCGGCGGTGCGCCCACTGGCGCGGGAAAGGCGAAATGCCCGTTGACGATGGCGCGGAATTCGGTCGGCACTTCGAGTTCGGGCACCAAAGCCGTCGCTACCCAGGGCGGAACCGCGAGGATCACCGCCTCGTCCGCCGCGACCGGCTCCGGCCCGGTGCCCAAATCGAGTGTTGTCACCAAATCGCCCTCGAACCCGAGACCCCGCAGCCGCCGCCCGAGCTGGACCGGCGCGCCCTGTGCCGCCAGCCACTGCGTCGCCGGATCGACGAACGCTGCCGCCAGATTCGGTTCGGCGATCAGCGGGCGCATAGCCACACCGCCCTTGGCCACCGTTTCGCGCAGAACGTTGCGGGTAAGCAATGCCGAGCCTGCACCAGCGGCGGTGTTGAGCGCTGCCAGCAGGACCGGGTCCAGGAACCGGTCCCACACCGGCCCAATCGTAGTGAAATGATCATCTACGCGACCTTTCCGCGCGAGAAGCAAGCGCGCGATCGGTAAATAGTCGATCAGACCGCTACCAGGCACGCGGCTCTGCCTGTTCAGCACCCACCACGGCAAGGCACCGTCGTTGATCCGCACCGTCCAGCGTGCACCGTCGCGAACATCGCAAAAGGCGAAGTCAGCATGTTCCGGCCCGGTGAGTGTACCCACCGCCCCTATCGCCGCCTGGAACCGAGCGACCGCTGGATTGCCCGACAGGACCAAATGGTTGCCATTGTCGATCGTCTGGCCAAGCTGCGGGTCGAAATACGAACGACACCGCCCGCCCGCCTGTGCCGCGGAATCCGCAATCCGCACCGACAGCCCGGCGCGACGCAACGACACTGCGGCGGACAGCCCCGCCAATCCGGCCCCGGCAATCGTCGTCCGCGCAAAGTTCACCGCATCAGGCCCAGTCGTACGACCGTCCACAGCAGTTCCGGCTTGGACATCTTCACGCGGGTGCGCGGCGGCATCCAGCCGATCGCTTCGGTCCGCGCCAGCACCTTGGCGTACACCGCTTCCATCAGGCGCGGCGCGAGCAAATGGCCGCGCGGGCGCGTGACGAGGATCGCACGCGCTTTGGCATAATGCTCGTGCGCGATTGCGGCGACCTGCCGGGCGGCGATATCAATACGCGGGTCACCCACGACGTCGACCGGCGTCGTGAAGACGATCCCGGCAGCGGTGATCGCCTCGGCGGGCAGATAGACCCGGCCGATCGCAGCATCCTCATCCAGATCGCGCAGGATATTGGTCAGTTGCAGCGCCCGCCCGAGATGGAACGCCAACTCGATCCCCGGTGCCTCCTCCATCCCGAACACCCGCACCGACAGCCGCCCGACCGCCGATGCGACCCGGTCACAATACAGATCGAGTTCGGCGAGCGGTGGCCAGCGAACATCCCGATCGACATCCATCTCCATCCCGTCGATCACCGCGACAAAATCCGCTTCAAGCAGGCCGAAGCGTCGTACGGCTTCGGCGACCAGTTTGGCCTGCCCGGGATCACCGCCAGCGTAGAGCGACGCGATATCCCGCCGCCAGGTATTGAGCGCCACGGCGCGTTCAGGACGGCTGCCCTGTTCGTCATCGGCGATATCATCGACCAGTCGGCAAAAGCCATAGATCGCGTACATCGCCTCGCGCTCGGCTTTGGGCAGCACGCGCATACCGGCATAGAAGGAACTGCCCGAAACCTGCTTCTGCAACGCGCCGGGGGTTGTGTCCGGATTCATGCCGCGCGCCGGAACAGTAGGGGCAAAGCGGCGCGGGCGGCGAGGAAGGCGGCCTCCGCCTTGCGGTGGTGCACGCGCTCGCTCAACGGATCGCGCTGCTCCAGCCGCATGGCGAGGCTTTCCGCCAAACGTTGGATCACCGCCACTTCGGCGGCAAGCTTGCGGTCGCGGATGAGGCCCGCAAATGGCGCAGACTTTGCGAGCAACTCACGCGTGCGCCCCGCCGATGCGACGATCGCACTGCGCAATTCAGGCGTCGCGCGTTCGGCGGCGAGATCCTCGACCCGAGCGCCATGCTTGGTCAAGGTATCGAGCGGAAGATAGACACGGCGGATCGTGCGGTAATCCTTGCCGCAATCCTGCAGGTGATTGACGATCTGCAATGCTGCGCAGAGCGCGTCGTTGGCCACCCAACCGTCACGATCCTCGCCGTGCACATCCAGCACGAAGCGCCCGACCGGCATCGCCGAATAGCGGCAATAGTCGATCAACGCGGCCCAATCTGCACAGCGATCTACCGTAACATCACGCTCGAACGCGACGAGCAGGTCGCGCGCATGGACGGGATCGAGGCCGCGCTCCGCCATGACTGCACGCAACGCCAAAGCCTCGGGCGCGCCGCCGGGAGCGCCGTCCAGCCCGCTGCGCATCCGGCCCAATTGCGCGAGTTTTTCTTCCGGCGTCGCGTCCCCGTGATCGGCGATATCGTCCGCCCGCCGCGCGAAGCGGTAGAATGCCATGATCGGCGCGCGATGTTCCGCGCTCAGCAAGAAGCTGGCGACGGGGAAATTCTCGTCGCGATGTCCCTTGCCAGAGGAGAGATCGACTGTGTCGTTCACCGTCCGCTTGCCTGTGATCGACCCTTCCACATTCCGCCACGTCCCCGATAATATTGCCATGCCGATAGCAAGGTGCAGGCGGCGTAGAAAGCCGCGATTCCCGGCAGCGCGACGCCCCATAGCCGCGAGCGTCGGTAGAAATGCAACATCGGCTGGAATGCGAGCGCCATCAACACCCATGCCGCCAGACCGAATACGCGGGCACCGCCAAGACCGAACACCGCCAACACCGGCGGTGCGGCGTAGACCAGCCCCAGCCCCAGCAGCGTGCCGGCCAGCAGTATTGGCTTATAACCAAGCTGAGCATAGGCCGAACGCGAGATCATCGCCGCGATCGTATCGGCAGTGTCATAGGTGCGGATACTACGCGACCGGTCGGTCAAGCCGATCCATATTGGACCCTGCTGCTTGAGCGCGGCACCGAGCGCGCAATCATCGATCAGCGCATCTCGGATTTTTTCAATGCCCCCCGCCGCCGCCAGCGTCTCGCGCCGCACCAGCATGCACCCGCCCGCCGCCGCGCCGATCCCGCCTGGTCGGTTCACGCGGCCGAATGGGTAGAGCAATTGGAAGAAGAATACGAAGGCCGGGATCAAGGCGCGTTCGGCAAAGCTTGTGCAGCGCAGTTTGGCCATCAACGACACCAGGACCAAATCGTTCGCCTCGGCGCGGGCGACAAGGCTGGTCAAGGTATCGCGCGCATGAGCGATATCGGCGTCGGTCAGCCAGAGGTACTCAGGGGCATCACCTGTATTGTGTCGCCCCGCGCCGGCGGGAGTCGAGCCTGGGGCCCCGCCCGCGCGGGGGTACAAGGGCTCGTCAGCGACAAGCGTAGGGATATCTGAACTTTCGGCCAGCGCGACGCCCTGCGACACGGCCCAGAGCTTGCCCGTCCAGCCCCGCGCGAGCGGCGCGCCAGCCAGCACCTTCAACCGCCCCGCCCCGTCCAGGGCACGCGCAATTTCCGCCGTCCCGTCGCGGCTCGAATCATCGACCAATATGACCCGGAAACGGCCTGGATAATCCTGCGCCAACAGGCTGCCGATCGATTCGGCGATCACCTCCGCCTCATCACGCGCTGGAACGATCGCGGTGACGGCCGGCCAATAAGTCGGTACCGGCGGCAGATCGCCTGTGTCGCGCTCCTGCGTCCGCCAGAAGCCATATCGTGCGAACACCAGCACCAGCCAAATCGTCATGCTGAGAGCGCCGATGGCCAGCACCATCACCCGATCGACCCTGCCGCGCGGAACCAATCGATCGCATCGCCCACCGCCTCCGCCCAGGCGCGCGCGACATAGCCGAGCTCCGCCTCAGCCTTCGCCGAAGAGAAGAACATATGGTGTTTCGCCATCCGCAAAGAGTCTACGGTGAGGAACGGCTCCTTGCCGGTAATCCGTGCCAATACTTCGTTGGCATAGGCCAGAGGAAACAAAGGCCGGCGCGGGATGGTGATGGTCGGCGGCTTGCGCCCGACCCGCGCGGCGATCTCGGCCAGCATCACGCCAAGGCTGACGTCCTGCCCACCCAGGATATAACGTTCGCCGATCCGCCCGTGCTCCCACGCCGCGACATGCCCCGCGGCCACATCGTCGACATGGACGAGGTTCAGCCCGCTATCGAGGAACGCCGGCATCCGCCCGTTCGCCGACTCGACGATGATTCGCCCTGTTGGCGTCGGGCGGACGTCGCGCGGGCCGATCGGCGTCGAGGGATTTACGATCACCGCTGGCAACCCCTCGGCGACCATCGCCTCGACCAGTCGTTCGGCCACCACCTTGCTGCGCTTGTACGCTCCCGTCGCCTGGTCGGGCGTCGCGGGCCGCGTCTCGTCGGCAGGGCCCGCCGGATCGGGGCGGAGCGTCGCCACGCTGCTGGTGTAGACAATGCGCTCGACTCCCGCGCCGCGCGCCGCCTGCATCACGGTCCGCGTGCCGGTCAGGTTGTTGCGTACGATCTCTTCGGGGTCGGGTGCCCAGATGCGGTAGTCGGCGGCAACATGGAACAGGTGGCGGACCCCGGCCATCGCCCGCGCCATCGCGGCGGCGTCGCGCGCATCGCCCTCGACCAGATCGCCGGGGAAATCGGCGAGATTGGCGCGCGGGCTGGACGCGCGCACCAGTCCCCGCACCACGTGGCCACGAGCCGCCAACGCCTGCGCCACCGCCGAACCAACGAACCCCGAGACTCCCGTGACGAGGATGATATTCGGCGAATTGCTCACGGTGCGACGCACTACACAGGACGCGACCGGCGCGATAGAGAGCAGGCATGACGCCAGCGCACATAGCCGCCTTTTTCGGCTGGGCCCTGACCTGGGTCGCGCTGATCGGCGCGCTTTACACGCTAGCGGCGGCATTCGTCGTCGCACGCTTCTTCGCCGGCACGCGACCGCCCGCCCGGCGCAGCGAGGCGGTGACCTTGCTGAAGCCCCTGTACGGCGACGAACCGCATTTGTTCGACAATCTCGCCAGCTTCCTCACGCTGGACCACGATGGCCCGGTCCAGCTCCTGCTTGGCGTACAACGCGCCGACGATCCGGCGATCACCGTGATCGAACGGCTGCGCGCAAAATATCCGGCGGCGCAGATCGATTTGGTGGTGGATTCGAGGCGACACGGCGCAAATGGCAAGATAGCCAACCTAATCAATATGGTCCGCCAGGCCACCCACCCGCTCCTCATCCTCAGCGACAGCGACATCGCCGTCGCACCCGATTACCTCGCACGCCTTCTCGCCGCGCTCGATGTGCCGGGTATCGGAGCGGTGACGGCAGCCTATGTCGGACGCGGTGATGCCGGGTTCTGGTCGCGCTTCGGGGCCGCCGGGCTCGATTGGCATTTGCTGCCGGGCGTGATTTTCGGGGCCAACAACGGGCTCGCCACGCCGTGCATGGGGTCGACCATCGCGCTCCGCGCCGAAACGCTGGCCGCGATCGGCGGGTTCGAAGCCTTTGCCGATACGCTGGCGGACGATTACGCCATCGGGCAGGCGATCCTCGCGCTCGGGAAAAAGGTTGTCGTCCCGTCGATGCTCGTAACCCATGCGGGAAACGATGCGACCTTCGTCGATCTCTGGCGGCACGAGGTACGCTGGGGAGCGACGATCCTAGGCGTCGAACCGATCGGCCACACAGCAGGTGTCATCGCCATGCCGGTGCCCATTGCTCTGTTGGCGACCGCTCTGCTTCCGACAATCGGCGGCTGGGCGTTGCTCTTGGCCCTGGCCTCGCGCTTCGTGTTGATTATCACGATCCGCCGGGTCGCTGGGCGATGGCCGGTTGCTCCACAGCTCCTCCCAGCTCGCGATATCCTCACTTTCGCAGGATATATCGCCAGTTTCTTCGCCCGCTCGGTTGATTGGCGCGGCAGCACGCTTAGAATGGGACCAGACGGCCAGGTTTCCAAAGGCCCGGAGAATTCCGCATGACGTTGCGCACCTTGTTCCTGCAAGCCCCCTCTTTCGACGGTTATGATGGCGGCGCCGGCGCGCGCTACCAGATGAAGCGTGAGGTGAAATCCTTCTGGTATCCGACCTGGCTCGCCCAGCCCGCTGCTCTGGTCGAAGGCTCGAAGCTGATCGATGCCCCCGCGCACGACCAATCGTGGGACGACATCAAACATGAGGTGGACGAGCGCGACCTGGTCATCCTGCATACTTCGACGCCATCGTTTCGGCAGGACATTCACACCGCCGAACTGATCAAGGCACGCAATCCGAAGATCATGATCGGCCTCATCGGCGCCAAGGTCGCGGTCGAGACACAGAAATCGATGGAGGCATCCACCGCGGTGGATTTCGTTGCACGCAACGAATTCGATTTCACTATTCTGGATGTCGCAAACGGCATGCCCCTGCGCGAAGTAGAGGGCATTTCGTGGCGCGACGATGACGGCGCGATCATCCATAACAAGGACCGTGCCGTCTTGGAGGACATGGACAGCCTCCCCTTCGTCTCGCCGATCTACAAGCGCGATCTGGTGATGGAGAAGTATTTTGGGGGTTATCTGCTCCACCCATACGTCTCGTTCTACACCGGGCGCGGCTGCAAAAGCCGCTGCACGTTCTGCCTGTGGCCGCAAACGGTTGGGGGCCACAATTACCGCACGCGCTCGATCCCGCACGTCATCGCAGAGGTGAAGTATGTGATGGCGGAGATGAAGCCGAAGGAGATTTTCTTCGACGATGATACGCTGACCGATAACCTTCCCCGGGTCGAGGCGTTGGCGCTGGAGCTGGGAAAATTGGGCGTCACCTGGTCTTGCAACGCAAAGGCCAACGTGCCGTACAAGACGCTGAAAGTGCTAAAGGAAAACGGCCTGCGCCTGCTGCTCGTCGGTTATGAGAGCGGCAATCAGCAGATCCTGCATAACATCAAAAAGGGTTTGCGCACCGATGTCGCGCGGCAATTCACCAAGGATTGCCATGCACTCGGCATCGTCATCCACGGCACCTTCATTCTGGGGCTTCCCGGCGAGACGGAGGAGACGATCGAGGAGACGATCAATTATGCCAAGGAGATCGACCCGCATACCATTCAGGTGTCACTCGCCGCACCCTATCCAGGCACGTTCCTGTATAAGCAGGCGACCGAGAATGGCTGGTTCGACAATTCCCACGATCTGTTGACCGATGACGGCAACCAGATTGCGCAGCTCAGTTATCCGCATCTGCCTGCGGCGCTGATTTTCGACAAGGTCGAGGAATTCTACAAGCGCTTCTATTTCCGCCCCTCGAAGATCTGGTCGATCGTCAGCGAGATGTTGCGCGACTGGAATATGATGAAGCGCCGCCTGCGCGAAGGCGTTGAGTTTTTCGACTTCCTGCGACGTCGCAAGGAAGTGAAGGCGTAGAACTCAGACAAAGAAATGGGGTGGTGACCGGTTGGCCACCACCCCACGAACTCCAGGCTCAGCAGCCGTTCTTGCGATTCTGCGCAGCGTCATGCTTCTTGTCGAGATGACGACCGAGCAACCCGCCGCCGACTGCGCCGGCGATGGTGCCGACCGTACCGCCGCCAAGGACGTTGCCGAGCACGCCGCCGCCGGCTGCACCAGCGATCGCGCCGGTCGTGCCGCTGCTCTGCTTGCAACGATAATATTCACGGTGATAGCGGCCATCCCGGCCCTTATAGGTGCGATATTCGCGCGACTGGGCAGAGGCCGCGGTTGGTGCGACGACCATCGCCGGTGTGGCGACTGCAACCATCAGGGCTGCGGCAAGAAGCTTCTTCATCGGGTTTCTCCTGGGTGATGTGTCCCTTGTAATACTCATCGCTGCTGATTGTTGCATGAACGGGTCGTTTAACTCAGGGCAAGGTCGCTGCCAGTCCCGCGCTTCTTACGCTAAGGTAACGATATGGCTGATCTTTCTCCATCCACGCGGAGCCTGATTATTACGGCGGACGATTTCGGCGCGTCGATCGCCGTCAACCAAGCCGTCGAGCTGGCGCATCGCGGCGGCATCCTCAGCGCGGCCAGCCTGATGATGTCCGGCGCTGCCGCCGCCGATGCGGTTGCGCGCGCAAGGACGATGCCGTCGCTCGGTGTCGGGCTGCATCTCGTCTTGGTCGAAGGGAAACCCACGTTACCGCCCGAAGCGATCCCCGATCTGGTCGATGCCAGCGGCCATTTCAGCGCCAACATGGTGCGCACCGCCTTCGCCATCGCTCTCAAGCCTGCCACCCGCCGACAGCTTCACGCCGAGATCGCCGCGCAATTCGCCGCCTTCGCCGCAACCGGCCTGCCGCTCGATCACGTCAATGCGCACAAACATTTTCATCTGCATCCGATTATCGCCTCCGCTGTGATCGAGATCGGAAAGCGTTACGGCATGAAAGCGGTGCGGGCGCCGATTGAACGTGGCACGCGTGGGCTCGAGCATTGGTGGGCCAAGCGTCTGCAACGCCGGCTGCGCCGCGAAGGGATGCTTGTGCCCGATCAGGTGATCGGCCTCGCCTGGACCGGCGCGTTCGATGCGCAGCGCATGCGCGACGCCATTGCCGGTTTGCCACCCGGGCTGACCGAAATCTACACCCACCCCGCCACCGCCGACCACTGGCCCGGTGCCGCAGCCGGCTATCGCTACCGCGACGAACTCGCCGCGCTTACGGACGATCTTGCGAAGGCCGCAATCGTGCGCGATGGAGTTTTCCATGGCCACTTCTCTAGCTTCGCGCTCGCATCCTGACCTCGAACCGCTGGCAATCTCGCCGGCTGGGTTTGAGCCCCCGCCGCCGCCCGGACGCGCGATCAGGCTCGGTTCCCCGGAGCATAAAAGCCTGCTTTCGCGCATGATGCTCGATTCGCACGATGCCTATCGCCCGGCGCTGATCCACTGGCCCAAGCTGGACGACGAAACCCGCAACCGCATCGTCAGCCTGCCGATCTGGGACATTGCAGTGCAGACCGAAGGCCGTGCATCGATGAACGTGAAGACCTTCAACGAGCAGATCCAGGACCCCTTGCTGCACGAGGCGATTGGCATGAACGCCTATGAAGAACGGCGTCACAAGATCGTACTGGCCGACATGGTGCAGGCTTACGGCATCGAACTCGCCCCGGAACCGGCGTATGTCCGCCCGCGCGACCCTGAATTCGCCTTCATGCGCACCGGCTATTCGGAGTGTATCGACAGCTTTTTCGGTTTCGGCCTGTTCAAGCTGGCCAAGGATACCGGCTTCTTCCCCGACGCTCTGATCGACACGTTCGAGCCGGTGATGCGCGAGGAAGGGCGGCACATATTGTTCTTCGTCAATTGGGTCGCGTGGTGGCGGCGCACAATGCCGTGGTGGCGGCGGCCCTTGTTCGAGGCGAAGGTGATCCTGGTCTGGATATTCCTGATCGGCGAGCGGATCAGCATGGCCAGGGGCATGGGGGACGACAACACCAAGGCGCAGGAGAATAATTTCACCCTGAATGGATCGAAGGATTTGGGCGTCGAGGTGACTTTCCCGGAACTCGCGCGCATCTGTCTGGCCGAGAATGACCGGCGCCTGGCGGTCTATGACAAACGGCTGATCCGCCCTAAGTTCGTGCCAGCGATGATGCGGCTGGCGCTGCGTTTCGCCGGTAGCCCCAAGGGAGCCACCGCCTGAACGGCTACGCGCGCATCGCCATTCTATTCGCGACGCTGGCGGGGCTGGCGGCGGCGGTGTGGGCGTTCGGCTCGGCCGGGTTGGCCAATGTGCTGTCCGCGACGATGCGGATCGGGCCGGCTGGCTTCGCACTATTCTGTGTCTATTCGCTGGCCGGGTTCCTGCCGCTGGGTGCCGCATGGCTCGCCGCCGCGCCGGGCGAGGCGATCGCGCGTCTGTGGCTGTTCAGCTGGGCGCGGATGTTGCGCGAGGCGGTGGCGGATCTGCTGCCCTTCTCGCAGATCGGGGGGATCGTCGTCGGCACCCGGTCCCTGATGCAAGCCGGCATCGCTCCGGCGCGGGTCTATGCCGCCCTGGTCGTCGACATGACGACCGAAATGGCGGCGCAACTCGTCTTCACCCTATTCGGCCTCGGTTTGATGGCGACGATCCTGATGGGCACCGGCGCAGTTGCGCTGCGCCCGCTGATTCTCGGCGGTACGGCGGCGATGATCGCGGCGATGATCCTGTTCTTCGTCGCGCAACGCCCGACCTTGTTGCTGGCGGAGCGGATCGCGAAGCACTTCCTTCCCGACACGGCGGCGACGATGGCCGGGCTGCTCGATGCCCTGCGCGAGACTTATGCCGAGCGGGGCCGGGTGGTCGCCGCCTTTGCGTTTAACCTGATCGGCTGGACCGTGAGCGCACTCGGCGCGTGGCTGGTGCTGCATATGATGGGCGCGGAGATTTCAGTCTGGTCGGTGCTGTCGCTGGAAAGCCTGATCTTCACGCTGCGCAGCGTCGCCTTCGCGATACCTGGTGCGATCGGCGTGCAGGAGGCGACCTATGCGCTGGCCGCGCCATTATTCGGCCTGCCGGCTGAGATGGCGCTGGCGCTGTCGCTCGTGAAGCGCGCGCGAGAAGTGGTGATCGGCCTGCCCACGCTCATCGTTTGGCAGGCCCGTGAGGCTCGGGCGGTGGTGGCGGCAAGGCTGCGTTAAGGATTTCCCTCTCCCTTCGTGCTGGCTTGGCGAGGCACATGCTTGAGACATGCCCTTCGGGAGGTTCAACACGAAAGACGGAAATGTGGCATTAGCCCGCCTGCTCCACCGCTTCGCTCGCCTCCAGCCAAGCCGCCTCCGCCGCTTCCAGTTTCGCCGCAACATCGGCACGACGCTTGGACAATTCACCCATCGATAGTTTTTTCAGATAACTTTCCGCCTTCGACGGATCGAACATCGCCTGATCCAGCGCGCTACGCTCTGCCGTCAGCTTGACGGTCTTCGCCTCGGCCTCCTGCGCCGCCTTCTTCAGATCGGCGGTCTTCTCGCGGGACGCAGCCGCAGCCTTCTTGTCCTTCTTGCCGAATTTCTGGCCGTCCGCCTTGGGCTGGTTCTTGCCCAGGATGAGGTCGGTATAATCTTCGAGACTGCCGGAATATTCATTGGCCTGGCCAGCGTCGACCAGCACCAGCCGGTCGGCGGTGAGCTCGATCATGTGCCGGTCATGGCTGACGATCACCACCGCGCCGTTATAGGCGTTGAGTGCCTGTACCAAAGCCTCGCGCGCATCGACGTCCAGATGGTTGGTCGGCTCATCGAGGATCAGCATATGCGGCGCATCGCGCGTGATCAGCGCCAGCGCGAGCCTGGCGCGTTCGCCGCCGGACAATTTGCCGACCTTGGTCGTCGCCTTCTCGCCCGAAAAGCCGAACCGCCCGAGCTGGCCACGCACCGCAGCGGGCGTCTTGCCCTTCATCAGGTGCGTCATATGCTCGACCGGCGTGTCCTCGGTGTCGAGTTCCTCGACCTGATACTGCGTGAAATACCCCACGCGCATCTTACCCGAGACAGCGATCTCGCCTTCCATCGGCGTCAATTGTGCGGCGAGCAGGCGCGCGAGCGTCGTCTTGCCGTTGCCGTTGCGCCCCAGCAACGCGATGCGGTCATCCGGATCGAGCCGCAGGTTCAGGCGCGTCAGGATCGGCTTGCCCTCGGTATATCCGACACTGGCCATGTCGAGCGTGACGAGCGGCGGGCGCAGTTCCTCTGGCGACGGGAAATCGAACGACAAAGTCGGATCCTCGGCCATCGACGCGATCGGCTGCATCTTGGCCAGCATCTTCTGGCGTGACTGGGCCTGCTTCGCGGTCGAGGCGCGCGCCGAATTCTTGGCGATATATTCCTGTAGCTTGGCGCGCTGAGCATCCTGCGAGGCTTTGGCCGCCGCCAATTGCGCGGCGCGTTCGGCGCGCTGACGCTCGAACGAATCATAGCCGCCGGAATAGAGGAACACCTTGCCGCCTTCGAGATGCAGGATATTGTCGACCACATTGTTCAGCAGATCGCGTTCGTGACTGATGATCACGATCATGTTCGGATAGGCCTTGAGGAAATTCTCCAGCCAGAGCGTCGCTTCTAGATCGAGATGGTTCGAAGGCTCGTCAAGCAGCAGGAGGTCCGGCTCGGAGAACAGCAAGGCAGCAAGGGCAACGCGCATTTTCCAGCCACCCGAATAGCTGTCGAGCGGCCGGTTCTGCATCTCCTCGTCGAAGCCGAGACCGACCAGGATACTCGCCGCGCGCGCCGGTGCGGTATAGGCGTCGATCGCCATAAGGCGCTCATAGACCTCACCCAGTCGGTCCGGATCCTCGCATGTCTCGCTCTCGATCAGCAGCGCCGCGCGCTCCTTGTCGGCCTCCAGCACGGTATCGATCGGCGTCGTCTGGCCGTGCGGTGCCTCCTGCTGCAAATAGCCTATACGCGTCTTCTTCGGCATCTCGATCTCGCCGTCGTCCGGCTCGAGCTGACCGATCATCACCTTCATCAAGGTGGACTTGCCCGCGCCGTTGCGCCCGATCAGCCCGACGCGGCTTCTTGGCGGCAGCGAAGCGCTCGCGCGGTCGAGGATCATGCGGCCGCCAAGCCGCACCGTTATACCATTGATATTCAGCATGGGCGCGCCCCTAGCACAGGGTGCGGCTTGCCCCAAGGGGCGGAGATGTGCGTTAGGGGCGCATGAGGACTTTACGATGAGTGTCGCATTTCGCCGTGAGAGCGACGAGGAACATCTGGAACCGAAATTCGAACGGCCGATCGCGCCGGGCCCGAACCTGGTGACAGCCCGCGGGCTGCGATTGCTGGGCGAGAAGGTCGCGGCCATCGAGGCTGCTGTGGCCGCGGAAACGGACGAGACCGAGCGCGCCATGCTCAAGCGCGAGCTACGCTATTGGCATACGCGGCAGACGACGGCTGAAATCGCGCCATTGCCGCAGGACGGCACCGTCGGCATCGGATCACGCGTTACGGTGCGGATGAACAAGGCTAAGCGTATCGTGCAGATCGTAGGAGGCGACGAAGCCGACCCGGCCACCGGTCTAATCGGGTTTCAGGCCCCGCTTGCGCAGGCGCTGATCGGCGGCGAAGTCGGCGAACGCGTGGAATTCAACGGCGTCGAGGATGCGATCGAGATTCTCTCCATCGCCGCAGGAGGAGACTGACATGGCCGAAACGTTCGCCCGCCACCGCCAGCCCTGGAAACAGGATGAAATCCAGAAACTGCATATGCTCGCCAAGAAAGGCATGGGCCTGAAGGCGATCGCAAAGGCGCTGACCCGCACCGAGGAATCGGTGAAGGACAAGGCCAAGGACGACGGGTTGAATATCGCGAAATTGCGGTAGGCCGGTCATGTGTGCCGCTGCTCTCGTCATCCCCGCGCAGGCGGGGATCCATAATCGGAGGGCGCTAGGGGCCGCATCACACGCGAAGACTATAGGTCCCCGCCTATGCGGTGATGCCGGGATGGAATGGTGATGGCGACATCTCATTACGACGCGATTATCCTCGGCGCGGGTGCCGCCGGGCTAATGTGCGCCGCCATCGCCGGGCAGCGCGGGCGGCGGGTGCTGCTAGTCGATCATGCCGATCAGCCGGGCAAGAAAATCCTCATCTCCGGCGGCGGGCGGTGTAATTTCACCAATATCGACACCGCACCCGACCGCTATCTCTCCGCCAACCCCCATTTCGCCAAGTCGGCCCTCGGCCGCTACTCCGCGCAGGATTTCCTCGCTCTGGTCGAACGGCATAATATCGCGTGGCACGAAAAGACTCTTGGCCAATTGTTCTGCGACGGCTCGGCAAAGCAGATCGTCGCCATGTTGCTGGACGAATGTGATATCGGGAACGTCGTGCATTCACTCGGTCATGCTGTCAGTGCGATCGACCATGCCGATGGCCGGTTTCGCGTCAAGCTCGACCAACGCGATGTCGTCGCCACGTCTCTTGTCCTGGCCACCGGTGGTCCGTCGATACCCAAGATGGGCGCGACGGGCTTCGCCTATGACGTTGCCCGGCAATTCGGCCTGAAGATCGTCGAACCGCGCCCCGCCCTCGTCCCCCTCACGCTTGGTGGCGACGAAACGTTGTTCCGTTCGCTCTCTGGTGTGGCGACCGACGTGATCGCCAAATGCGGCAAGACCGCCTTTCGCGAGGCCGCCTTGTTCACCCACAAGGGCCTGTCCGGCCCGGCGATCCTGCAAATTTCAAGCTATTGGCGCTCGGGCCAGCCGGTCGGGATCGATTTTGCCCCCCACCAGGAGTCAGGCTGGCTCGCGGCCGCCAAGCGTGCCCGCCCGCGCGGGCAATTCGGTGCGGCCTTGGCCTCCGCGCTCCCCACCCGCCTCGCCGACACGCTGGCCGAGCGGCTTGCAATTTCCGGCGAATTGCACAACATCAAGGATGCAGCCCTGGAGCAAGCGGAACACCGTCTCTCCAACTGGAATTTCACTCCGAACGGCACCGAAGGCTATGCCAAGGCTGAGGTTACGGCGGGCGGAATCAGCACCGCAGAACTGTCATCGCAAACAATGCAAGCCAAACGCGTACAAAACCTGTATGCAATCGGCGAAGCGGTCGATGTCACTGGGTGGCTGGGCGGCTACAACTTTCAATGGGCATGGGCGAGCGGATGGGCCGCAGGCCAGTCCATTTGATATTGCCGGCGTCCACTGTTCCCCCGCGTAGGCGGGAGTCCAGACCGTCAAAAACGACACCGCTCGTGCCTCTGGACCTCCGCCTTCGCGGGGGAACTAGCCTATCGAGCCATTATTGTAACCGAGATCAACATGCCTTTTTCAGCCCTGCCCCCGCTTCTCACCGAAGCGCTTACCGAACGCGGCTATGCCGCCCCCACCCCGGTTCAAGCCGGCGTTCTTGAACCCGAAGCGGTCGGTCGCGATCTTCTCGTCTCGGCACAGACCGGCTCCGGCAAGACCGTCGCGTTCGGCTTGGCAATGGCGGCCGAGTTGCTCGACGAGGACGGCAAGCTCCCGCAAAAGGGACCGCTTGCCTTGGTCATCGCACCAACGCGCGAACTCGCGCTGCAGGTCAGCCGCGAATTGATGTGGCTCTATGCCAAGACCGGCGGGCGGATCGTCACCTGTGTCGGTGGCATGGATGCATCGAAGGAGCGTCGCGCACTCAACCACGGCGCGCACATCGTCGTCGGCACTCCGGGGCGCTTGCGCGATCACCTCGAACGCGGCGCGCTCGATCTGTCGTCGTTGCGTGTTGCCGTGCTCGATGAGGCCGACGAAATGCTTGACATGGGTTTCCGCGAGGATCTCGAACAGATTCTAGACGGAACGCCCTCCGAACGCCGCACCATGATG
Organism: Sphingomonas sp.; assembly: GCF_025363195.1. Taxonomy (GTDB): domain Bacteria; phylum Pseudomonadota; class Alphaproteobacteria; order Sphingomonadales; family Sphingomonadaceae; genus Sphingomonas. The sequence continues at coordinate 20,495 of NZ_JANYEK010000140.1, forward strand.
TTCTCGGCGACGATCCCGAAGACGATCGCCGCACTCGCCAAGCGCTACCAGCGCGATGCGTTGCGCATTTCGACCGTGGGCGAAGATCGCGGGCATGGTGACATTTCTTATCAGGCCGTGACCTGCGCTCCCGCGGACATTGAGAATGTCGTCGTCAACCTGCTGCGTTTCCATGAGGCGGAAACGGCGATGCTGTTCTGCGCGACGCGCGACAATGTCCGCCATCTGCATGCCGGATTGATCGAGCGCGGTTTCAGCGCCGTCGCGTTGTCCGGCGAGCATAGCCAGAACGAACGCAACGCGGCACTTCAGGCGTTGCGCGACCAGCGCGCGCGGATCTGCGTCGCGACCGACGTTGCCGCGCGCGGCATCGATCTGCCCACGCTCAGCCTCGTCGTTCATGTCGAACTGCCGCGCGATGCGGAGACGTTGCAGCATCGTTCTGGCCGCACAGGGCGCGCCGGGCGCAAGGGCACGGCGATCCTGATCGTCCCCTATCCGCGTCGTCGCCGCGTCGAATCGATGCTCAAGGGCGCCCGGATCAACGCCGACTGGATCAACCCGCCGACGCTGGACGACATTCGCGAGAAGGATCGCGAGCGCCTGCTGACCACGCTGATGGAAGAGGTCGAGATCGACGACGACGATCGCGCATTGGGCGCCAAGTTGCTCGAGACCAAGACCGCCGAGGATATCGCCGCCTTGCTCGTCCGCGCCCACCGCGCCCGAATGCCGGTGGCGGAGGAACTGATCTCTTCGTCCAAGGAGAGCGCGGGCGCTGGCCCACGCAGTGATGGCCATCGCGAAGGCTTCGAAGATATCGTCTGGTTCCGCATGGATATCGGTCGTCGCCAGAATGCCGATCCGCGCTGGTTGCTACCGCTGATCTGCCGTCGCGGGCACATTACCAAGAACGAAATCGGCGCGATCCGCATTTCGGCAGGCGAGACGATGTTCCAGGTGCCCCGCGCTATTGCGGGCAAGTTCTCCGCCTCCGTCGCCCGCACGGCGAACTTCGACGGGCAGGATGAAAATGCGATCCGCATCGAAGCGGTGGAAGGCGAACCGCGCCAGGCGGAGCATCGCCCCCGCCTGACACCGAGCGCCCGGCCCAGTGGCCCGGCACCGACGCGGCACAAGCCCAAGACTTACCGGCGGACGAACGACCGGGCGCGGTAAACGGGGGATGGGCGCCGTACGAATCCTCGTCGATGGCGACGCTTGTCCGGTGAAGGACGAAATCTACCGCGTCGCCTATCGCACCGAAATTCCGGTGACGATCGTCGCGAACAGCCATTTTCGCATTCCCGCCCATCCGCTGATCGACCGCGTGGTCGTCAGCGACGGGTTCGATGCGGCGGATGACTGGATCGCGGAGCGAGCGGGAGCCAAGACGATCGTCGTCACCGCCGATATCCTGCTCGCCGATCGTTGCCTGAAAGCCGGGGCGACGGTGTTATCCAGCACCGGCAAACCCTTTACCAACGCGTCGATCGGCGGGGCCATTGCCACCCGCGCGATCATGGCGGATCTGCGCGCCGGTGGAGATGCGATCGGCGGCCCTGCCCCCTTTTCCAAGACCGATCGTTCACGCTTCCTGTCGGCGCTCGACCAGGCGATTGTACGATTGAAGCGGACCTAGGGCGTCAAAATCGTTGCGATGCACCAAATTGATCCGCATCAGGAACAAACCATAGTCGTCCGGGTTTGGAGCTTGCGCGCGCGAGCACCGATTCTGCCGACGCAAATTTGAAGCGGTGGGATATCGAATGGTGTTGAGAGACCGGTTGCCGCTGAAAGCGTGCCTTGTGAACGCCATTCCGTTAATCGCCATTGCCCTCGCTGTTTCAGCGTGTGGCTCCGGCGCCAAGAAAGCCGGGCGCGACCAGAGTCCGCCGGAAGTCGGATATGTCGTGGTGCAGCCGACCAGTGTACCCGTGACCACTGAGCTCGGTGGCCGCACCACCGCCTATCAAAGCTCGGAAGTCCGCCCGCAGGTGTCCGGCATCATCCGCCGTCGTTTGTTTACCGAAGGCTCGGTCGTTCATAAGGGCCAGACGCTGTATCAGATCGACCCTAGCCTCTATGTCGCCGCGACCAACGCGGCGCGCGCGAACCTCACGAGCGCGCAGGCCAATGCCGAGGCGACTAAGGTGAAGGCGGATCGCTACAAACCGCTCGCCGAAATCCAGGCTGTCGCCAAGCAGGACTATACCGACGTGGCCGCGCAGGCGCGACAGGCCGCCGCCGCCGTTGGCCAGACGCGTGCCGCACTGGATACTGCGCGGATCAATTTGCGCTTCACCAACGTTCCCGCGCCGATCACCGGGCGCATCGGTCGTTCGCTGTTCACCGAGGGTGCCTTGGTCACCGCCAGCCAAACTAATCCATTGACGACGATCCAGCGGCTAGATCCGATCTTCGTCGATATCCAGCAATCCTCCGCCGATCTGCTCGCCTTGCGCCGGGCGCTGGCGTCGAAAGGGATTACCCCGACCAGCGCGGTCGTGCGCCTCAAGCTGGAAGATGGCAGCGACTACGGCCAGACTGGCACCGTCGAATTCTCCGAAGTTATGGTCAACGAAGCGACCGGCACCGTCACCCTGCGTGCGCGCTTCCCGAACGCGCAAGGTATCCTGCTGCCCGGCATGTTCGTCCGCGCCACCTTCGCGCAGTCGATCGATACCAACGCCTTCCTGGTACCGCAGGCGGGTGTGACGCGCGATGCCAAGGGCAATGCCACGGTGTTGCTGGTCGGGCCGAGCAACAAGGCCGTGCTGCGCAGCGTCACCGCCTCGCGCATCATCGGGCAGAATTGGGTCATCACCGCCGGGCTGAAGTCCGGCGACAAGGTGATTACCGAGGGCACCGGCAAGGCCAAGCCGGATCAGCCCATCAAACCCGTGTCTGCGGGATCGAAGCAGACCCTCACCTTGCCCAAGCAGGACAAATCCTCCCCCGCCCAGACCAAGAACTGAACGACGCATGCTGTCCCGCATCTTCATCGACCGGCCGATCTTCGCCTGGGTCATCGCGATCATCATCATGATGGCGGGCATCGGCGCGATCTATTCGCTACCGATCGAACAGTTTCCGGATGTCGCCCCGCCTCAGGTCAATATTCGCGCCACCTATCCCGGCGCATCCGCGGAAACGCTGGAAACCAGCGTAACGCAGGTGATCGAGCAGCAACTGACCGGGATCGACGGCTTGCTCTATTTCAGTGCGAACTCAAGCTCGCGCGGGCAGGTGACGATCGCGGCGACGTTCCAGAAGGGCGTGAATCCGGATATCGCGCAGGTTCAGGTGCAGAATAAGGTGCAGCAGGCCCTGCCCCGCTTGCCGCAACAGGTCCAGCAACAGGGGCTGACGATCACCAAATCGAACCCTGATTTTCTTTTGATCGCGGCCATCTACGATACCACGGACCGGACGACCAATCAGGATGTATCGGATTATCTCGTATCGAATTTCCAGGATGCGATCGGCCGTATCAAGGGCGTCGGCGATACCAACGTGTTCGGTTCCCAATATGCCATGCGCATCTGGCTCGATCCGGACAAATTGGCAAGCTTCAGCCTGATCCCTAGCGACGTGATCACTGCGATCACCGCACAGAATGCAGAGGTCGCGGCGGGTGAAATCGGCGGCGCGCCGAACGGCCCGGGTCAGGTGCTCAACGCCACCGTCACCGCTCAGTCGCGCCTGTCGACTCCGGCGCAATTCGCCAACATCATCCTCAAGACCCAGACCGACGGATCGGTGGTGCGTCTGTCCGACGTATCCCGCGTCGAACTGGGGTCGGAAAGCTATGGCGTGATCAGCCGGATCAACGGCCATCCCGGTGCTGGCATCGCCGTCAGCCTTGCACCGGGCGCCGATGCGCTCGGCACTGCCCAATTGGTTAAGCAGGAGGTCGAGCGCCAGTCGAAGAGCTTCCCCAACGGTTATGCTTATGATTTTCCGCAGGATTCGACCTCGTTCATCAAGCTCTCGGTCGAGGAAGTGGTCAAGACGCTAATTGAGGCGATCATTCTCGTGGTCATCGTCATGTTCGTATTCCTGCAAAATTGGCGCGCGACCTTAATCCCTACCATCGCCGTACCGGTGGTTCTGCTGGGTACGTTCGGCGTATTTTACCTCGCCGGGTTCTCGATCAACACGTTGACGTTGTTCGGTCTTGTGCTGGCGATCGGTCTGCTCGTCGATGACGCGATTGTCGTGGTCGAGAATGTCGAGCGGTTGATGGACGAAAATCCCGAAATGTCGCCGCGCGATGCGACGATCGAATCGATGGATGAGATTACCGTCGCTTTGGTCGCCATCGCGCTGGTGTTGTCGGCGGTATTCCTGCCGATGGCGTTCTTCGGCGGATCGACCGGCGTAATCTATCGCCAGTTTTCGATCACCATCGTATCGGCCATGGTGCTGTCGGTGCTGGTCGCCCTGATCCTTACCCCCGCTTTGACCGCGACCCTGCTCAAGCGTCGCAGCGAGGAACAGAATGATGGGTGGGTTGCCCGCAAGACACAGGGCGCGAAAGATTGGTTCAACCGGAGCTTCGAACGCACGACCGGAAAATACGTCAATGGCGTATCCCGCGTGGTGAACCGCAAATGGCTGTTCCTGCTGATCTATGCCGGCGTGGTCGCAATCCTGGTTTTGCTCTTTGCGCGCCTGCCAACCGGCTTTCTGCCGATCGAGGATCAAGGGATCGCCTCGGTTCAATACAACCTCGCACCCGGCGCGACGCTCAACCGGACCACGCAGGCGCAGAAAGCGATCGAGCATTACTTTTCGACCGAGGAAAAGGCCAATGTCAGCGCGTTCCTCACCGTGGCCGGCGGTGGCGGTGGTGCCGGCGGGCAGAATTCCGGTCGCGGTTTCATTGCACTCAAAGACTGGGCCGATCGCAAGGGTACAGAGAACGGCGCAGCCGCGATTACCCAGCGCGCCAGCGCAGCGCTCAAGGGTCTGCGCGATGTCGAATTCTATGCCACTCAGCCACCCGCCGTGCGGGGCCTCGGTCAGTCGAACGGCTTCACGCTGGAATTGCAGAATACCGGCGGTCTGAGCCGGGTGGCATTCAAAGCCGCCCGCGATAAATTGCTGGCCACTGCGCGCGCGGACACCACGTTGGCCGCCGTGCGCCCGAGCGACCTTGACGACCAGCCGACGCTGAAAGTCGATATCGATCCACTCAAGCTCGCCGCGCTGGGTCTGTCGCAAAACGACGTCAACGCGACGCTGGCAACCGCTTGGGGCGGCCGATATGTGAACGACTTTAACGACCGCGGGCGTGTGAAACGCGTTTATGTTCAGGGGGATGCGCCTTATCGCGCAGCTCCGGAGGATTTGAGCGAGTGGTATGTGCGCGGTAGCACCGGTCAGATGGCACCGTTTTCGTCGTTCGCGAAGATTTCCTGGTCCACCGCCCCGCCATCGCTGACTCGTTTTTTGGGCATTTCGGCGTATGAGATTTCGGGACAAGCCGCGCCGGGCACGAGTTCGGGCGAGGCGATGAACAAGATGCAGGAACTGGCCGCGCAACTGCCCGGCACAAGCGTCGCCTGGTCGGGGCTGTCCTATCAGGAGCGGTTGTCCTCGGGACAAGCGCCGGTGCTGTATGGGCTGTCGCTGCTCGTCGTGTTCCTGTGCCTTGCCGCACTGTACGAAAGCTGGACGATCCCGATCGCTGTGCTGCTGGTGATCCCACTCGGATTGGTTGGCGCGGTGTTTGCGGTAACGTTGCGCGGGCTGCAAAATGATGTGTATCTCCAGATCGGGCTGCTAACGACGATGGGCCTCGCCGCCAAGAACGCGATCTTGATCGTAGAATTCGCCGAACAGGCCGAAAAGAAGGGCAAGCGCGTCATCGACGCCGCGCTGGAAGCCGCCCGCCTGCGCCTGCGCCCGATCCTGATGACCAGCCTTGCCTTCATCTTCGGCGTGCTTCCGCTTGCCATCTCGACCGGAGCGGGCGCGAACAGCCGCGTCGCGATCGGTACGGCTGTGATCGGTGGGATGTTGACGGCGACGATCCTGGCGATTTTCTACATTCCATTATTCTTCGTGCTGGTCCGCCGGAGCACGCGCGGGGTGTTACAAAAACTGCATCACGAACATCCGAATGCGCCGCATGCGCCGCATGGCGACACGCCCCAGACGGAGCCCGTGGCATGAATATCAACGCCGATGTGGGATCCATCGATGCCAACCCCATCGAACCGTCGTCTGGCGTGATCTTACGCTGCGCGACAAAGACGGGGGCGCGGACAGGCTCAGTACGAACCAGGATGGTGTTGCTTGCAACCGCAGCGCTTTCCGCGTGTTCGCTCGCGCCCAAATATGTCGAACCGCAACTTCCGGTGCCGCCGTCCTGGCCAGTCGGCGATGCGTATCTGAAACAGACCGAAGCGACGCTCCCCAGCGTGTCTTACCGCGACATTTTCCGCGACGCGCGGTTGCAACAGATCGTCGAGCAGGCGTTGATCAACAATCGCGATCTTCGCATAGCCGCCGCCAACATCGCGTCGGCGCGTGCGCAATATCGCATCCAGCGCGCCGAATTACTGCCGCAGGTGAATGCCTCGGCCAGCGTTACGCGGTCCGACAGCGGCACTGGGCGCACGACCGGCGCGGGCGGCGGAACCGTCGCGGGGGGCGCACGGACCAATTACAGCGCAGATATCGGTGTCACCGCGTTCGAGATCGATCTGTTCGGCCGTATCCGGTCACTCAGCACCGCCGCGCAAGACCGCTATTTCGCCACCGAAGCCGCCGCCCGCGCCACGCGACTGACGCTGGTTGGCGACATCGCCGCCGCCTGGGAGACGTACGGGTCGGACAAGAGTCTGCTAAAAATCGCGCAGGACACCGCGATGAGCGCGGGCAGCAGCGTGGGGTTGACCAAAGCCCGGCTGGACGGCGGTATCGCCCCACGCACCGATCTCGCGCAGGCACAATTGGTGCTTGCGCAGGCTCAATCCGATCTAGCCGCGCAGACCACCGCCCTGGCGCGGGACATCAACGCGCTGCAATTGTTGGTCGGCGCGCCGGTCGATGCTGCGCTTCTGCCAAGCGACATCGAAGATGCAGCCAAAAACCTCGCCGAACTCCCCGCAGGGCTGGATTCTGGCATATTGTTGCGCCGCCCCGACGTGCTGCAGGCGGAATATGAGTTGCGTGCGGCCAATGCCGAGATCGGTGCCGCGCGCGCGGCCCTATTTCCGCGCATTTCCCTTACGGCGATCATGGGGTTGGCCAGCAACGCGCTGGGCGGCCTGTTCACCGGCGGCGCGTTCAACTATTCGGTCGCCCCTTCGGCCAGCTATTCGATCTTCCAGGGCGGGGCAGCGCGCGCCAAAGTGCGTTTGTCCGAGGCGCAGCGCGATGCGGCGCTCGCCACCTACGAGAAATCGATTCAGACCGCGTTTCGGGAAGTATCCGATGCACTCGCCCGGCGCGGCACGATCGCCGACCAGAGCAAGGCAGCGCAATCCCTGGCCGCCGCGGCGACCGACAATTACCGGTTGTCCGACGCGCGCTATCGCGGCGGGATCGAAACGTTTCTGCAAAGCCTCGACGCGCAGCGCTCGCTCTATTCGGCGCGCCGCTCGCTGGTGGCGACGCAACTTACCGGAGCGACCAATCTCGTGACCCTGTACCGTGTACTCGGTGGCGATGCGCTGCTGGAGGCGACGCCCTCTGGACCAATAGCCGTAATGTCCGTCGCCAAACCCTGATCTTCCCGCCATCCTGCGCACAGTGCACCCAGAGCGGGATCGCTTGACGGATAGGCACGGGCGGTAAAGGATGGGGTAGTATGACGATTTCTCCCCCCGATCCTGGCGCTTTTTTCCGTGAGATGCTCGGCCAGTGGGAAACGATGGCCAATCAATTTGGTGGCCAGGTCATGAAATCCGGCGAATTCACCCGCGCAATGCAAGGCGCCAGTGCCGCTACGATGAACGCCCAGACAGCCGCGCACCAGATGACGGATCGCGCGCTTGCCGCCGCCAACATGCCCAGCCGCAGCGAAGTGGAAGATCTTTCTGCCCGCCTGCGCGGCATCGAGGACAGCGTCGCCCGGATCGAGGCGATGATGATGGCGCAGGCGGGAATCAAGCCCGCCGAACGCCCGAAGCCGAGCCGCAACCGGAAGCCGCCGGGCAAG
>NZ_JANYEK010000145.1 GCF_025363195.1 Sphingomonas sp.
TGCGGAACGACAAGGCCGGTGCCGCCTGAGGGTTATTCGACACCCTCCCAAAAGTGCGTGTTCTCGTTCCGCCACGAGCATCGATGCGATCCGCCGGGCAGATGTCGGGAATCAAGTCAATTTCGTCAATAGGTTGCCGGCGACCCAGCTTACGCGCTGCTGGCTTCAAAGGGGGTGTCGGAAACCTAGAGCGCCCTTGGCCAGGAGTAGTCATTCCGGACGACGCGAGAGCGGCCTTGTATGAAAGGAAATTTTGGTAATTTACGGTTCGCCATCGGGCGCGGGCTACACCCACCGCGTCGCCATCTCGAACAGCCCCTTCATTTCGCCACGCCGGCTGCGGGTGCGACCGGGATCATCATCTCGTTCCGGCGCATGAACCACGGCGTCCACGGTGGATCATATTGCGCCAGCGACGGCGGACCCGACGCCTGAAGATGCTGCGCCGTGACGAACCGCGACAGGGCCAGCGTCCTCGCCGCGACATCGTCCTGCCGCGCGAGCCCGCTGAACCGGACGACCGCGACGCGCGCGGCGGCGATGGCGTGGAGCTGAACCCTCGGATCGTTCGGTCGCGGCAGGGTTTCCAGTGTCGACCCGCGCGGCATGATGAACCGGATGGTCCAGGTGCCGCCGCCGCCGGTCTGCAAAACCGGCGCGGTCATCGCGATCTTCTCGCCGGCGGGCGACTGGACGATCGGCGCGGTCATCGCGATCCTTGCCCGGCGGGTATTGCCGCCGAAGATATAGCCGGCCAGGAGGCGAAACCCTTTTCCCGCCGCGTCCTTGCGGTCGCCCGTCACCGCGACTTCGGCAACGACGAGGGGCGGATAATGGCGGACCTCGAATTCGCCGGTCTTCAGCTCGACGGTGAACGGCGGTTCTTCGGTGGCCATGACGGGCGTTCCCAGGTTGAGCGCGAGCGCGACGGCGAGCCGGAGCGATCTCATGGCGTCTTCCTAGCCGAGGCGCGCGACTTGCCGGCCTGCGCCGGATCGCCGCTGGCCCGATGCCGGGTTCTCCGGTTGACAGAAGTTGGGCCAACCCGCTCTATCGGCCGGCGATGACCGTCACGCCTGACCCAGTCGGCCCCGGCCAAGAAAGCGTCTGGACCTTTCCGCGCCCGTCGCTCGCCCAGCCGAGCCCGCGCCATCTGCGGATCGAGCATCGCGGCAGCATCGTCGCCGAGACGCGGCGGGCGATCCGGACGATCGAGACCAGCCATCCGCCGACCTATTATTTTCCGCCCGAGGACGTCCATGCGGTGGTGACCCGGTCGCCGCGGGGCGGATCGTTCTGTGAATGGAAGGGGTCGACGGTTTATTTCGACGTGACGATCGCCGGCACGACGGTGTCCGAAGCCGCGTGGTCGTATCCGACGCCGACGGCGCCATTTGCGGCGATCGCCGGCTACTTCGCCTTCTATGCGGCGGCGTTCGACGGATGCTTCGTCGACGGCGAACGTGTCCGGCCGCAGCCCGGCGGCTTCTACGGCGGGTGGATCACGAGCGACCTCGCCGGCCCGTTCAAGGGCGTGCCGGGCAGCCAATTCTGGTAGGCGTTGGGGGCGGCTAAGGTCGCCGCCCCCGGATCATCCTTACGCCGCCGGCATCAGGACGGTGTCGATCACGTGGATCACACCGTTGGTGCACTCGATGTCCGCCTGCGTGACGTGCGCGCCGTTGACGCTGACGCCGTGGTCGGTCGTGATGTGGAGGTGCTCACCGCCGACCGAAGCGGGCGACATCGGGCCGGTGATGTCGGCCGCCATGACTTTGCCCGGAACGACATGAAGCGTGAGGATCGCAGTCAGCTTGGCCTTGTTCTCGGACTTGACCAGTTCCTCGACGGTCCCGTGCGGCAGCTTGGCGAACGCATCGTCCGACGGCGCGAAGACGGTGAACGGGCCGGTGCCCTTCAGCGTCGCGCCGAGGTCGGCGGCAGTGACAGCGGCGACGAGCGTCTTAAACGAGCCCGCGGCGACGGCGGTATCGACGATATCGTGCATGATAGATCCTTCAAAAAGTCGGCTATAAATATGCGAGCGCGACAAGGCCCTATAGTACGAGATCGGCGTAACATTCACGCCAATATCGAGCCTGTGGCGTTTTGTCTTTGTTTCAACAAAATGACAGCAATCTCATTTCGTATCGCATTGAGATACATCGCGTTACGCTTTTCACTAGACAGGGTGCGGACGTTCGGCAAAGATGGCCTTCTTTACTTGAAGGATACAATGAGCCTAATAGGCGAGCCGGGCCCGCCGGCGGTCGAAGGGGCGAGGCTCGCGGCGCTGCAACAGTGCTGGCGCGAGCATGTGCGGCACGGTCAGGATCGACAGCGCCATGAAGGTCGCTGCCGTCAGTCGTTGCGGCACGCCGAGCCCGCCATGGATCAGGTAGATACCCGTGACGATCGCCAGCGCCGCACCGGTCACCGGGACGACGACCGGCAGCCACCGTGCGGCGCGCCAGCGCTGCGTCGACCGCAGGGCGTCGACGAAGTGTCGCGGCGAATGGAATAGGCAGAAGAAAACGGCGAACCCGGCTACCGGAGGCAGGGCGAGCAGCGCGACGAGGCTCGCCGTCGCTGCCGCTGCGGCGGTAACGCGCCGCGCGCCGATCATCG
>NZ_JANYEK010000150.1 GCF_025363195.1 Sphingomonas sp.
GTTGTTGCTTGCGGCGGGGGCGGTGTTCCTCGGTTTTGGCGCGTTCCTGCCCACCGCCTATATCGGCATTGCGGAACTGGGGGTGATCGCCGGAATCGGCATGGTCATCGCCCTGGCGCTCAGCGTTACGCTGCTGCCCGCTCTGGTCATGCTGCTGCGGCCGGCCGCGCCGCGCCGCGAGGTCGGTTTCACGGCGATGGCCCCGGTCGATCGCCTCCTCGCGCGTCGTCGCAAGACAGTTTTGTGGGCGTTTGCGGGATCGATGGCGCTGAGCATCGCGCTTCTCCCCTGGCTGACCTTCGATTTCAACCCGCTCGACCTGCGCGATCCGACCAGCCCGGCGATGCGCACGCTGACCGACCTGACGCGTGACCCCGACCGGACGCCGAACACGATCGGCGTGCTCGCACCGAATGAGGCCGCAGCAACGACTTTGGCCAAAAAACTGTCGGCGCTGCCCGAGGTAAAACAGGTGGTATCGCTCGACAGCTTCGTGCCCGGGGATCAGGCGCCCAAGCTGGCGGCGATCAGTGACACGGCATTGCTGCTCGACGTGACGATCAACCCGTTCGACATCGCCCCGCCGCCCGACGATCCGGCGCAAATGCAGGCGCTGAGCAACGTTTCGGCTCGGCTCGCCCAATCCGCCACGGCGCATCCCGGACCGGGCGCCACCGACGCCCTCGCGCTCTCCACCGCCTTCGCCCGCCTCGCGCACGCCACGCCGGCACAGCGCGCCAAGTCCGACGCGATGCTCGCCCAACCGCTCGCGGTGATGCTCGATCAGGTGCGCAGCGTGTTGCAGGCCGAACCGGTAGCGCTCGCCACCCTTCCCGCCGACCTGGCCCGCGACTGGCGCACGCCCGATGGCCGCTATAGGCTGGAAGTGTTCCCCTCGGGTAATGCCAACGACAATGCGGTGATGAAGCGGTTTCGCGAGGCCGTCGGCACCGTTACCCCCAACGTTTCCGGCCTTCCCGTCGCAACGCAGGCAGCCGCGGCGACCATTGCGGGTGCCTTCGTACAGGCGGGCGTCATCGCCTTCCTGCTCGTCAGCCTGTTGCTGTTCGCGGTGTTGCGCGACGTTCGCGAAGTGGCGTTCACGCTCGCGCCGGTCATCCTGTCGATCTTTCTAACGCTCGGCACCTGCGTTGTCATCGGCCAGCCGCTTAACTTTGCCAACATTATCGCCCTGCCCTTGCTGTTTGGGGTAGGCGTGGCGTTCCACATCTATTTCGTCATGGCGTGGCGCGGCGGCGCGACCGACCTGCTACAGTCGAGCCTGGCGCGGGCGGTCTTGTTCAGCGCGCTCGCCACCGGCACGGCGTTCGGCAGTTTGTGGCTGTCGCACCATCCGGGCACGGCGAGCATGGGCAAGATCCTGATGATCTCGCTCGCCTGGACCCTGGTCTGCGCGCTGATCTTCGAACCCGCCCTGCTCGGGCCGGCGCGGAAGCGGGTCAAGGCTTAGGCGTCGTACCGGCGGGATCGGTCAGCGGATCGGACAGTTCCTTCGGCGGCGCCAAGGTCGTCCAGGCGGGGGCCGGAGGCGTACCGACAGCGGCCGGATCGGTCATCGGGTCCGCCAATTCCGCCGAAGCTGCGGATGCGCCCTGCCCACCCGCCGGATCGGCCAGGTCGCCGCCCAACTCCGCCGGAGAGGTGGCGCGTGCGCGGTTGTGCAGCGCGTCGATATCGCCCTGTCGACTCTGCTGATAGGCCGAACGCAGCGTGGCATACGGATCGACCGCACCATCGAGCAAGGCGCGCAGCTCATCATCGGATTCGGCCCGCAGATCGAGCCCGGTCAGCACCGCCTTGGGCAATTGATAGGCCAGACGGTCGAACGGCTTTCCCACCGCCAGCGGCAGGACGAGGCCATCGCCCTGCCCGCCCAGAAAATCGCGCAGGCTGCTCGGCCCGACCAGCGGCAGGAAGATGTACGGCCCCGGCTTCACCCCATAATAGCCCAGCGTATTGCCCAAGCCGTTGTCGCGATGCGGCAGGCGAACCCCCGGCAGTTTCGCCACGTCGAGCACCCCACCCAGCCCGAGCGTCGAGTTGATCGAAAAACGCGCCAGCGTCTCGATCGCCTTGCCGGGCTTCAACTGCAGGATATAGTTCAGGAAAACGATCGGCTCGGTCAGATTGACGAAGAAATGGCGCAACCCGCTGCGCACCGGCTTGGGCACGACCCGCTTGAACCCGAGGCCCGCGGGGCGGAACACCGCTTTGTCGACTGCCTGATGCACGCCGAACATATCGCGGTTGAAACCCTCAAGCGGATCACCCTTGGCGTGACGACGCGGTGCAGGAACAGGCCCCGTCGGAACCGCGTCGACAGGCGGTGCGGCCGCGTCCGCAACTGGTTCATGCGGCGTAATAGTCCGGGCAGTCTGGGCAGGGGAATCGAGCGTGGAACCTGCGCCGGTCGGCACCTGATGCGCGGTGTCGGGAGCCGGGCCGCCAATCAGCAACAGCACGGGAACCAGCATCGGGATGGTCAACCGCCGGACTTCGCCGACAATGCGTCGAGATGGTCGACCAGCGCCTTTGCCCCACCCGATTGCAAGACGCCGGCAAAGTCCGACCGTCGGATCGCCAATTGGCTGATCGCGTTACGATAGAAGACGTCGATGATCTTCCACGCGCCGCCGGAATTGCGCAGTCGATACGAGATCGACACCTTCTCGCCCTTCGGATCGTTCAGCGTCGTGCGCACCAATCGGTCCCCGCCACGCACCTCTACCTTCGGTTCAATGGTGAAGGATTGTCCGGAAAAGTCTTTGAAGTTGTTGGCATATTGCCCGATCGTCATGCGCCGGAACGCGGCGGTGACCGCGGCCTGATCGGCCGGCTTGATCGTCGTCCAAGAGGATCCGATCGACAATCGGGTCATCAGCGCCAAGTCGTAAGCGCGGTCGATCACGGGGCCGATCGTCGCGGCCCGCCCCTTGGTCCCCGCCGCCTTGCCAGCCTTCATGATGGTGATGAGCCCGTCGTCCAGCGCCTTGACCGTGCTCTGCGCGGGATCAACCCCCTGAGCCTGAGCCCCGGAAGCGGATGTGCAAAACGTAGCGGCAAGAGTCGCGACGATAAAAAGGTGACGCATGTGTAAGCTCCTGAAGTCGGACTGATCATAGGATCCACCGCTTTTGCGGTCCACCCTGCAGCGACGGAACGAGCCAGGGATTTGCTGCACTGCAAAATTTGTAATGTAGTATATCCGGTGTTTCGTCGCGGCTTCGCCATATTCCGGTCCCAGATGTGCGACATGATCCATGCCTAGATTTACGGAAGGCGCTCGAATTGCAGGAACCGACGGCGAACGGCCCGAACGACCCGCTTCAGATCATTCTGGCCAAGCCGCGGGGCTTCTGTGCTGGCGTCGTGCGCGCGATCGACATCGTCGAGCGAGCGCTGGAGCGCGAACAGGCGCCCGTCTATGTCCGCCACGAGATCTCCATAACCGCCACGTCGTCGATAAATTGCGGCGCAAGGGCGCGATCTTCGTCGACGAATTGTCCGAGATCCCGCCGGGCGCGCTGACCATCTTCAGCGCCCACGGCGTGGCGCGCAGTGTGGAGACCGAAGCGAAGGCGCGCGGCCTCCCGGTCATCGACGCCACCTGCCCGCTCGTCACCAAGGTGCATGTGCAGGGCCGCCGCTATGCCAAGTCGAATCGCACGTTGGTCTTGATCGGGCATGAAGGCCATGCCGAAGTCGAGGGTACGATGGGCCAGGTCGATGCGCCGATCCACCTCGTTTCCACCGTTGCCGATGTCGCAGCGCTACCGCTCGCTCCACATACGCCGCTGGCTTACGTCACCCAGACCACTTTGAGCGTGGATGATACCCGCAGCGTGATCGCCGCGCTAAACGATCGCTTCAGCGACCTGATCGGTCCGGACGTATCGGAAATCTGCTACGCCACGCAGAACCGCCAGACCGCGGTCCGCGATCTGGCGCGGGTCAGCGATCTGCTGATCGTGGTCGGCGCGGCCAACAGCTCCAATTCCTGCCGTCTGCGCGAGATCGGCGTCGAGATGGGCCTGCCGAGCTATCTGGTCGATGACGGGTCCGGCGTCGATCCCGCGTGGCTGGACGGCGTATCGGCGGTCGGGATCACCGCCGGTGCGTCCGCACCCGACGAACTGGTCGACAGCGTCATCTCAGCGCTTCGCCTGTTGCGGAATGTTCGCGTTTCGCAACTGGATGGCGTAGAGGAGCATGTAGAATTCAGCCTGCCGCCCGAGTTGCGGCACCAACCGATGACATCCGCTCGCGCTGCAGGACAACACGCATGACCCTCCCCTTATCCCCGTTGGTGCGCATCGGCGCCTACACGCTCAAGAACCATCTCAAGGGCGGCAAATATCCGCTGGTGCTGATGCTCGAGCCGTTGTTGCGCTGCAAT
>NZ_JANYEK010000172.1 GCF_025363195.1 Sphingomonas sp.
CGGAAGCCTAAACCGCCGGAAACAACCGGAACCCCGCCGCCAGGCGCTTGGGCGTCTTGCCGTCCAGAACCGCCTCGACCGCGTTGATCCCGGCGAGCAGGTTGCGCTGCGCATAGGGTTTGGACAAGCAGCCGATCGCCACTTCGCTCGCGCCTGCCGGACATTCGCCGGTAACGAACATCACCGGAATGCCTGCGCCGTGCGCCGCGCGCGCCACATCGATCCCGCTGCCATCGGACAGGCTGATATCGACCAGCATAAGGTCGATGCCGTCATTCCTGCGAATCAGCTTCATGGCATCGACCACGCTGTCGACCGTCGCGACGATCTCGAACTCCTCCTCGCGCAGGAAATGCTCCGTGTCGAACGCTACCAACGGCTCGTCCTCGACGATCAGAATCCTGGTGATGCGTCGTTTCTTCCTGCCGAACATCATCGCCCGGGACCCGCCTCTATGCTCATGCGCCAGGCAAAAACTCCCTGCTGCATCGTTACGCCTGCGTCCTTAACGCGCGCTGTGGCGCTTGGTCGCAACATTTTTTTCCTTTCAGCACGCATTTAGGCTGTATCAGCGCTTCTGTGACCAATTCATCCAAACCCCAAGACGCTCCCGCAACCAAGGACGGGCCCAAGGACGGGCAGCGCATCGCCAAGCTGCTCGCGCGCGCCGGCATCGCCTCGCGCCGCGAGATCGAACGCATGATCGAGGAGGGCCGCGTCGCCCTGAACGAGAAGATCGTCGATACCCCCGCGACGATCCTCGCCTCGCTGGACGGCGTCACGGTGGACGGCGTGCCGATCGATGCGCCGACCGCTGCCCGGCTGTTCCTGTATCACAAGCCCAGCGGGCTGCTGGTCACGGAGCGCGACCCCGGCGGCCGCCCGACGATCTACGACAAATTGCCCAGGGATCTCCCCCGTCTGGTGCCCGTAGGCCGCCTCGATCTCAACACCGAGGGGCTGTTGCTCCTCACCACCGATGGCGAGTTGAAGCGCCAGCTCGAACTCCCCTCGACCGGCGTCGAGCGCGCCTACCGCGCCCGCGCTTACGGCAACGTCACGCAGGCGCAGTTGGAGGAACTGATCCATGGCGTCGAGATCGAGGGCGTACGCTACGGCTCGATCAACGCCAATCTCGAACGTCGCACCGGGGCCAACGTCTGGATCGAAATGATCCTGACCGAGGGCAAGAACCGCGAAGTACGCCGCGTGCTCGAATATCTTGGCCTCAAGGTCAGCCGCCTGATCCGCACCCGCTACGGCCCGTTCCTGCTCGCCGATCTGCCGGTCGGCGGCGTGGGCGAGGTGAAGGGGCATGATGTCGCCGCCTTCCGCAAGAACCCGACGAAGAACCCGCCCCCCGAACGCCTGCGCCGTGACGAAAAGTTCAACCAGCGCCCCAAAGCCGAACCGGTCAGGGTCGGCACCGCGCAACCCCGCCCCGGCGGCCCCCGCCCCGCGCCGGGTTCGCCGACTATGTCGCGCACGCCCAGCCCGGTCCAGGCTGGGAAGCCCGCCACGCGCATCACCCGCGAAGCCGCGTCCGCCGCCGATCGCGCCGCCTTTGTCGATAATCCCAACCGTGGGCCCAACCGTGGCAGACGCGCCGGCGGTCGCCCGGCCAAGCCCGACGCCAAAGCCAGCGGCTGGCAACCCGCGCTCGACCACGCCCAGGCCGCGCCGCGCGAAGCGACCCTCACGCCCGGCGCTCGTCCGAAACGCTTCTATGACGCCAAGCCGCCCCGTGCGCGCGAAGGCCAGAGTCGCGAAGGCCAAAGCCGCGAAGTATCAGGCAAAGGCCCAGGGGAAGGGTCCGGCGCTCGCCCGGCAAAGGTGTTCAATCCCGAACTCGGTCGCAACGTCCGGGCAAAACCAGCCCGCGCGCCGCGCGATCCCGCTGGCGATGCGCATCGCACGACGCGCCCGTCGTCGCGGCCCACCCCCAAAGGGGGCGGCAAACCTACCGCTGGCAAAAGACCCCCCGGCACCCGTCCACCCACCACGCGGAAATAACCGATGCGCATCATTTCAGGCGAGTGGCGCGGCCGCCAGATCATCGCCCCCAAAGGCGACGCGACCCGCCCCACCGCCGACCGCACCCGCGAGACCCTGTTCTCCATGCTCACCAGCCGCCTCGGCAGTTTCGAGGGGCTGGCGGTGGCGGACCTGTTCGCCGGATCGGGCGCGCTCGGGCTTGAGGCGCTGTCCCGCGGCGCGGCATCCTGCGTGTTCGTCGAGCAGGACAAGCCCGCGCTCGACGCGCTGCGCACGAACATCACCAAACTTGACGGCACCAGAGAGAAGGGGGCCGACATCCGCCCCGGCTCGGTCATGGCGCTCGGCCATGTCGTCAAGCCGCTCGACCTGATCCTGATGGACCCGCCTTATGGCTCGGGCGCGGGCGCGGTCGCGCTCGACAAGCTCGCTCGCTCCGGCTGGGTCGGCCCGGCGACCTGGGTCAGCATCGAAACGGGCCGCGACGAAAAGATCGAGGTCGATGGATTCGAAATCGACGTCGAGCGCAGTTCCGGCAAGGCGAAACTGACGATCCTGCGCCGGGTGTAACGCGCCTTCCCACCCCCAAAGGCCGTCATCCCAGCGAAGGCTGGGATCTTTGTGAGGCAGGGTCTGCCCGCTCCTCAGGGAGATCCCAGCTTTCGCTGGGATGACGGGGCTTGGGAAGTAGCCAATCAGCCCCGCGCAGATAGAAATCGTAGAATTCGACCGACGTGCCGATCAGGCTGGCGATCAGGATGCGGCGGTGCGTGCGCATCTGCGCGACGGGGCTGGCGGCCATCACCCTGCGATCGACGGAAGCCCGTTATGCGTCAAGCCCTGCGCGAGCCAACGCTGTGCCCGGCTTGCACCGGGGAAGCACATCACCCCGCATTGGCGCGCACCAACGTCAGCAACAGCCAATACAGCCCGCCCGACAGCACCATTGCCGCGGGCAGCGTCATCACCCACGCCAGCGCCATATTGCGGATCGTCCGCATCTGCAGCCCCTGCCCGTTCGCCACCGAGGCCCCCGCCACACCGGACGTCAGGATATGTGTGGTCGATACCGGCAAGCCAAATCGCTCGGCCGCCAAAATCACCGTCGCTGCAACGATCTCCGCCGATGCGCCCATGCCGTAGGTCATGTGGCTCTTGCCGATCTTCTCGCCGACCGTGACGACGATGCGTTTCCACCCGACCATCGTGCCGAGCCCGAGCGCGATCGCCACGCTGATCTTAACCCACAAGGGGATGAACCGCGTGCCGCTTTCCAGCATGCCCTGATAGTCGCCGAGCGCCTTCAATTCACTCGCCGAGAATGTCTTTGCCGCATCCGGCGCCTTGGTCATCAGCCGCGTCGTATCGAGGACGAGATACATGTCGTTGCGCACGTTCGATGCCACGCCCGCCGGAACATTGCTCAGAGCACCATAGCTGCCGACCCGCGCCGCCAGATCGCGCGATACCGTTTCGACCGCGCCGTAGACCTGCGCGCTGTCGACTTTTTTCGCCTGCAACGCCGCCGACAGCACGCCCCGCGCCTGCGCGGGCGCCACGGTCATCCCGCCCGATTTCGCAGCGAACGTCACGCTCACCGCATGGGCGGCCTGCACGAAGGCCGGGGTCGCGTCGCTCGGCAGCGTGCGGTTCAGCGCATAAGCGGTCGGCGCGCAGCCGATCAGGATCAGCATGATCAGCCCCATGCCCTTCTGCCCGTCATTCCCGCCATGCGCGAAGCTGACCGCGGTGCAGGTGAAGATCAGCAGCGCGCGGATCCCCCTGGGTGGGGGCGCGCCCTCCGCCGGCGGCTCGTACAATGCAGGTGTCCGCACCACCCGCTTCATCACGAACAGCAGGACGAGCGCGGCGACAAAGCCGATCAGCGGCGCCATCCACAGCCCGGTCATCACCTTCTGCACCTGAGCCCAGTCCAGCCCCGACGTGCCACCGGCACCGCCGCCGGACAGCAATTGGTTGGCCACCCCCACGCCGAGGATCGACCCGATCAGCGTATGGCTCGAACTGTTCGGCAAACCCACATACCAGGTCGCCAGGTTCCACAGCACGGCGGCGAGCAGCAGCGAGAAGATCATCGCAAACCCACCCACACTGCCCACGTTCAGAATGAGCGCGACCGGCAACAGGGTGATGATCGAATAGGCCACCGTGCCCGACGACAGCATCACGCCGAGAAAGTTGAAGAAGCCGGACCAGATCACCGCCAGATGGGCCGGCATCGCATTGGTGTAGATCACCGTCGCCACGGCGTTGGCGGTGTCGTGAAACCCGTTCACGAACTCGAACCCCAACGCGATCAGCAGCGCAAGGCCAAGGAACGCGAACACGCCCAGCGCCAGACTCTCGCCCACCTGTCGCGTATCGACGAACACGCTGAACCCGGCATAAGCGAACCCGCCAACCAGCGCGACCATGAACAGCATGCGAGCGGTGCGTGAAATCGGGCGATCGAATCCCGATCGCGCGAGGCCATCGGTGGGCGACTCAGGAGCCGCTATAGCGTGTGTAGCCATGATGCTCCTGCCTTCGCCGGGCTTCGTTACACGTTGATGACGTTTCTGTGACAGACCGGGCATCGTGGCTTGGCTTGGCCATCGCCCTTCTGCTTCGGCACCAGTCAAAAACCGTTCTTGGCTAAATCGGGCTCAGCGACGTGCAGCGGAACTTCACCCAATCACCGTCACCCCGGACGTGATGCGGGTGGTTAACATAACTGGGATTTGGACGACACTTTTTACCGATAGGTAAACGCGGCAGCGCATTCATTGCGTCGTTTTGATCCACGC
This sequence comes from Sphingomonas sp., assembly GCF_025363195.1. Taxonomy (GTDB): domain Bacteria; phylum Pseudomonadota; class Alphaproteobacteria; order Sphingomonadales; family Sphingomonadaceae; genus Sphingomonas. The sequence goes on from NZ_JANYEK010000172.1 coordinate 4,803, forward strand.
AGCGGCCCACTCGCGATCTCCAAAGGTGCTTTCCGCTACTGGAAGTAACGTTCACGCCAATAGAGATAGCAGCTTTGTGGTTGTGCCGAACCGGCTTTAGCGCGATTGATTGAGACGACCGCGTTAATCGCTCCGGAGGGGAAAAAATGTTTGATCCAACAATCCATGCCCGAACAATCGCACGATATCTCCAAGCCGGTGATTTTGTAAAAGACCCAACGCTTTTTGACGCGGTCACGCTGCAGTCGGTAATCCAACAAGGCGTCGCGCTCGGCCAGAATGGCCTCGGACCTGTCGCGCTTATGAAATCAAAACTGCGGGGGAAGGACGTGTTCCAGATCGACGGGCTAAGCACAGTTGCTAGTGGTTCTCGCCTGACGGTTGAGTCTGATTATGGATTCCCAGCGGACTGTGGCCGTGCGAGTCAGCTGGGATGCGCAGCGGTATAGTCATCGACCTCACGTCCGGGGACCGAGAGCG
>NZ_JANYEK010000173.1 GCF_025363195.1 Sphingomonas sp.
TCGAGTCATGAAGCACCTTGCTTCGTTACTGCGTCTTTTCGCAATCAGTACGCTGGCGGGCGTCACAGCTGCGGTTGCGTTATAAACCTGCGCTGTGTGGACTCCCTGATGCCCTGCACAGCGATGGAGTAGCCTTACAGGCCACCCGGAGAGTTGGGGTAAATTTTCGCGGCCCTTTCCTGTATGCGTCGGTTAAAGGCGTGGTGCTGGCAGCAAGCGTTCCCGATGATTAGGCGGCGCAGGTGGTCAACGTATGTTTTGGTTTGTTGCGCGTCCCCGCAACCAAACAACCAGATCTCATAACCGCCCAGGTGAAACTGCGGCGGTTTTTTGCGTCTATTTTACCGCGGCCTGTCGTCAGACACCCACGGAATACCCCCATGGCTTTCCGTGCCGACGGCTCCAAAATCTGCTGCTGCGCCCGCCAGGTTCGCACCGATATGAATGATCGCAGCACCCTCCGGTCGCGGGCCGGCAAGTCCCCCGAATGCGCCTGATACCGTCGTGAGATCGACATGTTCCACCCCGGGAGCAGGCAAGCGATCGCGGCCGCGCCGAGGTTACGCCGCCGGGGAACGCGCGCCCCCCCGCATTCGCTGCCGTCGGCAACGCCGCTTCGGCTACGCCCATCAAAACAGCCCAGGCACTTCGCGTTGCGACGTGTCCGGCCGTGGCGCCTGCAAGGTCTCCCGCTTGCTACTCAGCGATTGCGCAGACTGCGTTCCCGCCGCGGAGATCGGCGTGCATGTCCGTCCCCCGAGGAAATCTAGCGCGCCTTTGACCGATGCTTCGGACGGATCGCCCAGCGGCCGGAATATGTCATCCCCTGCCTGGCAACTCGCTTCGACCTTAGTCGCCAACCCGGTGTAATAATCACCGACGTGAGCCGCGTTTTCGGTGCGAAAGGCGATTACTCGCAGGCGATCGTCGCACGCTGGGAGGTCAAGCGGGATCTGGCCCACGGGCTTGCCGTAGGTATTGGAACCGATCAGCGCTGAGTTGGCATGGAGATAGGGTGTGAACGCGTTGATCACCAGCTCGCTCGCCGACGCCGTTCCACCCGTTCCGATGAACGCGAGTTTGATGGAGGCGATCGATTGCGGCTGAGGTGTAAAATAGGCCGTTTCGTTCCTCGCGGTCTTTTGAGAGTTGAACGTCGTATAGCTGAACACACTGCCCGCGCGATTGGCGCCCATCAGATCGCCCATCAACTTGGCGATCGAAACCAGCCCGCCGCCGTTGTAGCGCAAATCGACGATGACCTGCGTGATGCCCTGCGCACGGAACATATCGAACGCCGCGCGCAATTGCGGATCGGCCGGAGTAATAAACGTGCGCAGGTTGACATAACCCACCTTGCGGCCGCCATCATCAAGCACTTTAACGCCATATCGCGACGAAACCGGCTGGATCGAATAGTCGGCCTTGGTCACGGTCACGTCCCGCTGAACGCCGCCGCTGGTGACGCGCAGCACGCGGACCAATCCGGCTGTCGATGTGCCAAGCGCACTGGACACGGCAGTCGATCCTCCGGCGGCGAAGAGCGACGCCACCGTCTGCAGATTATCGGCCGTTGAACCGATTGCGAGAATTTCAGTCCCGCGATCGATCCCTGCTGTCAGCGCGGGGGCATCCTCGAACGCCTCGTTTACAAACAATCGGCCGGCAGCAGAATCGTAAGATAAGCGAATACCAAAGCCCGCGCTGGAGCCCGAAGCGTAAAACGCATCTTCCGCCTTGATCGACGTCAGATAAGTAAAATAGCGGTCCTTCGATTGGGCCCGCGCGTTGGCGGTCAGCGCATTGAGATATTCCTCGACCGATGAATATTTTGTCGGATCGAGCGTCGCCGGGAACAAATCCAGAAACAGATACCATTCGAGCATCTGCGCGCCGACCCAGTTCTGCCGTTCCAAAACGGAGCAGCCACTGGTGGCGGTCGACGTCGGGGTCGGCGTCGGTATTACAGTAATCGGAGTGGCGCTACTGCTCCCGCTGTCCCCACCGCCGCCACAAGCAGAGAGCAAGGCGACAAGACCTACAAGGCTTGCGGAACGTGTTTGACGCATGACGCATACTCTCCACCTATCTAAATCATTTAGCCAACTCTCAGCAGTCTGTCAGCCGACTTCTAACGTCGCTGGCGAACGGAAAATCCCGTATGCGGTGAATGTAGGGTGAGCCGTAAATCGGCGCGAGGCGATCAGCGCCGAAGGTCGCGCCAGAATGTGCTTCGACCGCCCTCCGCCCCCTTAACAATCAAGTAGAGGCGCGTATGCCGGATTTTCAAAAATCCTCTCCGTTCGCGGCGCCAGGGGCATCCCCGAAGCGGGCGAGCGGAAAGCGCCCATAGCGAGCCGTTCGCGTGCCGTTTTTTGCGTCCGCACGTGGTCGATCGGCACGGCCGAGCAGCTGTCCGAAATCGGAGGTTGATACACGCAATCGATTCGTCCGCTCTGTTGGTACAAGTGACGCGCCCACGATTGCCAAAAAACTGCTTTCTATCCGTCCGCTCGGATCGGTGCCCCTAAATCTTGCGTTCGGACGGTTCGCGGGGCAGGCACTTGCGAATGCACAGTGCGACAGACTTGGAAACAACGCTGCTTGGGCCGGTCCTCACTGA
>NZ_JANYEK010000178.1 GCF_025363195.1 Sphingomonas sp.
GCTACCGGCGGTGCCGATGGCGGCTTTGCTATCCAAGGCGTAAACAGCAATTCGGCATCGTCGACCGGACATATCTTGGCGGCGTCGCTTACCAAAAACGATGTGATCGGCTACGATATCACGTACGTGAATGGCGTTCCCATGGCGAAATCTTCGATAAGTTATGTGGGCACCGCCGATTATGCAAACAATGGAGCAGGGCGTCAGCCGAACGCTGTTCCTGATCTTCCAACAGCGGGGAGCACGTTCACCTCCAACGACCGTGTAATCGACACCTCGGACCAACGGATCGGATCGAGTGTTTATGAGGTCAACGGCAAGATCTACGCTGTATATACTGCAACTCCGGTTGGCAGTGATTTCACGTCTGTCCATTACATCGTCGTCGATGCAACGACGAAGGCGCTGATAAGCCAGGGCGATATCGGAGACGCGACACACGATTATTATCAAGGATCGTTGGCCGTTAACCAATACGGCCAGGTCGTGATCGCATATAATCGTTCTGGCTCGGGGGCGGACGGGAAAATCAGCGTCCTTGCCCAGGCCTTCAATACAGACGCCAATGGCGTGCTGTACAAGAATGGCGCTGAGCAGCTTTTGAAGGTCAGCGCCGTCGATGATTACCACAATGGGTCGATCGATGGATTTGTCGCCAATGGTCGTCAGCGGTGGGGAGACTATAGCGCGGTCTCGCTGGACCCGACGGATAACCAGTCGTTCTGGATCATCGGCGAGTATGCACGTGAATATAATGACGCAGCAGGCGGCCATCCCACCGGCACCGGCGGTTCGCGCTGGAGCACCTGGATTTCACAGGTCAGCATCGCTGCTGTGCCGGAACCAAGCACATGGATGATGATGCTGTTCGGCTTCGGGGCCATCGGTGTCAGCCTGCGTCGTAAGCCACGTTCTGCCGTGGCGGCCGTCACCGCCTGAACCGGGGGTTAGACTGAAATGAAAATGGGGGCGTAACGGCCCCCATTTTTGTGTATAGCCAATGCTTGTCGGCAGGAGATCGGATATGACTGCGGTCACGGATACCATGCTCGCAATGCTCGCCGTCGCGGCCGCGGGCTCGCCATCGTCCTCACAGCCAAACGCCTTGATCGGGCGCTGGGGCGGCGACCATGTCACCCTTTCGATCTCGGCTGAAGGTGGTCATCTGAAGCTGGATTGCGGCGCTGGCGATTTTGCCGCTTTGCCTGTCCCCAACAAACACGGCAAGTTCAGGATAGCAGGTACGTTACAATTTTACCGATCTGGCCCAACCCGTGCGGACTCAAACTCGGTTGCTGCCGCCGCCGTCTATAAAGGGCATATTGAGGGGGATCGGCTGACGCTGGACGTGACCTCGTCTAAAACGAGGGACACGACCCATTATAGCTTGGTGCGTAATCGACCCACCAAGCTTGTCCGCTGCATGTAAAGTCTGGCTGAACTGGCGGTTAAATCTCACGGGTATCATCCTTCGCGCCCGGAACATTACCTTGCCACCTTGTCCAATTGCGATGAGTTCAAGGTTACATAATGTTCGGAACAATAAAGTCTGACCATTATTATTTTGATACATTCTTGCAGGGTAGCTGTTCTAACTACGCGCCCTTATCGATATCTCCCTGCATATTTCACCAAAATCGATGAGGCCCTTGTCATAAACGGGCCTCATCGACTTGTCGTTTGGTTACTTTGGATCGACTGTAGTTTTTGTTTCCACGCTGGTCTTCTTCATGGTGTGCATCGGTGTGTGGTGATGACGGTGATGGACGACTTTATGACGGACGACCCGGTGACGGGGTGTCATTGCACTGTCCTGATCGACGGTCTTTTTCGTCATCATCGTTGCGGAGCGATGTTCCGTCTGGACGGTCGCTGTAGCGGGTTTGCTCTCCATTTGAGCAAGCGCCGGCGTTGCTCCGACGATCAAAACACACACGCCGATGGCGATTTTCGAAAGATTTTTCATATCTTCTCCTGTTTCGTCGCTATTTGCCATAGCTGACGCTTTAAAGTGAGCCTGACGCGCGGCTTTGTCTCGTGAATTATGTGTAATGTTCATGAGCCGATTGAAAGCATTACGCTGGATCGGGTCTGACGATGGTGCACCGACCGAGCTGAACGACTTTGCTGAAGGCCCCAACGGCCCTGATCCGCATCGTCGACTTCTGCAGGCTGACTGCGCGAACGCCTCGCGATGTGCAGTATCTGGATGCCAGTTCGACCTTGCACCAATACCAGTCTGGTAAAGTGACGGGGCGCTACTCGATGACTGCCAGGATTGTGGGCAGCAAACATTCATCGGGCGGGGGGCGGCACATCGAACCGACCAAATTGAAATTTGGCTCCTCCCGGATCGGGCGCAGATGCGATTTCAGGTGTAGAGGCCGATTGCTGGCAAGTACGTTCAGGGCCTCGATAAAACGCTGATAAGTGTCTATTAATGTGTAAGAAAATCTTACAGATTGATCGGCGAACGTCTAGCCGGAGCTTGTTTTAGGAGGGGCCTGTCTCTTGGCACGATGGTTGCTAGCGCCTGTTTCAAGACAATCCACTGACACTCACTCAAGAAAGCTCCATGATGAAAAAATCTCTCGCCGTCGTCGCAGCAGTGATGACATTTTCCGCGCTGCCAGCCTCGGCATCCACCGTCGTCATCACCCCTGCCGACGCGTCGTGGCGGGTGATCCCCAATGGCCCTACGGATGGCACGGCGACCATCACCAACGCAGCGCCTCGCTCGGGCAACGGTTCGTTGGAGCTGACCGGCGACCGCACGCGATTTGCCCTTGGCACCATCTTCCCTAACGCCGCGTCGGCGCACATCGCTGAGCTGAGCAACGTCTCTGCCCTGACGTTCGACTGGCGAATCGCAGGAGACGCGGTTCCGCTGTTGAACCCCGATTACACTCCTGCCCTTCGCCTGAGCATTTTCGACACCACGTCGGGTTCGCGCAAGGATCTGGTTTGGGAAGGTGCTTACAACGGCACTTATGGAAACACGCTCCGTGATACCTGGTATTCGACCACCCCCTCCAGCCTTTTCTATCTCAACGGCACCAGCGTGAACGACGGTCGAACGATCGCCGCTTGGGTGTCAGCCTTTGGCGCCAACTCGTTCGTCGGCGGCATCAGCGTCGGTCAAGGCTCATCGGCGGGTGTCGGTTATCATGCCTTCGTCGACAACGTCACTTTGACGACGACGTCCGGCTCGACCACCTACAATTTCGAGACAGCTGCCGCGGCCGTTCCAGAGCCAGCCACTTGGAGCATGATGATCGCAGGCTTCGGAATGATGGGTGCCTCGATGCGCTATCGCCGCCGCAGCGCGAAAGTCACTTTCGCTTAATTGGATCATCGTCCGATGAACTCTAAGCCGCTGGCCTATCGGCTGGCGGCTTTTCGCTGCCGCGACTAAACATCTGGTGAGCTTCGCCATGTTGCCGATCCGCTTGGGCACAATTTGACGAAGCCGATCGTTCTTCGACATATCGCGTATGTCGTTCCGTAACCGCATCATCGAGCAGCCTGAATTCGCGATACGGTCTATGTGTCGGCGCTAGCGCCAGGCAGTTCGGAAACGCCAGGGTTTCGGCGAACACCAAGATACTGCTCGGTGACATCGGTATGTCCTCGCTCATGTTAGCAAGGAAAGCAGTGCCCCGGCTGATGCATCAGACTTTAAGGGGCTCGGTAAGCGCCAGCTTTTTCGAGAGTCTCGCGAACACTTTCGATTTGTACAAACAGTTTGCGAGAACCGCATCGATCCGTTGGATCAAGTCGACGAGATCGATCGGCTTGACGATATAGTCGTTCGCGCCTGCTTCTATCGCAGCATCTATGTCTACGGGATCGGCCAACGCCGTCAGCATAACGATCGGCGTCATATAGATCTCGGGAATGGCCCGTACCCTGCGCAGGATCTCGACACCCTTCATGCCGGGGAGGGAGCAATCGAGCAGAATGAGGTCGGGGTGCTTGAAAACTATGGCGTCGTACGCCAGCGAGCCATGATCAATGATGCCCACAACATGCCCGGCCTCGGTCAGCGCCTGTTTGACCACGCAGGCCACGATATCATCATCTTCAACGTAGATTATCCGCGCCATGCACCACCGTTCCTCACCCTGCACCGCTAACAGATACAGGGTTAATGGGTCGTTTGGGGGTGAACCGTCGCCACTATGCCGCTTTGCCCCGCCGCACCGGGCGATTTAGGCTCAACCACCCTTGTTGCCGCCACCGTTGTTGTTGTTGTTGTTTTTACCGTTATCTTTCAGAGCTTTCTCTGCAGCTTTTGCGGCCTCGTCGGTGGTTTTACTCGCGGCCTTCGCTGCGGCGTCCGCAGCCTTGGCGGCGTCATCGGCAGCTTTCTTCGCGTCCTGGGCGGCCTTTTCTTGCTGCTTTGCCAAATCAGCGGCCGCTTTGGCAGCGGCCTGGTCAGAGGCTGCCGCAGCAGCGTCGCTCGCCTTTTTCGCTTGGTCGGCGGAGGCCTTTGCCGCATCGTCGGCAGCCTTTGCAGCGTCCATTAAGGCTTTTGCCGCAGCTTTGTCGGATTCGGCTTTGGCCGCGTCTTTTGCCGCCTTGTCCAAATCTGCCTGCGCTGCATCCGAAGCTGCCTTGGCAGCCTTTTGGGCTGCGTCGGCTGCGTCCTTGGCCGCCTTGTTGGCGACGGCTTGCGCCGCAGGATCGCCCGATGCGGCCGCGGCTGCTGCTGCAGCGTCGGCAGCCTTGGCGGCTGCAGCGGAATCCGCATCGGCCTGTGCGCGGACCATTGCCAATGCGAGCCGGTCCGCCTCGGCTTTGGATGCTGCCGCAGCGGCCGAAGCTGCCTTCGCCGCGGCATCTTGAGCCGCAACCTTCGCTGCTGCCGATTCGGCTTCGCCCTTCGCCTTGTCGGCATTGGCCTGCGCGGTCGCGTCGGCCGCGCGTTGTGCAGCGGCGTCCGCCAGGAGCGCAGCCTGATCGGCATCGGCCTTCGCCTGGGTGGCGATCGCCGTGGCCTTGCTCTGGGTGTCGGCGATGGCGCTGGCTTTTTCCTGTGCGTCGCTGGCTGCGATCGACTTGGTAGCGGCTGCGACCGACTTGACGGCTGACGAGGATGCCTCGGTCGTCGATTTCGCAACGCTCGCCAACGCGATGCGGTCGCCGTTTCCGCCGGTCGTGCCACTGACCAGGCCGCCGGTCACGTTCGCCAGCGAAACGGGGGCCTCATAGACGGGCGCCGTGATCGCCGCTGTCTCCAATGGTGCGGTCGGGGGTTTGGCAGCGACAGGGACACTCGGCACCGGAGCCGAAACCCGCGCCGCGGGGGATTCCAGCACGCGGGTCACACCATTTGTTTCGACGCGCATCCGGTAAAGATCTTGCGCGCCGACCATTGCAATCGATCCGGGACGCAAAAGGTCGTGCGCGCCGCCGTCAGGAGTTGCGACATCGATTGCGCCTTCCAGCACCTGCACCGATGCGCCCTTGGCGGTCACGCCAACGGAGAAGGTAGTGCCTTTCACCACAGCGGCGAGGTACGGCGTCTTGACCTCGAAATGCGGCGTCATCTTCTTCTTGATCATGAACACGATGTTTCCGACATCCGCAAACACCTGCGTGAAGCCAGTCGCCTCGACCTCGGTGGGCAAACGCAAACGCGATGAGGCGGAGACCATCATATATTCGGTTCCGCGCACCAAGACGGCCCGCCCTCCGGCGCCTGTCGTCACCACATCGCCGGCCGCGACCTGTAATCCGCGTGCCGCGATCTTGGTCACCCCGGAATGGGAGATCTGTACCGGGCCACTCGTCTCGCTGACCTTCCAGCCGAGATCGTTGGCCAAGGCCATGGAGGAGCATCCGGCTGCCAGAACAGCGATCAAGTGTTTACGCAAAACGTCTCTCCGAATCGGTGTCGATGGAGGAGAGCTACTCGCCAGACTTTGCGATGGTGTTCAGTGAAAGGGTAAAGAGGGTCTTCATTAAATTGGACGGTCTAACCATTTGGAAACGCTTGACGGATATCTAGGTCGCCGACGGTATTCGGGGATTTTAGATGCGGCGCGGCTTGAATGGCATGGTATGGGCGGTGGGCGCGTTATTGTTGGCGCCGAACGCGGGGGCGCAGGTTGGTCTCAACCGTGCCGACCCTTCGATCGTCGTTAAATCCTTGCCGAGGCTCCCCGACCCCAAGGTCGAATCGGACACGGTCGTCGTCGCGGAGCCCGCCGCCGCTCAAAATATGCGTAAGGGGGAAGTGCCGAGGATCGCCTCCTCGGTCGTTGTGGTCGGCGCACCGGAAATCTCACGCGCAGCCTTCGCCGAGGCGATAATTCCCTATGTCGGACGCGACCTGTCGGGCGACGATCTCGCTAAATTGGCGACCGCTATCGCCGACACCGCGCGCAAGGCCGGATTCCCGTTCGCCAGCGCGTGGGTCGAGCCTCAAAACATGGCGGATGGAATCCTGCGGGTCAGGCTGGACGCTGGCACCTTATCCGCCGTCCGCGTGATCGGTTCCAACAATGCGCTGGCCGACCGAATTCTGACCAAATCGTTAGTAACCGGCCATGCGGTTCGGCGCGTCGACCTCGAACGGGCGATCCTTCTTGTGGGGGATATTCCCGGCGTGCGCGTCAAGGAGAGCCGCTACATCCGGCAAGATGGGTTCGGCATCCTGCTGATCACGATCG
>NZ_JANYEK010000240.1 GCF_025363195.1 Sphingomonas sp.
CCGCAAAGCATCGGCGTCCGTATTCGGTTTTGGGCGTCCGGGCGAAATCGGTTTTCAGTTCGCTGCGGCCAGTCGCTCGACTTCGTCGTTCAGCGCCTGGATCGATGAGATCAACCGTCGGCGGTCGGCGCGCGTCTCGGCGAGTTCGGCTTTGGCCTCGCCCAGTTCGACCGCGCGCGTGGCGATCCGGGCGTCCAGCGCCGTATTGGCACGTTTGAGGTCGGCGATGCGTTTTCCGCGTGATAACAGGCGTTCGATCCGCGCTGCCAGCACTTCGAAATCGAATGGCTTGGAGACGTGGTCGTCGGCACCGGCGGCCAGCGCCTGCACGGCTGCGGCGGGGTCGCTGCGCCCGGTGAGCATGATCACCGGGAGATCGACGCTTTCCAACGTCCCGCGAATCTCCTCCAGTACGCGCAGACCAGACATGCCGGGGAGCGCCATGTCGAGCAACACCACGTCGAACCCGCGCCCGGCGATCAGCCCGAGCGCCTCCGGCCCGTTGTCGCAAAGCGCGGTCAGATACCCGAAATGCCCCAGCCGCCGCCCGATGACGCCGAGGTTGGTGCGATTGCCGTCCACCGCCAGCACGGTGGGCGCGTGTCCGCTGGTGCTGCCGAAAAGCTCCATGATTCCTGCCACTCCACTCAGGGTCGGCATCAACCTAACGCGCTGTCCGTCACGATTTGGTTAACGGCCCGGCAACCATCTTGGGATGGGGAGATGGCTTTAACCGGCGCGCATCGTCCGCCAGGCCGCCGCAATCTCTTCCAGGCTGTCCGCGACGTCCTGAAATGGTGCCGGATCATTGCCGATGCTCGCATCGACAATCTGCCGCCGCGCGCCGCCATACAGGCGGGCGAGCGTGTTCGACACCTCGCCCGCCTGGAAATCCAGCCCCGCCTCCAGCGCGAAAAGGATCGCAGTGGCGCGCGTGATCTTGTCGCCCTTCATCGCGAACTGGCGGTGCTCCGTCGCCCAGGCCGCGACCCGTAGCGCCCGCACCAGCTCGTCATAGAGCAATTGCACCAAAGCCGGGCCGTCCGCCTCGGCGGTGCGCCCGGCAATGTCGATTTGTCGATAGGTCGCCTCGGGATCGCGCCCCAGCGCGGTAGCGTAGATCATTTGGTGTTCCAGGCGGCGACCTGCTGCGTCAGGAACGCCTGGGTGGATTTATACGCCGCGACGCGGGCATCCATCGCCGCGAACTGTGCGGTCATCCGGGTGGTCGCCGCGGTTTCGGCATCGGTCAAGTTGGACTGGCTCGTCGCCACGTCGCCTTGCGCCTTGGTGTAGCGCGTCGCGCTGGCACCAAGGCCCGTCGTGGTGTCGACCGCCGCGTCCGAAATCGTGGTGAGCGCGCTCGACAGGCCGTTGCCTGATGCGCCCTTGCCATCGGCGAACATCGCCTCGACCGCCTGGGGATATTTGGTGAGCATGGACGACAGCAAGGTCGCATCGACCGATAGCGTGCCGTCGCGATTGGTCTTCACGCCGATCTCGGCCAACGTGGTGGGCGTGCCCGCAGGGGCACCGGTGGTCAGGGGGGTCAGGGTCAGTTGGCGCAACTGACGCTGCAGCCCGGTGGCCGCCGCATCGCTGCGCAGCGCGCCACTCACCGGATCGGTCTGTTCCTTGATCGAAGTGTTCAGCTGGTTGAAGGTTTCGACGAAATTGGTCACCGCCTGGCTCAAGGCGGACGTCGGCGCGCTGGTCCCGATCGTCACCGTCGTGCCGACCGAGGCGGAGACGAGATCGAGTTTCACGCCGGTGATCAGATCGCTGATGCTGTTGGTGGATCGCTTGAGCGCGGTGCCGTCCACCGCGATGATCGCGTCCTTCGCGACCGATCCGATCGTGGTGGTCGTGGCGTTCGGCCCGACGTTCAGCGCGGCGAGGCCTGGTGAATTGGGATCTTCGTTCGCGGTCAGGGTAAAGGCCTGCGCCTCGCCGGTCGCGCCCTTGATGCTGAGCCGCGACCCGGCCGAATCGGTCAGTACCGTCGCGGTCACGCCCGCGCCCGCCGCGTTGATGGCGCGGGCGATGCCACTCAGGCCGGAATTGCCGCTGGTGATCGGGATAGCGACCGGTGCGGTCGATCCGGCGGTGAAGCCGGTCATCGCGCCGTTGGTGACGGTCGCGGTGCCCAAAGTGAGCGTGAAGCTGCCCAGGCCGACCGAGGCGTTCGGGTCGGCGCGCGGCGCACTGGTCGCGACCTGCGCAGCGGCGAGCTGACGGACCTCGACGCTGGCCGACAGCCCGGCCAGCTTGGCACCGGACAACGCGCTGACGTTCAGGATAGTGGAGTTCGAACTGGTCGGCGCGGTAGCGAGCGACCCGCCCTTGACCAGGCTGGTCAGCGCGCTCGAAAAACTGGTGATGCCACTCTTCAGCGTCGAGACCCCTGAAATCTGCTTCGTGATCGTCGCGCTTTGCGTCGTCAGCTGCCGGGTCTGGTTGGCGAATTGCGCGGTGATCAGCGAACTGACCAGCGCGTTGATGTCCACCCCGGACCCGGCGCCGAGCGCGGTTGAGATAGACGTGGTTGGCATGTGCGATCCCCGGAGACTTCATCTGCAAGAACGACCACAGGCGAATATTCTTTAGCGCTTTTATGTCGAGGACGGTGCTCGCCCGCTCCCCTTCCAGCTTCCGATTCAGAATACGTGATGGAAGGTCGGCTGGGGAGGGTCGGTTGAGGGAACGGCTGCCGCCGCTCCTCAGTGTTTTACACCATTTTCGTCGAATTTCGCACTCGGTGGCACGGCCACGGCGGGCGCGGTGCCGCCCGCCTGCACGTTGATGCCGAACACGAACGCCAGGATCGTTGCTATCGCGATGTAGAGATCGTCGCGCACCTCCTGACCCTCCTTGCTTGTGTAATATACGGCGCGGGCGATCGCGGGATATTCGAGGACCGGCACCTTATTCTCTGCGGCCACGTCGCGGATCGCCAGCGCCAGCACGCCGCGTCCCTTGGCGACGACCACCGGCACCTGATCGCGCCCGCGATCATAGCGCAGCGCGACGGCGAAATGCGTCGGATTGGTCAGGATGACATGCGCCTCGGCTACCGCCTTGCGCATCCCCCGGCGCAGTACCTGCTGCTGGCGGCTGCGAATGGCGTTCTTGGCCTCCGGCGAGCCCTCGCTCTCTTTATGCTCGTCCTTGATCGCCTGTTTGCTCATGCGTAATTTGGCCAGCAAGCGGAGCAACTGCACCGGAACGTCGACGCCCGCGATGATCAGCAACCCCGTCGCCATCGCGAACAGGATACCCATCAGCGTCTTGCCGAGTGCGCCGGTCGCGCTTTCGACGTCGGACGAGACCAGCCCGATCGTCATGTGCGACGCGGAGAGCAGCATGTACGTGCCGATCGACCCGAGCAGCACCACCTTGAGCAGGGATTTTCCCAGCTCGATCCATCCTTGCGGGCCGAAGATGCGCTTCAAGCCCGACGCCGGGTTGATCCGCGCCGCCTTGGGCGCGAGCAATTTGCCGTTGAAGCCGAGCGAGCCCAACCCCGCCTGGCTGAGGATCGCGGCGGCCATCGTAATGACGAACAACGAGATCATCGACGGCGCGAGCTTCCAGCCCGAGGCCATTAGCGGGCGGAACGGCTCGAAATCGTCGACATCGCCGCGCCCGAACTGGAAACTCGACGTCATCACCGCCTTGCATGCGCCAACCAGCGAGGGGCCGAACATCGCCAGCCAGCCGCATCCTGCCATTACCACCAGAGCCGTCGCGAATTCCTTGGATCGCAGGACGTCGCCTTGTTCCGCCGCATCGCGTTTGCGCTTGGCAGTTGGTGCTTCGGTTTTTTCGCCGAATTCCTCAGCCATCAGAACACCAGATTCTGCACGGCGGCGAGGCCTTCACGGACGATCACCAGCATGAAATCGCCCATTGCCGGGAACGCCATCGCGAGCGCGATCACGCCCACCGCGAGGCTGGCGGGCAGCCCGACTGCGAACAGATTGAGTGCCGGGGCAGACCGTGACAGCATGCCGACGACCAAGTTGAGGCAGAGCAACAGGAACCCCACGGGCAACGCGAGCAGCAACCCGGCGGTGAAGGTGTATCCCCCGAAAAAGGCGATGTTCTTGAGTTGCGCGGCGCTGAGCCACGCGGCGCCGACGGGCAACACGTCATAACTCTTCACCACCATCTCGACCAGGACGAGGTGGCCGTTGACCGAAAGAAACAGCAACGTCAGCATGATCGAGAAGAACTGGCCTAGGGCGGGGGAGGAGCGGCCGTTCTGCGGGTCGATCGCGCTGGCGAAACCAATGCCCATCGAAATGCCGATCACCTCGCTCGCCAGCATCGGCGCGGCGAAGGCGATCTGCAGGATGAACCCCATCGCTAGGCCAATCAGGGCCTCGGAGGCGACGGCGAGGAAAGTCGCAAAGCCGAATACCTGCGCCGGCGGCACGACGCTGTGCGTGCCCAGCACCAGCACGCCGATGGCGCCCGACAGCGTCACCCGCACCGTGACAGGCACCGACACGGCGCCGAACACCGGTGCGGCGACGAACGCGGCGCCGATGCGGATCATGACGAATATCAACGCCCAGAGCTGCGGCTCGATCGACAGCCCGAAGCCGAGCGCGTTCAAATTCCCCTCCCGGTTGTGGGAGGGGTTAGGGAAGGGGCGTTCCTCATGCGGAAACCCCTGCCAATACAGGCCCTCCCCCGACCCCCCCCCGCAAGCGGGAGGGGGGAAGGATGACGGCCCACCAT
>NZ_JANYEK010000215.1 GCF_025363195.1 Sphingomonas sp.
GCGATTTTTTGCGGCTGGGGTTGACTATCCCGTTTTTGGGACGTATTGGCCCGATTGTCAATCGCGCTGGCTGCGTTACGGGGCATAGCCATCTTTTCCATCTAAATAAACGGCAAGAGTGTAGTGTTTTAAGGCTCGTTCGCGCGAGGGGCAGAGCATCGCTCCTGCATCGGCCATGGGGGTGGTGATGCCTAGCGGGCCAGCACTGGCCCGGTCATCGTAAGCGAGCGAGACGTCCACATTCTGTTCCCGGGCAGGGCGTGTCCCTGAATCGGGACGATAGCAAGGATGTTGGGATCGCGCACCCCTTAAAACGACACAGGGCAAACGCGATCATTACTCCGCTTGAAGCCCAAGTCACGGCCACAGGCGGGCGCGCAGAACGAGTCTCCAGACCAAAGGAACCATGCGATATGCCTGATATATTTTCCAATTATCCGCCGATGGCCCGGCGCGGGATGCTCCTGTGATGCTGGGCCTGGGGCTTTCGATCCCGCAGCTTGCGGTGCGCCGCGCGAATTCTGGTGCCGCGCCGCCCGCAACCCCGTTCTTCGGTTCGACCACGCACCATTGGGGCGATGCCGCCCCCACATTCGGAAAGGCGTCCTGATGGCATTGCAATTCATCGACACGATCGCAGGCGCGGGCGATACCGCCAAGGCTGGGGGCGACAAGATCAACGCCAACACGGTCGCGCTCGCCCGGCGGACGGGCAGACCGGCGCCGGTTCATTGCGTGTTCGACGGTGACAGCAAGTTCGCCGAGATCAAGACCGGCCTGCAATGGCTGGTATGTTTCGAGGGGTTGGACGTGGGTCTGGCCGGGGGCGAGCTGGGTGTGGGCGGCAGCAACAGCGGCACGGGACCCGGCAATCTGCTCAGCCCTGCCCGACTGACGACCGCGCAGGAGCTGCTCAGCGCGCATTCGGCGGCCGGTCATATCGTCGATTATTATCTGACGATTGGCACAAACGATACCAGCGCGGGGATGCTGCCGGCGACGACTCCGGCGAACATCCGCAAGTTTCACGAGCAGTATCTTCGGCCGCAAAGCTGTGTTCGCTACCTCATTTTGGTGTCGGTCGATCCACGCGGCCCGGGGCCTGTGGCGTCGGCGTCGCAGATTCACACGATCAACCGGCTGTACGATGAATATGCGCTGGCCAATCCGTTCGATGTCCTGTTCATCGATACGACCGGCGTTCTGCTCGATCCGGCGCTGGCCAATGTGAACGGCTATCCGATTCCGTTCGACAAAACTGCGGTGCCTATGCCGGTCGGCGCGGTGACCGACGATGGGCTGCATTGCTCGAATCACGGCGCGTATCTGAAGCGCTTCGCAGCGATGCCGCTGCGCGATCTGTATCGCCGGAAGCCGGGGCGGAGCCTGTCGCGGGCCCTGGTGGCCGCCGGCCCCAAGGGCACCGGCGCGAATATGGTCGGGGCAGACGGGCGGATCGTCGCGGTAACAGGCGCGAACACTCTGACGAACGGCGGCACCGGCGCCGTGACTGGCCTGCCGCCCGCCGGATCGACGCTTGCGGGTGCGATCGATGGCACGCTGGGGGTCGCGTTTTCCGCGTCGACCACCATGATCGGGACGGACGGTGGGCTGATCCCCAAAGGCGCATGGCCGAGTGTGCGCGCGACGTTCAGCGGGACGAGCGGGGCGAATACGTCCGGTTTGCGGTTTACGTGGACCGCCTTTCCGGATGCGACGATCAAGCCGGGCGACGTGGTGACGGCGGGCGCGCTGATGAATTTCAACGCACTTTCCGGTCTGCTCGGGCTGGATGTGCGCGCGAACAATCCGGGTGCAGTCGGCGGACTGCAATTGGGGGGCAATGCGGTCGGTGCCGTTTCCCCCCTGGCCCAGGCGATCGTATCGCCACTGAATGGGCCGCTCCTGATGGAGGGAGAGGATTTGCCGGCGATATCGGCTCAGGACGCCTTCTTTCTGACGCTCGGCGTGTATCTTCCACCGAACACCGCGATTTCGGGGAGCGTGGATTTGCTGGCGATCTTTGCCGAGCGTATCGGCCCGATCCCGCCCCCGACACCTTGAGCTTTATTGTTTACTGTTCCTCGTTCGGAACCGGCTCGTCCCGCGGCACGCGCTCGTCGCGCCGCGGCGGGGCGCGATCGCCGTCCCGCGACCGGTTGATCGCGATGCTGCCATCGGGGCCGACATGCAAATTAAGCCCCAATCCTTCTATATCGCCCTCGGGCAGGGTGAGCCCATCGATGCCGAACAGATTATCGCCCTCGCTGTCATCTGGCACCGATGCGGCTTCGGGCGCTATCGCCGGGCCGACGCGCAGCGCCCGCATCATGAAATCGCGCCACACCCGCGCCGGAATACCACCGCCCGACAGGCCGGCATTGGGCGTATTATCGTCATTGCCGACCCACACGCCGACCACCAGATCGCCGGCAAAGCCGAGGAAGAGGGCATCGCGGCTGTCCTGGGTCGTGCCGGTCTTGCCGTAGGTCTTAACCGACAAAGCCGCCTGCCGCCCGGTGCCGGTTTCCGCCGAGGCCGAGAGCAGATCGAGCATATGATCCCGCACGTCGCCGGTCAGCGGATGCGAACGATCGGTCAGCGTCTGATACCAGCTGCGATCTCCGACCGCCTCGATACCGTGGGCGTGCAC
The DNA here is from genome assembly GCF_025363195.1 of Sphingomonas sp. Lineage (GTDB taxonomy): Bacteria > Pseudomonadota > Alphaproteobacteria > Sphingomonadales > Sphingomonadaceae > Sphingomonas. The sequence goes on from NZ_JANYEK010000215.1 coordinate 2,654, forward strand.
CGGATAACTTTGCGCTGCCACGGCGGCATAGGCCGAGGTCAATTCCAACAACGACACGGTCGAGGTACCCAGGGCGATCGTCGCCTCATCGGCGATCGGGGTCGAGATACCGAGATCGCGGGCCGCCCGGATGACGTTCTTGACGCCGACCTGCTGGATGAGCCGCGCGGCGGCAACGTTGCTCGATTTGGCGAAGGCGCGGCGCAGCGTGATCTTGCCTTCGTAACGACCGTCGGCGTTCTTCGGGCTCCAGTCGGCGATGGTGACGGGTTCGTCATCGATCATCGAATCCGGTGTCAGCCCTGCGCGCATCGCGGCGAGATAGACGAACAGCTTGAACGCGGAGCCGGGCTGGCGTCGGGCCTGGGTGGCGCGGTTGAACGGACTGTCGGCGTAATTCTTGCCGCCGACCATCGCGACGACGCGGCCATCCGGACGCATTGCGACCAGCGCCACCTGCGCCTGACGCAGACCTGCGCTGTGCACCGCGTGTTCCGCGGCGGACTGAAGCCTGCGGTCGAGCGTCGTCTTGACGGTGGTTTCACGCACGATCTCACCGGCGCGGTCGCGCGCTTCGGGCAGCACCCAGTCGGCGAAATAGGTGCCGTCCGGCAACGGTGTGATGCTGCTGGTGGCGAGCCGCGCGGGGCGTACTTTCTCCGCCTCGTTCTTGGTAAGGAAGCCGGCATCGACCATCGCCGCGACCACCAATTCCTGTCGGTCCCGCGCGCCTTCCAGGTTCACGGTGGGCGCAAGTCTGGACGGTGCCTTGACGAGTCCTGCGAGCATCGCGGACTGCCCGATCGACAGATTCTCCGGCGTGCGATTGAAATAATGCTTCGCCGCCGCCGTCAGGCCATAGACGTTATCGCCGAAATAGACGTTCGACAGATAGCGCGACAGAATCTGGTCCTTGGACAGCCAGGCCTCGAGCCAGAAAGCGATCATCACCTCGCGAATTTTTCGCGCGGCGGTGCGGTCGGAATCGAGGAAAGCGTTTTTCGCCAACTGCTGCGTGATCGTGCTCCCGCCCTGGCTGCGGCCGCTCGACGTAATGTTGTGCCAGAAGGCGCGGGCGATGCCGCGTGGATCCACCCCCCAATGCGTTTTGAAGCGGCGGTCCTCGATCGCCAGGAATGCGTTGGTCACGTTGGCGGGCAGTTTGGCGGCATCGACCGGCTGGCCGATGATCGCGCCGCGCCGTGCGATCGGCGTATTGTCCTCGGCGAGCAACGTGATGCTGGGCGGGGTCAGCGGTTCGAGCGATTTAGACAGCGGGGCGGTGAAGGCGAGCCAGATCACCGCCAGCACAAACAGCACGATTCCCCCTCCGGCGATGCGCATCGGCCACCGCCAGCGCGATCCGCGATAGGGGGCTGGCGGGCCTATATATGAATCGGCAGGGTCCAGTCCCGGCGGTGGTGCATCGGCCAGCGACACTGGCGGCGACGGTTCGTAACCCCGCAGCGGCTTGGCAGGTGGCGCGGTCGCCGGATCGAAAGGGTAAGGACGCATCAGTTTCCCGGGTCAGCCAGCCCGCCTTGCGGCGGACAGCTGTATTATCAACCTAGCACAGTCGTTGCAAGCCGCTGGACGCCTAGGTCAGTGTAAGGCACATCCGGGGCCGAAGCGAATTTCCGGAGCAACGTTTTGCGCGCGACCATCAAGGACGTATCTCGCGAAGCGGGTGTCTCGATCAAAACCGTATCGCGCGTCCTCAACAACGAACGTTATGTCGGCGAGAGCACGCGCGAAAGGGTGCAGGCCGCGGTCGCCCTGCTCAATTTCCGTCCGAGCACCGCCGCACGATCGCTGGCCGGCAAGCGCAGCTTCCAGATCGCTTTGATCTGCGATAATCCCAGCCCGTATTACATTTACGAAATGCAGTCCGGCATTCGCGACCGGTGCGCGCAGGACGGCGTGCGGATGATCGCCCAGCCCTATGACCGCGATTCGGCGACGTTGATCGACGATGTCGAAAGCCTGGTCGATGCGACCAGCGTCGATGGGCTTATCCTGACTCCGCCAGTGACCGATTATCCGGCGGTGCTCGACCTGTTGGCCCGGCGTGGCGTGCGCTTCGTGCGGGTGTCGCCCGGCGGCGATACGGCACTGACGTCATCCAGTTTCATCGACAATGCGGGGGCGGCCCAAGTGATGACGGAGCATCTCATTGCGCTCGGCCATCGGCGGATCGGGTTCGTGAAGGGGCATCCCGATTATGCGACCAGCGCGCATCGCTTCGCTGGCTACACCGCTGCGCTGGCGGCGGCGGGGATCGCGCAGGACGCGGCGTTGATCCGGGGCGGGTTCTTCGATTTCGCCTCGGGCGGCTTGGCGGCAGAAGCGCTGTTCGATCTTGCCGACCCCCCCAGCGCGATCTTCGCGTCGAGCGACGACATGGCCGCTGGCGTGCTGGCGGCCGCGCATAAAAGAGGGCTGCGCGTGCCGGGCCAAGTGTCGGTCGCGGGGTTCGATGACACTGCGTTGGCCGCCGTGGTGTGGCCGCCGCTCACCACGATTCGCCAGCCGACCCGCGCCATGGGCTATCAGGCGGCGGACCTGCTGCTGATGGGCGACGACGCACCAAACGAGCAGCGCGAAGTGCCGTTCGAACTGGTGGTGCGCGATTCGACCGGACCGTTCAGCGCCTGATCCCGCGAACGGCGCGCAGCCACTAACCGATCAGCAGCAATGCGGCGCCCAGCGACAGTGCAAACGCCACGACGGTCGACACCAGAATCACGAACAGCGGTTTTGGCCCGGCTTCGAGCAATTGCGACAGTGGCGACCGGATCGCCGTCGCCGTGACCGCTGCCGCCAATAGCCCGGCGGCGATCTGTTCCGCGCCCTTGGCCACCACC